>NZ_JBKQXO010000007.1:0-229498 GCF_046762885.1 Yoonia sp. SDW83-1
GACGTCGATGCCATCGACCAAAAGCTGCGCAGCGACGGCGTGCCGGTGGCGAAGGCACTGGTCAGTGAGCCCTTTGGCCAGCGCCACGCAATCTACCGCGATCCAAATGGCGTGCTGATTGATGTCATCACGCCAATTCCGCCGACCGAAGAGTTTCTCGCGCAATACGCGGCTGCCGCCGTTCCGGTCTGATCGGTAATGGCCAAGAAGCTAAAAGACTGGTTCGATGGCGATTGCGCGACCTTGCTGGGTCGCGCAATCAAGGCCAACCATAAAACGTTCGATATCGACAGTTATGCAGCCGAAGTAGACAGGGGCGTCCGGCCCCTTGAACTCAAAGACCGTGTTGGCTTGATGTCAGATGCTTTGCGTGCACGACTGCCAGAAGACTACAAAGAAGCAGCTGCGATCATCGCCGCCTCTCTTGGGCCGCAACTCGAGAGTGAGTCAGGGATGTTTACCTCTGGCTACTGGCTCATGCCGGTTGCGCGCCTGGTCGAAGATCATGGGACCGACGAACTTCACACATCTCTGGGTCTTTGCGAGGCAATTACGCAGCGCCACACCGCTGAATATGCCATTCGACCCTATCTTGAACGATATCCCAGCGAGACACTGACACGTATCCATCAATGAGTGCGCCATCCCAACAGCCATGTCAGGCGGCTCGCCTCGGAGGGGGTTCGTCCTTGGCTGCCTTGGGCGCGCCGTCTAACTGCGTTCATTGAGAATCCTAACCCCGCTATTGCCATTGCACATGCGCTTCGTTCGGACCCATCCCCCTATGTGCGCAAGTCCGTCGCAAACCTGATCAACGACATATCCAAAGATCATACGGCACTTGTGATTGAGCTGGTTGGGTGTTGGCAGAACGATGCATCGCAAGACACAAAATGGATCATCCGCCATGGGACGCGCACCCTCCGCAAGCGAGGGCTGATGGAGTGAGCGGCAGCGACTCGCGCCTTGGGGCAGGCTTCACGCGCATAGAACTTGCATGTGCAGCGAAAGTCCGGTCTGGCAGGCTGCGCCGCAGCAACTGTCTAAATACATAAACGGCAGCTTCGGGCCGTCCTTTTGATCCTTATTCTACGACGTATTTGCTTCGCCGCTCCGCGATGTAGGAAGAGACAAAGCGCATGAACGCTTTGACGCGCGGGGCATTGCGCAGCTCGGGGTGGGTGAGAACCCAGATAGGGAAATACCTTTCCCATGGAAGAAATTCCAGACGGGTGACACCAGCCGTGCCTTCGCCCAGAAAGCGCGGCATCCGTGTAACGCCGAGCCCTGCTTTTACCATCTGAACTGCGGCAACCATATCATCGCATCGTGCAACGACCCCTGCGTTGGAGCAGACTGTCTTGACGATCTTTGGAATGGGTGATGCCCAGCTTGAAAATGAGATCAGGGGAAGTTCGAACGCGTGCAAGTCTTTGGAAATCGGGTTTTCTGCCAGCCAGTCCGTCCCGGCGTAAAACCCAGCACTCTGCTCAGTGACCTTCCGCCCCCACAGAGTTTCAGGCGGTTTGTGCGTCACGCGAATGGCAACGTCGGCTTCGCGCTGATGGAGGTTCAAAAGCTGATTGTCACCGACAACGTGAAGCTCGATCTCGGGGTGCGCTCGGGCAAACCGCGAGACGGTCCCGGCCAAGTCCCCGATCAAGAGCAATGGCGGCAGCGTAATTCGAAGAGGGCCTGCCAAACTCGTTTCCGTAGATACGAGCCTTCGCTCCAACTGATCCAGCCCAGGCTCCATGTCTTCCGCTTGCGCCAAGACCGCTGCTCCGACTTTTGTGAGCCGCAGACCTGCAGGCAGACGCTCGAAGAACAACATGTTCGCTTCACCTTCAGCGCGGGCAAGGCGCCTTGAAACGGTCGCATGCGTCACACCCAGCGATTTCGCTGCGCCCGAAATGCCACCGAAGCGATCAATTGCGAGGACGAGGCGGAAGGTATCCCAGTCGGGAATAAGACTCTTATTTTCGGACATGAGCTTTGCACAGATAGCTAATTTTACACAGATTAGCGAAGTGCGAAAAGGATGTCGCTACTTCAAAGGAGAATATGATGGCGCACTACCTTTCGGTTCTACTCGTTGTGAAAGACCAAGAAGCCCTAGCGGAATACTTCAAGGTCGGGGCCGCGGCCGTTGCGAAACATGAGGGGCGTGCTTTTGCAGGAGGTCCGGACACGAAAGTCCTGCAGGAAGCGAGCACGCCGTCCAAAGGGGTGATCCTCGAGTTTCCGTCGGCACAACACGCAGAGAATTGGCTTACGGACCCAGACCTCGCAGACGTACATGCGTTGCGCGACAATGGTGCTGACGTCACAATCCTATCGTTGCCCTCTATCCCATAGGTGGCCTCAAACGTCGGGCAATCGTTTCGGTGATTTCGATGTCCGCAATGCGGGCTGCCACTGCAGCATCGGAGTTGGCTGATGATCGAGGGGCTGCTTTGAGGAAACTGCACCGCAGCGCGGCAACCTCGGAGCAATGTCCGGTAAGGGCCGTACTTGAATCTGGACCAGGCCTGCTGCAACGCTGATGCTGCAAACGCTCCGATGGCAGCGATGGGCCCAAAGTTCCTAGTTTTCTGCACCATAGCGCATCGCCGCTTTAGGGAAGAATCCAGTACTCCCCGCGTATGATGCCCATGCCAAAGCGCTGCAAGTTATCCAGCGGCGCATTGTCCCGCGCAGCGTCCAAAGACTGCTCCGGATGTAAGGCCGGATCCACCGGGATATCCCTCAAAAAACACGCCCCCAACCATCTCTCCGGCGGCAAATAAACCGCCAATTGGAGTGCCTTCTTCATTCAAAACCTCGCATCTCTTTGAGACCTTGAGCCCGCCATAGGTGAAGGTAATGCCGCCTGTCACAGGATAGGCCTTGAACGGTGGTGTATCGATTTTTTGGGCCCAGTTTGATTTGGGTAAGTCCAATCCGATTGTATTCTTGCCATCCAAGGACGTCGGGTCGAACGAAACGTCATCGTTTACAGCATCGTTGAACGCCTGAAGCGTGGCGCGCGCCGCGACGGGATCAACGCCTTCAAGTTTGTCGCACAGGGCGTCGAGAGTATCGGCCCCGACAAAGTGCGCATCATGAAATTTGTATTCCGCATAGAGCAGTTCATCTACTTTTGCGTCGAAAATCTGCCACGCGAAATGCCCGGGCTGATCAAGAACGGCCTTCCCAAACTGGGCGTAGGTATAATTCCGAAAGTTCTCGCCCTCATCGACAAATCGGTTGCCATTCGCGTTCAACATCACCCCAAGGAAGTAGCATATCTTGCGGTAGTTCTTACGCTCGCCGGCGGGCAAATCGAGGTTTGCATAGTCAGGCATGTGCAAATCCATCGGGGTGGCGTGGCATCCGTCGATTAATCCACAAGTTTGCGCCCCAACCTCAGTCGCCATCACAATGCCATCGCCTGTGTTCATAGGCGTGCCGCGCACCTTGGCCTTGTCCCAACAGCCCCCCATCCAGTCGCGGCGAAGGTCTGCGCTGGCCTCAAATCCGCCGCAGGCAAGGATCACCGCATCAGCCGCAATGCTTTCATCACCGACTTTAACACCAACAACCTGCCCATCGTTCGTGATCAACGCGGTGACCGCGCTTTCGTAGCGGATTTTCCCACCCAGTCGTTTGAATGCTTCCAGCTCCATATCAAACAGCCCAACGCCTTCATTCTCGGCGGCAAGCGTCAGGCCGCCCCAGAACACGTGTCGCCCGTCTTTTTCAAAACTCTGGCGCGAATAGATGGGTTCGAACTTCACACCATGACGCCCCAGCCATTGCATCGCGGGCAGCGAATGATTGATCAGCCATTCCTGCTCGGGCGACAAGGGGCGCCCTCCGTTGAACATCAACAGATCGTCGGCAAACTTGGACGTCGTGTAGCCGCCGAAATCAGTTACGACCAATCGCGGATCATTCGTGTCTTTTAACAACGGCATTAAATCTTCGACGCCATCATAAGCAAATCGCATCGCACCGGCGGTGTATTTGGTGTTGCCGCCAGCCAGTGCCGCATCCGCCTTTTCGAGCATCAAAACGTCTGCACCTGCCTCTAACGCTGCGATCCCTGCACACATGGCCGCGTTGCCCGAGCCAACAACGATGATCTTCTTTGACATCTTTGATTCTCCTCTTTATCCCGATATGTATCCAAGCGGATACAATTTTGGAAGCGAGTTTTGAAATGCAGGTTGATCCGACCGATGTGTCGCAAGGCGGCGTCGCCTTTGCCAAGCTGATGAAAGCAATTGAGACCGGCCTCTACCAGCCGGGGGATCGGCTGCGCGAGGTTGAGATCGCCGAAAGACTGTCGCTGTCCCGTACGCCCATCCGTGAAGCCTTGCGCCGTTTAGAAGCCGAAAACATCATCGAACATCGGCCCCGCGTCGGTGCCATTGTCCGTAAGCTCGGCCAGACCGAGGTGGTTGAGCTTTACGAAATGCGGCTGGTCTTGGAACGCACGGCGGCAGAGATGGCGGCCAAACACAGTGCCGAGGCAGAGATTGATGCCCTTGTCGCCATAAACGATGACATCAGTCGGACATATGATGACCCCGCGCGTGCGGCAGCTATCAATCAAAAGTTCCATCACGCGATCTATCTTGCGGGGCGTAACCGCTTTTTACTGGACGCGGCACGGGCCATGAACAATGCCTTGCTGTTATTGGGACCAACCACATTGGCCGACGCGGACAGGATCGCCATGGTCGTTCATCAACACGGCCAGATCATCGACGCCATCAGCGCGGGCGACATCGAAGGCGCAGGCGCTGCGGCTGAGGCCCACCTGCAAACATCGCTGCGATATCGCCTGAAGGTCATGCGTGGATGAGACAAATGGCGCTAACCCACGCGATTGCCGGGCTTGGCGTGCTGGTGTTTCATATCGCGAACCTGCCTTTGCCGTGGTTGCTGGGGCCAATCTTTGCCTGTCTCATTGCCGCGCTGTTGGGTGCGGAGATGAAAGGTATCTCGTTTTTGAACAACGCGATGCGTGCGATCTTGGGTGTGGCTGTGGGTGCGACGTTCACGACAGCATTGGTGGTCAGCATGGCAGGGTATTGGGCAACGCTTTTGCTGGTGCCTGTCATGGTCTTCCTGATCGGATTGGTCGGTGTTCCGTATTTCCAGAAGCTCTGGGGATTTGATTTCGCGACAAGCTACTATTCCGCGATGCCTGGTGGTTTGCAGGACATGCTGCTCTTTGGCGAGGAAGCTGGCGGTGATGTGCGGGCACTCTCCCTGATCCATGCAACCCGCGTGATGGTTATTGTCGTGGCACTCCCCTTCATCCTGAAAGGCTATTGGGGTGTTGATCTCAGCAACCCGCCGGGCGTGCCAGCCTCCACTCTGCCCGTGTCACAACTCTTGCTCATGCTCCTAGCCGGATTGGCCGGGTGGCAAATTGCCAAAGCCGTCGGTCTTTTTGGCGCGTCCATTCTGGGGCCGATGATCTTGGCTGGACTGATGGCATTGGCGGGCATGTTACAGCACCGCCCACCCGCCGAGGCCATTTGGGCGGCGCAGTTTTACATCGGTATGACGGTCGGCACAAAATACGCTGGGGTCACTGGTGCAGAGGTGCGTCGCGACGTGGCAGCAGCACTCGGGTTCTGCGTGATCCTCTCGGCTATTTCAGCGGGATTTGTAGAGGTCATCCATCTCTTTGCGCTCGCCCCGCCAATGGAGACGCTGTTGGCATTTGCACCCGGCGGTCAGGCAGAGATGACCGTGCTCGCGCTGATTGCAGGGGCGGACATGGCCTTTGTCATCGCGCACCACGTCCTAAGGATCATGACCGTCATTGTGGGCGCGCCGATTGCCGCGCGGCTGTTCAGCCAGCCACCTCAGGATTGATAACATGGATCGGTGAACCCGCCGCATAGGCGTTGATCTGGTCAAAAATATCACTGAATTGCAGATCAAACTCGTCTTCTGTCACATATCCGATATGAGGTGTGGGCAGGACGTTGGGGTGGGTCAACAAGATATTGGCGGTATCCCGCATCGGCTCATTATCGAACACATCGACCGCCGCATGGATGCGCCCCTTCGCGATCTCAGCCTCCAGAACGCCCGGCGCAATCAGGCCGGACCGAGAAGTGTTCACTAACAAACTGCGTGGGGCCATCGCTGCGAGATCCTGGGAGGTGATGATACCCCGCGTGGCAGGTTTCAGACGGACGTGCAGGCTCACGATGTCAGAAGTTGCAAAGAACGCTTCGCGACTGTCGGCCACTTTGCGACCATCAGCTAGCGCCCGCGCCCGTCCATCGTCCGACGCCCACCATTGCACTTTCATGCCAATCGCTTCGACATAGCCCGCAACCGCCTGCGCGATCCGCCCATACCCAAAAAGGCCAAGCGTGCGCCCGCGTAACGTGCGCCCGACGCCTGCCTGCCAATCCCCCACTTTGATCGAAGCCATCTGCTGCGGGATCTGACGGTAGCTGGCAAGGATCAACGCAAGCGTCATTTCTGCCGCCGCATAAGAGGGCGTGTCGCTGTGCATGTTGGAACACAGCATGACCCCATTCTCGGTGCAGGCTGGCACGTCAACATGCGGGTAAACACTGCGCTGGCTGATCAGTTTGAGGTGCGGCACACGCCCCAGTAATTCTGCCCCGATCTTGGTGCGTTCACGAAACAACACCAACGCGTCCGCTTCCTTGATGCGCGCGGCAAGCCTCACAGGGTTGGGTTCGTGATCCGTCCAGACGGTAACGTCATGATCATCCAATTTCTCGAAGCAGGGGAGCCCGCGCAGCGTGTCAAACCAATCGTCGAGGATATGGACCTTCACCGGCTTTCAACCCCGGCACCTGCATCTGGCGTTCGCGGCGTGGGTACAAAAACGTCCTTGTCCAATGCATCAAGGGCGTCATTGATGCGGCTGCGTTCGCCGATCAGGTGATTGAACTGCGCATCACACCCGGAAATTGGCGTCGGATACTGACGGATTTCCAGGCTCAACTCGGACTTAGCCTGCTGCAATTCCGTTCGCGCGAGCAACAGGCATTCAGTGTAAGATTCCGTCATAGCGATCTCCACTCAATAAATGTATACTATTGCATACAGCAATGGCTGTTTCGTTTCAACCGTACTCCAAAACACCGCGAGGGATCATAACCTCCCCCCGCGCAAGCAATCTTGCCGTCCGGACCAGTCCGGCCGAGCGCAAATCGATCCCTTCCTCCGTCAGGTCGTAATCGACAAGCACATCAATCTGGCCGGACGCATGTTCCAACGTCACCGTCGCGGGTCGCACATTGGACCGCACCGCCATGCCGTCCGCCACGGTACCGGGCGTCAGCACACAGGATGCTAGGCATTGCGCACCGGTCACCGCCATTGTCGGATGGGCCTTCCACGGCATGAAATACAGCGCAGCGATTGTGCCCCCGTCTTTCGCGGGTGCCAAAAGCCCGAACTTGGGCGTGACAGAGGACGCCACATCCGTAATGCCCATGGCCTCTCCCGCCTGAATGCGCACGGCCTCCATCGCCGCAAAGAAATCCGCGTTGTCGTTCAAGGCCTCAGCAATTTCATAACCCGACAGGCCGAAAGCAGAGGCCTTTGCAATCACCATCGGCATGGCGACGTCCATGCAGGTGACCTCAATGCCATCAAACGTGTCAATTAAGTTGTTCGTTGGCAAAAACGCACCCGTCGCCCCGCCAATTGTATCCATAAACTGCAATGCAACGGGGGCGGCTGTGCCTGGCACACCGTCAATTGCGGCATTGCCGTCATAGGCCAAGTTTCCATCTGGTGTCTGCACCGTCGCGATGACCCGCGCCCCCGTATTCACAGCACGGATGTTCACGGTCGTCTCGCCACCCTTTGCCGCGATCAACCCCATCTCGATTGCAGCAGGGCCAACGCCTGACAGGATGTTGCCGCAGGTCGGTTTGAAGTCGACGGATCTGTCTTCCACGCTGACCTGCGCGAAGAAATAATCGATGTCCGCCCAATCATCATCGGACTTCGACAACATCGCGACTTTGGTCGTGACCGCATTGCCGCCCCCGATCCCATCAATATTCAATGGATGACCAGAGCCGACCATGGCGATCAGGACCTGCGCCAGTGTCTCTGGGTCTTCGGGCAGATCAGCACGGTTCAGGTATGGTCCACGAGACGTTCCACCGCGCATGAAAAGGAATGGGATCGCAGTCTGGGTCATGTCAGGGGCCAGGGCAAATCAAAGTAGGCTTGCAGCAGTCCCGGTGGAAAGTCCCGGTTCAAGGTCCACGCCATGGCGCAGATGAAAGCGATACCAACGGCAGTATAAATCGCGGCATAGCCCCAGCTTTTGCCTGCGCGCAAACGGATGAAAAGCAACAAGAAGCCTGCCAGTGCAAGTATGAATCCGACCAGTGCGGATGCGACCAGCAGGCTTGCGAACCAGCCCAAGGTTGCCCAAAGCCCGTGAACATTATCATCGGCGCCCTCTGCTTCGCGATCCGCAAAAATCGCCGACGTCTCGTCCGCGCGCATCATTTGCACCAGCAGCAAAGCGCAACCAATCAGGGCAACCGTCGCCACAAACACAGGGAACACACGGTCCATGCGGGCAAAGTCAGGAATGATGGCCGCATTCCAATATGTCAGCGCGATATAGGCTGTGATAGCCAGCAAGAATACGACAGGCGCACGTTTGCTGCCAGCTGCAACCGTACCTTCCGCCTGAATGTTCTTGGCTTGGCGCAGGCCAATCACGACAGAAAGCAGGGTGATGATGATCAGCACGATCACGATGGGGCTGAAGATGTAGTCAATCCCTTCCTCAAACCCACGCCGGAACCTCGATGCACCAATCTGATAGGCTTGGTTGGTGTAACGCTCCGCTGGGGCGGCCAGCACGAAACCGATCAGGAACGCAGGTCGTGACCAGTCAAACCGCCGCATCAGGATGCCAAGTAAGCCAATGCCAAACAGGGCCACAAGGTCCCAGATTTCCTGCCGCGACTGGAAGGCGGCAAAAGCAATGATCATAAACAGGAAGGGTGCCAGCAGCGCGAACCGGATCTCGGTCAGCTTGGCAATCCCGCCGGAGGCCGCGATGCAGATGATCGTGCCCGCGACGTTCGCCAGCGCCAACAGCCAGACAATTGCATAGGTGAAATCGAGGTTGTTCTTGAGCATCGACGGGCCGACCTCAATCGATCCGGTGCCCAGCAAGGCCACGGCCGAGATGAAAATCGCCATGGAGCCGGAGCCGGGGATACCAAACAGCAACGTCGGCACGAGACCACCACCTTCTTTGGCGTTGTTTGAGCTCTCCGGCCCGATGACGCCCCGCACATCGCCCGATCC
Source organism: Yoonia sp. SDW83-1 (assembly GCF_046762885.1). Classification (NCBI taxonomy): domain Bacteria; kingdom Pseudomonadati; phylum Pseudomonadota; class Alphaproteobacteria; order Rhodobacterales; family Paracoccaceae; genus Yoonia; species Yoonia sp. SDW83-1. The sequence goes on from NZ_JBKQXO010000007.1 coordinate 9,340, forward strand.
AAAGCCGGATTTGTCCTTGGCCGTCTGCACTGTGTGCCCGTAAGCGATCCAGTCGACGACCGAGCCGCCAAGTCCGGGGATGACCCCGACGACCACACCGATGAGCGAACAACGAACGGACAGCCACTTATTGGCCCACCAGTCTTTGACGCCTGCAGCCCAGCCACCACCCAAGGGCGCGCGGTCCGAGATCGCCTTGTCACGGCGCAACAAGGCGACAATTTCGGGAATGGCAAAGATGCCGAGACCCACGATGACCAGTTTCAGCCCGTCCACCAGATAGGGCATGTCATAGGTCGACATCCGCAAAGCTCCGGAGCTCGCACCTTCACCGATAGTGCCCACAAGGATGCCAAGACAGGCGGCGACCAACCCCTTAAGCGCGACGCGACCCGCAAGAATGCCCACCATCGACAGACCAAATATCGTGATCATCAGCAGTTCCGGTGTTTGGAACAGCAGCACAATGGGACGTGCGGCAAGAATGAAGACGGTCAGGAACGCGGCGCCCACGAGGCCGCCAAACAAAGACGACGCAAAAGCGGCGGATAAAGCACGCGCCGCCTGGCCCTTTTTGGCCATCGGAAAACCGTCCAAGACTGTGGCCTGTGATGCCGATGATCCGGGAATACCCATGAGCACAGAGGCAAAGGTGTCGGAGGTCGGAACCACGGCCACCATGCCAACCATCAGGGCCAATCCGGTGACAGGCTCCATCCCGAACATGAATGGCAAAAGAAGGGACAGGCCAGCAATTCCGCCAAGTCCGGGAAAGACGCCGATGCACAGCCCCATAACAACGCCAAGGATCAGATAACCGATCACATGCGGCTGTAGGATCATTGCAAATGCGTCGCTTAACGCAGGCAATGCTGTTGCAAATACCTCCATGACGTCCCCCGTCGTTATGTGCTGGAAAGAAGAAACCCCACCCGCCGGTCAGCGGATGGGGTTGACCCTGTGGTTACTGAAGAACGACGCCGTAGCGGTCGCTCAGCCAGTTGATCACAAAGTCTTTGGCTTCTTGTGGGACATCTGTCGCACTCGCCATCGCGGTCTGTGCCGCATCACCGGTCAGCTGCGGGTAAACACCAAGGCGCGCTTTGCTGATCTCAGCGAAATCGTCCCGCTCTTGAATGGCTGCAAAGGCCACGGTGAAAGTAGCGATTGCATTGTCAGGCGCACCTGCGGGCAGGAAGACCATTTTTTGGGCAGGGAAACCTGCGACAAAGAACGCTTTCCATGCATCCCACTGTTCGCCAGATGTTTCACAACCCTCAGTGGCTTCGCAGACTTCTTTGAACGTTGGCATGTCAGGGAAGGTTGGATCGCGTACGATGTTGCCGTCAGCGTCCAGTGCCCCGAATGAGAACCAGGGCGCGGCTGTGCCGGCCTCAACAAGAGGTGTCACGCCAGAAAGGAAGCTGGACGAGGTCTGATAGTCGATGTTGGCTTCGCCGCGCTCAAACATCAGACGACCATCACCACGGCCTTCGATGCCGAACACAGGCTCAACCTGAAGTCCCAGCATTTCCCATGCCAAAAGCGGCACAAGGTCCAGACGGGTCGCCCCCTGCGAACCATAGATAAAGTCTTCGCCTTTCAGCGCAGAGGCATCGCCACCGTCGCCCAATTGCGCGGACAGTTCAGGTGGAAGATAGGCCACACCGCCTGTGCCAGAGGCAAGAACGACGTTCCAATCGCTATACTCGTAGCGCACACGCGGATCACTTAGCAGGTATGGAAACTGTGTAGAGCCGGACGAACCAAAGATGGTCGTGCCGTCTTCATATTCCATTTCCTGAAACGCGTTCGCGCCCTTTGTGGATCCCGCGCCAGGGTTAAACGTCACGACAACGGTTGGGTTGCCTGGCAGGGCTTCGGACAGCAACGGGGCGTAGAAGTTGGCCCATTTGGCCGAACCGCCGGTTTCAGAGAACGGGATGATCCATTCGACAGTCTTGCCGGACAGATCGATTTGGTGACCATCCGCAACGGACTGCGTTGCCACCAGCGCGGATGTGAGCGCGAGCGCTCCCAGTGTTTTCTTCAGCATTTGTTTTCCTCCCAGAAGGACCAATTTGGCCCCAAAATACAGAATCAGAAGGCCTCCTCGCCTTCTTGATGATGCGATCTTGCAGTGGCATCCTTGCGTGAACCTTGCATCGCCGACTTAATCTGAAAGGCAGCCCGTGCGGATCCTCGTTGTCGAAGACAATATCTCTGTTGCCAAAGGCATCCGCTACTACTTGCGGGACACAGGCCATGCGGTCGACACGCTACACAACGGGGCCCAGGCCGATGACCTTCTGCAAGGCGAAGACTTTGATATCGTCGTCCTCGACATCAACCTGCCCGATATGGACGGACTCACGATCCTGCGACGCATGCGGGCGCGCAGCGACCAACGCCCGGTGCTACTGCTAACCGCGCAGTCCGAGACAGATGACAAGATTACCGGGTTGGATGCCGGGGCCGATGACTACCTCAGCAAACCCTTTGAGATGGAGGAATTCGGGGCCCGCATTCGCGCGCTGTCGCGGCGGGTGGTTGAAAAACCCAAACAGGTGAGGTCGATCGGGAACATCCAATTTGATCAAACCGCGCGGATGGTCATGGGGCCCGATGGGCCGCTTGATATTCCACGCCGCGAGGTCGCTGTGTTCGAGCGGTTGTTGCTGGCAGACGGGCGCATCGTGTCCAAACAGGCGCTGCTGGATAGCCTGTATGGCACAGGCACAGATGTCGATGAACCGGTGGTCGAGGTCTATGTCTCGCGCCTACGCAAACGGCTGCGTCCGTTCGGTGTGGTGATCAACGTTAAGCGCGGGCTTGGCTACATGCTACAGGGTGAGGCATGAAGAACACCCTGTCCTTGCGGGTGCGATTGACGCTGATCATCCTGCTTCCCCTGATTTTGGTGGCGATTCTGGTCGGCGCGTGGGCCTACCGGGACGCGCAAACCAACGCGGCCGAAAGGTTCGATCGCTCCTTGTTGTCCACCGCGCTCGCCATTTCGCGCGACACAGCCGCGACGGGCGGAAACGCGCTTCGCGAAGAAACGCGGGACCTGTTGCGCGATACGTCAGGCGGGGCGGTGTTCTACCATGTCTATGCGCCTGACGGTGTGTTTGTCACCGGATACGCGACGCCCCCGATCCCACCTGATCCAATCGCGCTTGAGACGACCCAAACCTACTACGATGCGACTTATCAGAGTGATCCTGTCCGGGCATTGCGGTTTTCACAAACGACAACGATTGATGGCATCTCCGGCCCTTTCACATTCACGGTGTGGCAAAAAATAACTGTGCGGGAAGGTTTCGTAGCATCCCGTACCGGCCCCGTTTTCCTCATCATTGCGGCGTTGATTGGCGCTTTGGCGATCATCGTGTGGTTTGGCGTTGCCCGAGGGTTGGCGCCACTGATTGATCTTGAAGAAGCCATTGCCCGCCGTTCTGCAACGGACCTGTCACCAATAAAGCGGCGCATCCCGCAAGAGGTCACCGGTATTGTTGGGCGCTTCAACAAGCTGCTGGATGACCTGTCCCGCACGCTGGATGCCAAGAACGCGTTCATTTCAGATGCAGCGCATCAGCTCCGCAATCCTATCGCGGGTGTGCTTACTCTGGCGGAATCTGTCGCAAATGCCAAAACGCTGGATGATATGAAAGAACGATCAACCGATTTGCTCGATGCCGCCCGCGATGCGGGGCAGCTGGCAAATAATTTGCTGACACTGGAACGGGCGCAGGCGACATTGCCAGATGAGAATATCACGTCGTTCAATCCGATAGATATTCTTGAAGGCATTGCCGAGAATTGTGCAGCAATAGCCCGTGAACACGGCATCGACTTTTTCGTAGACCTCACAGATCATGCCATGCACTTGAGCGGCGACCCAGTGATGTTCGAACAGGCAATCCTCAATATCGTCAACAATGCAGTTCATCATGGTGGCCCGCAGCTTTCTCAAATTAGTCTGGTCGCAAAAGACATCGGCGATACTCTGGTCGTCAGCGTGAGTGACGATGGTAAGGGGATAGCTGAGAATGATTTTGATCGGGCGTTAGGACGTTTCAGCCAGATCGGACCGAGTGCTGGGTCAGGGCTTGGTCTTCCTATCGCGGCAGCGGTGGCCGAAGGGTTGGGAGGCAAGGTTGGGCTGAGCAATGAAGGCGGAAAATTTGAGGTGATATTGAGCTGCCCTCTTTAGGCAACAGCATTCGACCCAATAGTGAAGAAATCTAAGCCAATCACTTTCGAAGTTTTCGCCGAGCTCTCCGTCATCCCCTCGTTGAAATTTCAACACCTGCTAACAACCAATCGAAATGCAGACACTGATTTCAAGAACTCCAGCAACCGCATTGTCCCGCGAAGTGTGAGTTTGAAGAGGCCCTGAGTTCGCGGTTGCAGCGAATGTCCGGAAAGCGGGCTGCATCCGCAGCTTTCAAGGCTGAGGTCGAACGGCAGGAATGGGCCGTCCAAGCGCTGTAACCAGACCAGACTTTGCAAATTTGCTAGGTCGGCTTCCTGCGCTACCCTAGTCATTCACCCCGCGTGCAGCATCCAGCACTTTGGGCTCTTCGACACTTTTGCTGCATGGTTCACCAACGGCTGCTATTTCTCGTGGAGGAGGACCACTTGGGCCCAAGCCCAATTGAACAGTCGGAAAAATCCTGATGAATGGGTTGTGCCACGTTACCGAACATGTCGTTTCGAAGAAACGCGATCCTTTGCCTTAGTTATATGCCTCTCAAGCATCTCCGGAATGCCCGAATCTGGACGGTCAACATCGTCATTGGACACGGTATGCAATTCCTTCAGCCACCCAGCGGGATACACCCGAACCCGACCTTTTCTTACTTTGATTGCGTCAATGCAGTTCTTAAGAAACGCTCTTCGTTCGTCGGATATTAATCTGCCGAACATGCCCGACAGATCACTGGCCATGTCGAGTAGCTCGACCAGATCAGCCTCAGACTTCTTTCTGTTAACCAGCGACCGTTCTTCCTCGCGTAGGGCCTGCAGTTCAAACTCCGTGTTCTGTTTGCGGCTCTCAAAACTTGCCTTGTCGATCGAGCCATCAATCAACAAATCTGTCAGGCGATCCAATCTTGTGGCGACGTCAGCAATGCGCAACTTGATTGACGACGTCATGTCGCTCGGCGAGGCATCTTTCAACCAATTCTGAAACTGCTCTTCAAGTCGTTTCTTATCGCGTTGTGTAAGCTGAAGCCGCGTAAGGTGGCGGGAAATTTGCTCTTGCAGACGGTCTTCCCTGATGGTGCCACTGCGACACCTCGTCGTATGGCAACGGTAATAGATATGGGATTTCTGACGCTCTCCGGTGAGGGTTTTTCTACAATCCGTACAAGTCAACAGTGTCCGATACGCCATGCGATGCTTGGTGTCTTTTTTTTGATAACGCGCTGCTTTGACGGCTTTGACCTGCTGGAACTGACGCGCTGTGATGAGTGGTTCATGGATCGCGTCGTGGAGCGCACCGCGCACGACCATTTTGCCAATATAGAATGGGTTGCGCAGCATGGTCTCGATATTGCGGCGTACAACCGGCCTGCCACCCCAACCGGTCAGCCCAAGTTGCGCCATTTCTTTGGTGAGACTGGTGATCGAGTATTCGCCAGAGCAGTAGAGTTCAAATGCGACTTTGACCAACGGTCCTTTGATTGGGTCAACTGTTTTGAGCTGACCCTCGCCATTGTCAACGTATCCAATAGGTGCCCGAAAAGGGTAGTGGCCATTCCTGATCCGGCCATACAGCCCTTTCTTCACCTCAAAACTGAGGTTGCGGGAATAATGCGCGGCCAGCACCATCTGAATGTCGGCCATCAACCGGCCCCCGGTGCTTTCGAAATCCAGTCCGTCGGCTGCAAAGTACACCTTGATCCCGCGACGGGAAAGCTCGTCGATATGTGACCAGTCGGTGTAGTTGCGGGAAGAACGATCAATGCGGTGAATGATAACGCCCTTGGCCTTACCGCCCAGAAGCTGCTTGCGCATATTGTCAAACAATGGGCGACCCGCCTTTGCCGCCGTCTCTTGCTCTTCGAACCATTTGACGACCTTAAGGTTGTTTTGACTCGCAAAGACCGTGATGGCGTCTTTCTGCGCGTCGAGTGAAGCACCTTCGGCTTGCTCCTTGGTGGACACCCGGATGTATCCAAAACACGGTGTCATAGGCTTGTTTTGCCGTCACCGGACTCTATCATATCCTCAGATTTTGGCGAATCCGGCCACGGCCATTTTCCCTCCGCCTTGAGGCGGAGATAGACGCGTTTGCACAATTCCAGATGCCTTCGCAGATGTTCTTCTCGTGTCATACCTCTTCATGATATGCGCACTGGACCATGTGCCTAGCAGCCACGATATCACCTCGGCTGATATGGTGGATACATCGAGGCGGAAAACGACGGCAGACGTTCGCCACGATGCATCACCTGCACGGCAGCCCGGTGGTTGGGTTGGTTCTGCAGATCAAGGGTGCTGAAGCACGGCATCATGCGCTGCAATTGCGGCGCGTCTTTCGCACCGACTCGGAACGCCACCAGATTGCCGACGTTTCCAAAGATGGCGTCTAAAATGTCATTGTCGGCCTGTGACAGGTGCTGGTGCGCCAAAATGAGCCCCAGACGGTACTTTCTGGCCTCGGACAGCATGCCCGCGAAGGACTTGGTGGTGAGGTTCGGGAACTCATCGACGTAGAGAAAGAAGGGTCGCCTGGCGGCCTCTGGGAGCCCGTGCCGCGTCGTTGCGGCATGCATCAAGGTTGAGGTGATCAGACCACCCAGGATATTGGTGATATCAGATCCCAACCGCCCCTTCGCCAGGTTCACAATCAATATCTGCCCGCTATCCATGATGTTGCGGAACCGCAGCGGCTGCTTGGGCTCACACAGCGCCGTCCGCACCGCCGGTTGCGCCAGAAACCCACCCAGCTTGTTGGCGATCGGGGCAACGCCGTCAGCCGCGCCTTGATAGTTCATGCCTGGGAACTCGGTCTTCCAGAAGAATAACGTTTGCGGATCAGTGATCTGGTCGATGACCTGCCGCCGATAGCCCTTGTATGTCAGCAATCGCAACACATCGCGCAGATCGGCTTTTGGTGTTTCCAACAACGCCAGGATTGAGAACCGCAGGATGTGTTCCATGCGCGCACCCCAGGCGTCGGGCCATTGCTTCTTGAGCGTTTCGATCAGACCTGATGCCACCAGCGGTCGGTGGATGGCAGAGACCTTGGCCAAGGGGTTGTATCCCAGCGGACATGTCGGATCTGATACATCCCAATAACGATGCGGCATGAGCAGATCACGGTGCAGTGCCTCGGCCAGGTCGCCATGTGGATCGATGAGACAGAACCCGGTACCCTTGTTGGCGTCCTGGTGGGTGAGGTTCAGAAGCAGCGTCGATTTGCCAGTACCGGTCTGGCCGACGATGTAGAGGTGCTGCAGGCGGTCGGCACCAGTGATGCCAAATGGGCCTGGGGGGTGGTAGCGGCGATACGCCAGACCAAGCACGGCGGTTTTTGTGTGATACATGGGCCGATTGTGCGCTGATCCGCGTTTTGACAATAGCAGGCTGGATATCACCCTGGGTGATATGGTGACTGCTTTGCCAGGTCATGACCATCTGGCATCATGTACCCAGAATAGTTCATTTGTTCCCATCGTCTTTCGTCGGGTGCGGCTTTGCAGGATGCAAGGCCGTTCCCAATCGAAAGGAGATACCAATGGGAACCAATAAAAGGGTCACGCCAGAATCCATTCATTCTGTGCCTCGGTGCCAGAGCTGCGGTTCAGAACGGGTCGCGGTGGATGCCTGGGCCTGCTTCAACCGCGACAGTGGTCTGTGGGAGCTCGAGAATACGTTTGATGACGCGCATTGCCATCAGTGTGAGGCACCAACCAAGCTCGACTGGACCCGGCCGGAGAATGTGGAAAATCTGCGGGTGCGCGACCTGAACGACAGCTTCCGGCGTGATGGTCGTGGCAATGGGTCTGTAATGCTCACACCGGGGGTTCAAGAGCAAGGTCAGGCGTTTGTTATGGCCACCATCAATGCTGTGCAGACCTTCAATGACTTCTCAGACGATAATGACCCGTGGGGCGAGCATGACTTTGGTGCTGTCGAGATTGAGGGGCAGAAGGTCTTCTGGAAAGTGGATTGCTATGATCCTACGCTGACCCAAGGTTCAGAAAACCCAGCCAACGAGGCACTGACCCACCGGGTGCTGACCATCATGCTGGCAAGTGAATACTGATCATGGCCGGTGAGTATAAGACCTTCGCCATGATCTGGTCTGACCGCGAGATTGTGGTCAGCCATCAGGCCAATTGGCTGAACTCGGGGCACTGGCACATAGAGCTGCGCTGTGACGATCGATTGCCGGTCACAGAAACGGGCTATCGTTCGATCTTTGTGCCGGCTGCTGGTTTTGCCGATGAGGCGGAGATCATCACCTTTGTGACCGCCCTGCTGGATGATACAGCCCAGAGCAAAGCATGGCAGACCTATGTTGAGGACTGCAAGCAACTCAAGCTCTTCTAAGCACAAAAACAACGCTGCTCCTGATCGGAGCGGCGTTTCTCTGTCGATGGCTGATGCTATTGCAGCAGCGTGATGATGCCCAAAATGGCCGCAATGATGGTGCCGGTCTGGATCAGCATCGCACGATAGATATCCGTGCGCAGCTTGGCGACCTCGGTCACAAGATCAGATTTGGTGACCAGTTCGCTCTCGGTCAAAGCTCCGACAACACCCTCGGCCTGTTCCAAGGAAAAACCTTTGCTCTGCAACTTTTGGATGGTTTTGTATGTATCGATGGCGATGCTGGACATAAGCGTTTGTTATGCCAATCAGTATAGCACGAAGATCTGATTTTGTCTGCTGCGGCCAACGCCACGCGAGTTCTGACCGGTGTCGCAAGACAGCGAAGCCTATGGCGGCGGTTTAGCTGCTCCTAGCCGGCGCAGCGTTTTTGTCGTCTTCCTTGGAAATACTGAAAGATTACAGCGAAAAATACGTCAGGTCTTATACAGCCTTGGGTGAGGTCAGCCGCCTCGCCCGTTGTTGTACAGCATCAGTCGCATCTGCTGCACAGCCGATCAGAATGGCATGGGAACAGCCTTGGCAGGCATGTGCGTTTGTCGCCGGAGCATGTCAAATGTTCCGGTCCCAGAACGTCGCATACCAGCCAATGTGCGTCCCTTCTTGCCAATACCACTCACCATATCATCCCTCATGATATCCTGCCTGCTAGGATGTCATTGTCTCTCGCCATAGACTGAAGCTCTAGACGTTTAATCAATAATCAAAAGTCTATGAGAACCCAATTTGCCCACGACCTGCGCCTGGCACGCAGGAAGGCGGGCTATACCCAGGCGGATATTGCCGTCATGATGTCAGTCCACCAATCGGTGGTCTCAGACCTAGAGGGCGGGACAGTGCGCCCGGACCTTGAGCAAATCATCACCCTGTCGCTGATCTATGGACGATCATTCGAAGCCTTCTTTGCAGAGGTCATGACCGATTGTACCAAGCGGCTGAAACAGCGGATTGCACGTTTGCCAAAAGACGTGCGCGAGACCGCCCACACGTTTAATCGCACAAGTTCGCTCAAGCAGTTGCATGAGCGGCTTGCTCACCCCAGACCACATGGCCGCGCTTAGTGTCTTGGCGATTGCCGTGGCCTCCGGAAAGGTTGGCTATGTCTATCTCTCCGGTGGCAAACTGCAAGACTGGGGCATCACGCTGAAGGCCGCACGGGATAGCAGTGATCTGGTTGGCTTTGTGCAAGGGCTGATCAATGATCTGAAGCCTGATGTGGTTGTAACCGAGAAGCTCACAACGGGCTGCCGCAAGGGACAACGGACAAAGGCTCTGATCCGGTCTATTACAGAGCTGGCCAGCCACAACACGGTGCTGGATGTGTCAGTCCAAAGGCCGCGTGCGTTCCCGTCGAAGTATGAGGAGGCCGTGGCGCTGGCGGCAGAGCACCCTGAGATTGCCGGGTACCTGCCCAAACACCGACGGCGTATCTTTGACTTCGAACCGCGCAGCATGGTCCTGTTTGAAGCACTCGCGCTGGCAGACAGCGTCATCAAAGGGCCACCGATGCGGTTGGCCGCTGCGATGGGGTAGCAAGTTAGTCTGTTCATTTGAAACTGCTCCGTTGGGGCAGTTTATTGCGATAGGTGCACATTCGGCGGAATGCCGGTTTGCATAGTAGAAAAAAAAACCTTTGAAGGCGGTAATCGCCAACTGCTCGATGCCCCCGGCATCAGCCGATGCCGTAATCAAAGGATCGCCAAAATTGTGGCGATTGTCATGTAATAATCCCAATGGTTTATTTGAAATTATGCATCGTGAAGCTATTTTGTCATGTGCTCGCTGATCGACGGTACCAAATGCGCTTTTCTGCATATTCTCGTAGAGTTCCCGCAGCATTCTCAATAGCATTGTCGTGCATTCTTACTAAAACTGCACAGCAAAGTTTCCAGTTCCGGTAGGCGTCTGCATCCAATCGCATGAACCTCTGCTGTCGCCTCGCGGGAAACTAGTTTGGCTGGTCGTGATGCAAAGGTAGCAAAGGCGGGAGGGGCGGGGACCTCAACTGTCGCAGCGCCTCGCGCCTTTGCGGTTAGTCGCGCAAAAGAGCCGGAGTCTACCGTGCACGGCCCAATGTACCCTGCGAACACCGAGGCTACGCGGCAGCATTGAAAAAACCGAAAGACCGGCTGCTTATAACCCACTCACTGAATAAATACTGCCTGTTTAACCTGCTCGGTTCAGCATCACCCGCAGTGCCTTTGCTTCCAATTCTTGTCCAATGGCGGCATTTTCATGAAAATACTTTGTCATGCCACGCAGATAGGTCGCTTGCCGATCACATTCAGCAGCTTCTGCCTCTAGGAACGAACGGAATTCTTCTACACTTTCGATATCGCCATGACGACAAACTGCCGCAACCCGTTGAAAAGCAGAGTCGGCAAATCCATGTTCGTCACCGGGAATCGGTTCAGGTCTGGTCAATGTTTCAAAATCCATCCATCAATCGTATCACAAATTTAGCTGGCTTGTTTTGCATCAGCCGGTTCGACCGGTGCCACCACACTCGTGGCAAGTACTCATCTTCTTGCCTTTGCAGTACTGGCAGGGTTCGCCATTCTCTTTCTTGCCTTTGCCGTAGCAGTGAATGCAATCAACTTTCCTAAATCCACCACATTCTTCACAGGTTACCATATCATTTCCTTTCGTTTGATTGACTAGATTATCTCTACTGACGGAGGTGGACCTGGATCATCGTCTGGCCCATTGGTCGACTCTGTGTCACCATCACCTTTCGGTGGTTCGTCATCTGGTTCGTTAGATGTCGGTGGCGGTCCATACCGTCTTTCCATTTCAACTCGCAACGCATCGCGATCCTCGCGCCGCTCAAAGCCTGACAGTGCATCCGGCACACCTCGGATCGGTACAAAGCCCTGTTTGCGTGAATGCATCCCAAAGGTGAACTGTGGCAAGCTGAGAATGTCTTCTGGTTTGATCTGCATACTGCCCGCGAACTTGGCCGCGTCCTCCCGAAAGGATGTCCAGATGACCTTGGTGGCCGTATTGACCATCAATGGATCAGCGATGTTGCCGCCAACTCTGGTGCCACGTGATTGTGAAATGCTCTGGTGAGCCACGATCAATCCGATGTTCGCCTTGCGGGCCTGTTCGAGCATGTCGGAGACGGAACGATCAAAGTACTCATGCGCCTCATCCACAATGAGATAGACCGGGCGCAGGCTGCGGCCCTTGCCAAAGCGCAGATGCGAAGCACGCAAGATCATTGCGATAAACAACCGTCCGAAGAAGGCTGACGCCGCATCATCCAGCATCGGCTTGTTGGTATCGATCAGGATCAGCTTTTGGCTGGCCAATTCTTCGAACATATTGATCTTGTTCTGGGTCGCTGAGAACAGCCGTCTGAACGTCGGGTTCAATAGCAAGCCGTCGATCCGTCGCCGAATCGCCTCCTTGGTTCGGGTGTATTCCTTGGAAGGGAAGTCCACCGCAAAGAAGCGCTGTAAGTTGGCATCAAGCTTGGCAATGTCGTCAGCATATTGCTCATGGCCACCGTCAGCTAGGATGTCCATGAAAGTGAAGATGTTGCCACCGGGAATGCTGATTACTAACTGGATGCAATACTGAAAGATCGTTTTCTGCGGGTTCGTGAAGTCCGCTCCCATCATGCCCTCAAGTACAAAGCTGAGCAGCCCCACCGTCTTATTGATCAGGGTTTCGCCTTCAATCCCACGACACTTCATTTCATCATAGCCTACATCGAAGAGGTTCAGGGCTAGGTCGTATTTCGGGGTAATGTATGTCGTGTCAGGGATATCCAGCGCGGCCAGCTTTTCGGTGAGCTGCGTTTGACTGTCGATCACAACGACACAGCAATCCTCATCAGACCGTAAATCATGGGCGATGATGTTCTCCAGCATGACGGTCTTGCCGGAGCCAGACGACCCCAACAAATAGGTGTGATACATGCGGTTCTGCAGGCCCACCATTTCATCCACTTCGCCTAGGGGTAGCAAAGGTGTGTCTTTGAGATATCGCCAAACATAGTCATCATGTTTGCAGGCTGATGGCATCAACTCGTTTTCATCGCGATAGTTGGCGTTGAGCTGATCCTGTAATGGTTGGAACAGCCCGTCATCATTGATGAAGCGCAGCATCAGCCGTTCGATCTCTGTCTTGCTGCGTTTGCGCTTGGAATGGAACGTCTGGCTGTGATCGTCAGGATCAGGTTCGTAATCCGATAGTGCCCAAATCAGGTGGCGTTCGAAGTCCTGATAGTGGGCTGGGTCGGCCACCTTGATGAACCGCTCCAATTCATCTTGGTATCGCGCCAGCTTGATGGCATCATCACCAACCGGCGGCAAGACTGGTGGCTGCAACCCCTCTTGGCGATAGAGATCTTTGGCAATCCTGAACAGCACGTCGCTTTCGATACCAGCGTCCAGCATAGCCAACTCCAATGCCTCAAAGCTAGGAGACAATTTCTTCGCCTGCCGATACAACGCTTCGGTACGTGACAGCGCCTCCTTGCGGCGTTTTTCAGGCAGGTGGATATTGTATAGGTAGTATAGGGTGCCACCGCCGATCAGGCCGATGGGCGCGACCAACATGCCCACAAACACAATGCCCACCGCCACCATCGAAACGATGATGGCGATGCCAAAGAGATTGCCAAACAGTTCGGCAAAGTCATCCATCACAGCTCGAAGCTGGACGCTTCGGTCTCAACCTCGGCGTTGCCGACAATCCAGTCCTTGAGCTTCACCAATTGCTCCTTAAGCGCATTTTCATATGCTTTCGCTTCCATCGGTGTGCTTTGGAAGTATGTATCTTCGCCAGCCATGAGTTTGCGCACTGTGAGGTGGTGGTGGTTGGCGTCGGCACCGCTGACGGCGGCGGTTAACAGCATCTTGCCCAAGCCTCGGCTTTCGTGCTTTTCAATCGCAGCGTCTGACATATCCGACGGATAGCCTCGCTCCATCACAACGTCCGGCTCCAGTTTGCGTTCGCGGATCACCGCCAATTCTTCGGTGCTAAACTCGACCTTCACCGCCACACCGTGATGCGTGACCTTGCGGATCAGTCCAACCGACTTTTGCACATGGTTAATCGTTACCTTCATTTCTAACTCCCTTTGATCAATTTGTAGGTGGTGTTGTCTGCATGATCCCTCGACAGCCAGCCATCATGCAGCACGTTGTGACTTACCGCGTCGAGGGTGCTGAAACGGTACAGGTGGTGAAAGGCGGGGGACAGCAATACAGCCGCCGCCCGCATATTGGCGACCCGGCTACCGCCAGTGGTGATCACCAGCAGATGAAAGCCTGCAAATGATCCCAGATGCGCAAAACGATCCCGCACCCGCCCACTGGCCAGATAGCGATCATACTGGGCCAGTTTCGCAATGAACGGCTTCACATCTTCTTCCGGCTGATTACTGGTCAGAGGCGTCGTGCCGCGATCCACCTCAATCAGAAACAGGGCGCGTTTGCCGCTGGCGACATGCTCAATTGCAAAGCCTGCATCTGGCACGATTTTGTTTTCTGACACCAGCGGCGTGGCGACGTAGTCAGTGGTTTCGCAGCGCTGCTTTCCACCGCCGGTCTTCTCACGACGATACTCAACCAACGTGCCGACCAACCGATAGTCAGATAGGGCCGCACAATCCCGCTCAACGTATGACATAACATCCAGGGTCGCCATCCGATGGAACATCAGTGGCGTCCACTTGGTGTTCATCTTGACCTGGCTGAATGGCTTGATCGCGGCACCATCTGCTTCGCATTCTTCGGACAGCAGCCGATGGCCGGTGCGCGTGAGGAAGTACACTTTCGGGGTCTTGCCGCTGCCATACATTCCGGCATTGCCAAATGACCCCAGCAGGTGATGCCGTTGCAACCGCAATAACATCTCGGAGGCAGACTTCTCCGCCACCCCAACGATGGTCGCGACCTGCTTCACCGACAGGTATCGATACGCCAGGATCGCCGACAGTGCGGCGACGATTGTGGGGGTGATCGAAAGAGGTACAACTTTAGACAAAACAAAATACTCAATACTCTACCTGAAATGGTGGCGGATTTCGTCCCGATCTGTCCAGCAAAAAGAATACATGCAAATCAAATACATATCGGCATCAGCACTGCCCGAGATATATGCGCATTGCGCCTTATCCCACCCACCACCCTTTGCGACGCAACCCAATCCGCAGCAAAAAGACCCACCAAATGGCAACCTAATCAAACGCGCGACTGACCTGTTTACTTCGTTTGAGTTCGTGCCAATTTGAACGTTTGGTGAGCATAGAAATAGGCCCGAAAATTTTGGAGTGAATTTGGGAGATACCAATTGGTGGGGGAGGGGGAGGCTCAACTCAAAAGGGAAGAGTGTCGTACACTAAACTGGTGAAGAAAAAACGGAGCCAAGCGACCACGATCAGGGAAGGGAACAGCCGCCTATTTGATACCAGCATAGAAGAGCAGATTTTGCTGTCGGTGCATCTGATGGGGAAGCAAACAGCAGCACAGCTCTTTCGTCTGTATCAGGATCGGGTGGGGACGTTGCGTCGGATGCAGGGCATCTTGCGCCGTCTCTCAACTGGACCAGATCGCGTGCTGAATGTGATCAAGCTTGTCGATATCGCCAAGTCCATCCGGTCGTTGCCATATGTCTACCTCGACACCACCAGATCACGCCGCCTGGTCGAACAATTGTTTGGTGTGCCGTTTCGGCGGGTGCCACCAGTACCATCGCGCGACTGGCGGTTCTTGCGGCATGATGTGGAAATGTGTGATGAGCCGGTTGCTTTTGAACTGACAGCCCGCAAGCACGGTGATCCTCCCCCACTGAACTGGTCCGGCCCTATAGTTTGGAAACGGAGGATCAACGATGGGAATCAAACGACACAAGCCGGAAGAGATTGTCACTAAGTTGCGACAGGTTGAGATGCTGTGCGGCCAAGGAATGCCGCGGGTATGCTATGAAGCGATAGGTGGCCGGGCTGTGCACGCCCGACCACCAAAACGCTCTTTTGAAGGAGCGTCGTATAGGTCTATCTGGTAGCCAGCTTGTCTTCAATCCAGTCTAATATCTCACGCTCAAGCCATCCCACCCGGTTCGGGCCGAGGCGTAGCCGCTTGGGGAACTTCCCGGCCATCTCCAGACGGGCAATATGTTGAGGGGAATAAAGGACCAAATCACTCACCTGACGTTTTGATAGTATCCGCATCACGATCTCTCCATGATTGAAGAGCATCGCGATGCCCTAGGGGTACGAAAACCTAGGCCGCACAACCTTAGATCAGCTTTCTGATTTCGCCAAATTCTCATTGCACGCATCGGCACAACGCACATCCAGCCAATCGGCATAGGCTTGCATCATTTTCGTGCGACCGTCCAAGTAATGCGCCTTGTTGTAGCTTGATCGAACTTTGTTGGCAGGTACGTGGGCCAACTGCCGTTCGATCCAATCGTAGTTCCAGCCCATCTCGTTGAGGTTCGTGCTGGCCGAGGTCCGGAAGCCATGATGGACATGACGGTCGGAGTTGTACCCCATACGTCGCAGGGCGGCGTTAAATGTCATCTCGGAAACCATGCGCATCGGATCACGGGGCGACGGCAGTACCAGTTGAGAACCGAAGTCATATTGTTGCAGCTGCCGCAGCAACTCGATTGCCTGTGCGGGCAGGGGCACGATGTGGTCTCTGTTCATTTTCATCCGCTTGCCGGGAATGTCCCAACGCGCACCGTCCCAATCAATTTCTTCCCAGCGCATTCCACGCAGTTCGGTGTTGCGTGGGAAGAGATAAGCAGAGAGCAGTAACGCCGTCCCGACGATGGGGTTGGTTTCGCGGTAGGTGCCAATGGCCACCATCAACTCGCCCACTTCTTTGGGATTGGTGATCCCAGCGAACTCACCGCGCCGCCTCTGTACCATCGCATCTATGGTGAATGCAGCCGGATCGTGCGTCACGAGGCCACGGGCGGCAGCATAGCGGAACACTTGCGAGAACCTGGTTCTGATCTCGTGTGCCGTCTCCACCCGCCCGGTTGCAGCAATTGGGTTGACAACATCTAACACATCCTCAGGGGTGATTTCGTAGACCAGGTTGGTGCCCAAGGCATCTATCGTGACGCCGATCTGTCGGTTGAGCTTGGCCAGCGTTCTTGGTGCTGGATTGCTTTGTTGCCGCATTAGCAAATAGCCATTGGCAACCTGTTCCCATGTAGTCGTTTCCCGCTTGCGCACCTTCGTCGTCTTGCGTGGTCGGGTTGCATGTTCGACGATATCGGGATCGTTGCTGTTCAGGTCGAGTTTGAATGCCGACGCTTTCAAGCGTGCATCGGCCAGTGATGTGCGGGGGTAGTCCCCGATCATCTTGGTGCGCTGATTTCCAGCAACACGGTACGCCAGACGGAACACTTTTTTGCCAGACGGCAACACTTCGATGAACAATCCGCCACCGTCTGAGCAGCGAAATCTTTTCTCGGATGCACGAAGAGACCTGATTTGAGTGTCGGTAAGGGGCATGTGATGTACCCTTGTTGTACGAATTTTCGAAGCGATGCATGAGCACCTTACGCCGAAAATGGGCGATCTGTACAACATCCGTACAACAATTCAGTGTTGTACCCCGGTCAGCGGCGTTCACCTATGTTCACCTGTAAAAAACTTTCTCAAGTAAAATCAGCGCTTTAGTTTAGCTATGGTTTCCTATGAGAGGCCGAAATGGAGCGGGCGATGAGATTCGAACTCACGACCCTAACCTTGGCAAGGTTATGCTCTACCCCTGAGCTACGCCCGCATCCGTTTCGTGAGGGCTGATCTATAAAGACTTTGCGCCCACTGCAAGACCAAAATCGCAGCAAGGCCTAGTTTTCCGCCACAAGCCGCAGGGTCATCCGGAGCCGGAGGCCCGCTCTGGCGGTTTGGCCGGGGCCGCGCCCACGTCTTCGCTATGGGCCACAACACCATAGGGGCGCAGCAGCAGAACACCGTAAGCGCCCGGTTCATCGACCGAAAGCGAGGAATCATTGGTTTCCAGATCCAGCACGCCCTGATGGGCCGAGCTTTTGAAGATCGTCCAGGGCACGCCCTGGGTGCTGCCGGAAATCGTGCGGTGGACATGGCCGCAGAACAGATGCGCGCGCCGTTTGGCCGCTATCAGGGTCAGAACCGCGTGGCCATCGGTCAGGTTGATATTGTCCATGCCTAAGATGCCTGTCTCAAAGGGCGGATGGTGCATGAAGACCAGCGGCATTCGGTCCTCGGACCCGGCCAGCGCCCGCGCCAGCCATGTCATTCGGTCCGGGCACAGCCGCCCGCTATGATGCACATCATCATAGGGCGGCCCGTCGAGCGTATCGAGGGTGATGACCCGGTGACCGGGCAGATCGATGGCATATTGCAGGAACCCGTTTTCATCCGTCTTGGTGCTGGTAAAGACCTCTCGAAACGCCTCGCGCCGGTCGTGGTTACCCAGCATGGGGATCACGGGGATCGTTTTCTTTTCGAGGATGCTGTGCAGCACCTCGTATTCGGCAGCCAGCCCGTTATGGGTCAGATCGCCCAGCAGGATCAGCGCGGTGGCATCAGGATGCGCCGTTGTGGCCGCATCAAGCACCCGTTCGAACCGCGACTTTGGGTCCAAACCAATGACTTTTTCGCCGGGTTCGCAGATATGGGGGTCGGAAATCACTAACAGTTTTTGCATACCACTCACTTACCAAATTCGATCAGGTCCCACCTATTCCCGAACGCATCATTAAATACCGCGACGGTGCCGTAAGGCTCGTGCCGCGGGTCCTCTTCAAAAACGATAGCCTGCGCGCGCATCGCTGCATAGTCCCTGTCGAAATCATCGGTTTGCAGAAACAACCAGACACGACCCCCGCCTTGATTGCCGATGGCAGAGATTTGCCGTTCACCAACAGCCTTGGCCAAAAGAAACGCCGTTTCGGCACCTGCGGGGGCCACCCGCACCCAGCGCTTGCCGTCGCCCAGATCGGTGTTTTCGAGCAGGTCAAAGCCCAGTTTGCCGACGTAGAAAGCAATGCCTGCGTCGTAATCCGGCACTAGTAACGAGATCAGAGCGAGGTGCTGTGGCATATCTAACGCCAGTCCGGTGGCACAGGGTCCGGGCTGTAGGACAGCGCCACAAGCTCATTCGAGCTGACATGGCGGTAGAGATGCCGCATCTGGAAGCCCCCGAATTTCGGTCCCGGAAAGTCGCGCGCATAGGACCAATCCACGATCAATGCAGGGTCGATCGTGATCGTATCGCCAAAGAACACAGGATAATCCATGCTGGTCGGAATGATTTGCCCGGTGATCGTGCCGTCGTCCGATTTGACCAAACCGCCCACAAGATAGGGGGCCAGACATTCTTGCATGGTCCCGCGCTGGATGGGGTGCAGAACGGTCACGGTCAGGTATTCATGCCCGGTTCCGTCGGCGGCAAAGGCGTTGCGCAGAACAAGTGGCCAGCTTTCTGTCACTTCCGGCAGACTGGCCGAAAGACGACCCATACCACGGCAACCGGGCAATGTGCGGTCGTCGGCTGCGGCCATGGTGGCCGTGCCGAGGCCGACCGCCATGACCAATCGGGTCAGGTGCCTATTCAAGCTCCACCAGCAGATCCTTTGCGTCGATCTGCCCGCCCGGCTGGATATGTACTGCCTTGATCACCGCGTCCCGTTCGGCGTGGATGCCGGTTTCCATTTTCATGGCTTCGATGGTCAACAGCAGATCGCCTGCCTTGACCTTTTTGCCAGCGACGGCGGCAACCGTAGCCACAACCCCCGGCATCGGCGCGCCTATATGGTCGGGGTTGCCGGTTTCGGCCTTGGGGCGCTGCACCTTGCTGGCGGCGGCAAGTCGATTCATCACCCGGATCGTGCGGGGCTGGCCGTTGAGTTCGAAGAACACCTTGACCTCGCCGTCCTCGTTCATGTCGGCGACTGCCTGCAGCCGGATCTCCAGCGTTTTGCCCGGGTCGATTTCGGCGGCGATTTCCTCGCCCGGTTCCATGCCGTAGAAGAATGTGCGCGTCGGCAGCGTGCGGACCGGTCCGTAGACGCGGTGCCGGCCCATGTAATCAAGAAAGACCTTTGGATACATCAGGTAACCGTTCAGATCCTCGTCATCGACGGCCTTGCCTTCGAGCAGGGTGGTCAGTTCGGCGCGCGTCGCTTCGAGGTCCACGGGCGGCAGCGATTTGCCGGGCCGGTCGGTGATCGGTTTTTCGCCTTTGAGGATCTTTTTCTGGATCGCCTTGGGCCAGCCGCCGGGCGGTTGGCCAAGGCTGCCGCGCATCATGTCGACCACACTGTCGGGGAAGACCACATCGACATCGGGGTCTTCGACCTGGGCGCGGGTCAGGCCCTGGCTGACCATCATCAGGGCCATGTCGCCGACCACCTTGGAGGACGGGGTCACCTTGACGATATCGCCGAACATCTGGTTGACGTCCGCATAGGTCTGCGCGACCTCGTGCCAGCGTTCTTCGAGTCCCAGCGACCGCGCCTGTGCCTTGAGATTGGTGAACTGGCCGCCGGGCATTTCGTGCAGGTAGACCTCTGACGCGGGGGCCTGCAGGCCGGATTCGAAGGCCGCGTAATGGGCGCGGACCTGTTCGAAATAATTGCTGATCTCGCGGATGGCGCCGATATCAAGGCCGGTGTCGCGGTCGGTGCCTTTCAGCGCCTCGACAATAGACCCAAGCGTGGGTTGCGAGGTGTTGCCGGACAGGGCGTCCATCGCCCCGTCCACGCAATCCACCCCGGCGGCGGATGCGGCGAGCACGGTGGAAATCGCGGCCCCTGATGTGTCATGGGTGTGGAAATGGATCGGCAGGCCGACCTCTTCCTTCAGGGCCTTGACCAACGCGGTCGCGGCGGGCGCTTTGAGCAGCCCGGCCATGTCTTTCAGGCCGAGGACATGGGCTCCTGCCGCTTCAAGCTCTTTGGCCATGCCGACATAGTATTTCAGGTCATATTTGGACCGGTTCGGGTCCATCATGTCACCGGTGTAGCAGATCGTGCCTTCGCAGACCTTTTCGGCCTTGATCACGGCGTCCATGGCGACGCGCATGTTGTCCACCCAGTTCAGGCTGTCGAATACGCGGAAGACGTCGACGCCGGATTTTGCGGCCTGTGCCACGAAGGCCTGCACCACGTTGTCGGGGTAGTTGGTGTAGCCGACCCCGTTTGATGCGCGCAGCAGCATCTGGGTCATGATGTTGGGCATCGCTGCGCGTATGTCGCGCAGCCGCTGCCACGGGCATTCCTGCAGGAAACGGTAGGCCACATCAAACGTGGCCCCGCCCCAGCATTCGACGCTGAACAACTGGTTCATTTTCGCGGCATAGGTGGGGGCGACGCGGATCATGTCGATGGAGCGCATGCGGGTTGCCAGCAAGGATTGGTGCCCGTCGCGCATTGTGGTGTCCGTGATCAGAAGCTGTTTCTGGTCGCGCATCCAGTCGGCCACAGCCTCTGGCCCGAATTCGTCGAGGATATTGCGGGTGCCGGGGGTGACATCGGTGGTTGGCTTGACGGGTGCGCGGGGCGGTTTCACATCCGCTGCGGGCAGGGGCCGCCCGGCGGTTTCGGGATGCCCGTTGACGGTGATATCGGCGATATAGGTCAGGATCTTGGTCGCCCGGTCGCGGCGTTTGGTGAAGTTGAAAAGATCCGGCGTCTCGTCAATGAATTTGGTGTGGTATTCGTTGTTAAGGAATGTCGGGTGTTTCAGCAGGTTTTCGACAAAGGCGATGTTGGTCGACACGCCGCGGATGCGGAATTCGCGCAATGCGCGGTCCATCCGGGCGATGGCCATTTCGGGGGTGGGCGCGCGGGCGGTGACCTTGGTCAGCAGACTGTCATAGAACCGGGTGATCACTGCACCGGAATAGGCCGTGCCACCATCCAGCCGGATGCCGGGGCCGGTGGCGGACCGGTACATCTGGATCCGGCCATAGTCGGGGATGAAATTGTTCATCGGGTCCTCGGTCGTGACCCGGCATTGCAGGGCGTGACCGTCGAGTTTCACGTCATACTGGCTAGCGCATCCTGTCGCCTCGACCAGTGATTTGCCTTCTGCGATGAGGATTTGCGCGCGGACGATGTCGATGCCTGTGACCTCTTCCGTCACGGTGTGTTCGACCTGCACGCGGGGGTTCACCTCGATAAAGTAGAACTCGCCCGAGTCCATATCCATCAGGAATTCGACCGTGCCTGCGCATTCGTAATTCACATGGGCGCAGATTTTCTTGCCCAGATTGCAAAGCTGTTCGCGCTGGGTGCCGGAGAGATACGGGGCCGGGGCGCGTTCGACGACCTTTTGATTGCGGCGCTGGACCGAACAATCCCGTTCCCAGAGGTGATAGATCTGGCCGTGGCTATCGCCCAAAATCTGCACCTCGACGTGGCGGGCGCGTATGATCATCTTTTCCAGATAGCCTTCGCCATTGCCGAAGGCGGCTTCGGCCTCGCGCCGGCCTTCGCGGACTTTTTCCTCCAGCTCGCTTTCGTTCATGATCGGGCGCATGCCACGACCGCCGCCGCCCCATGACGCCTTGAGCATCAGGGGGTAGCCGACCTCGGCCGCTTCTTTCTTGATCGCGGCCATGTCATCGCCCAGCACCTCGGTCGCAGGGATGACAGGCACCCCGGCCTCAATCGCCACACGCCGCGCGCTGGCCTTGTCGCCCAGCTGGCGCATGGTTTCGGCCTTGGGGCCGATAAAGGTGATGCCGTTGGCGGTGCAGGCATCCACGAAATCGGGGTTTTCGGATAGCAGGCCATAGCCAGGGTGGATCGCGTCCGCGCCGGACATCTTGGCCACCCGAATGATTTCTTCGATGCTGAGATAAGCGGCGACCGGCCCCATGCCTTCGCCGATGCGATACGCCTCATCCGCCTTGAAACGGTGCAGGCCCAGCTTGTCCTCTTCTGCAAAGACGGCAACGGTTTTCTTGCCCATTTCGTTGGCAGCCCGCATGATACGGATCGCGATTTCGCCGCGGTTGGCGATCAGGATTTTCTTGAACTCGGCCATGACTAAAGTCCCCACTTTGCAGTTGCAGCAATGTCTAGGGAGTTTCTGACGGCACGTAAACCAGTAGAAATACGTATATTCGGGCGAATGTGGAACGATCACGGCCTGCGCCGGTTGGCCTGGGAACCCCAAGAAGGAGACCAAGATGACCCGTTTCAAAGGCAAGCGTATTCTGATCACTGGCGGCACGAGCGGTATCGGCCTAGCGACGGCCAAACGTATCGTTGAGGAAGGCGGCGAGGTTGCCGTGACCGGTGTCACCCAGGACCATCTGGACGAGGCCGGGCGCAGCCTGCCATCGGGCAGTCTGGTGTTGCGCAATGATGCGTCTGATCCGGAAGCGGCCAAGGAACTGGCGGCCAAGATCAAGGAGCAGATGGGCCAGATCGATGGCGCCTATCTGAATGCGGGTTACGGCAAGAACATGGCGACCGAAGATGTGGATGCCGACGGGTTCGATGCCATGATGAATGTGAATGTGCGTGGTGCCGCGTTGCAGATGGCTGCGCTTAAGCCGCTGATCAAGGACGGTGGTGCTGTGCTGCTTACATCCTCTGTCGCGCCGTATCTGGGCGGGGCCAAGGGGGCCATTTATGCCGCGACAAAGGCGTCGTGCCTGGCGATGGCGCGCAGCTGGTCCAAGGATCTGGCGTCGCGCAATATCCGCGTCAACGCTGTTGCCCCCGGCCCGATCGAGACGAATTTCTTTGATGCGCTGGGCAAGGGTGGCGATGACGCCGAAGACATGAAAAAGCAGATCGCAGAGGCTGTCCCGCTGGGCCGTATGGGCAAGCCGGAGGAGGTGGCGGCGGTCACCTGTTTCCTGCTGTCGGACGATGCGGCCTATGTCACCGGATCGGAATACATGGTCGATGGCGGCATGACATTGCGTTAACTGCGCAGGCAACTCGGCAGATCGGCCAGCCTGCGCGCCCCGATCTGCCCCATATTGCTGATCATGTCCTGCCGCAGGATGTCGAAAACATGGGCTGGTCCCGCTTCGCCCAATGCGGCCAGTCCGTAGTGAAACGCCCGCCCGAGCATGACGAAATCCGCGCCACATGCGACGGCGCGCAGCACGTCCAGCCCGCCTTCGATCCCGCTGTCGAAGATCACCGGCAGGGATGTCGCCGCCCCGATCGCTGGCAGGATTTCGATGGTCGCTGGCCCGCCGTCGAATTGCCGCCCGGCATGGTTGCTGACCCAGATTGCATCGGCCCCTTCATCGGTCAGCCGAGCGGCATCATCGGCGCGGCCCACGCCCTTGACGATCAGCGGGCCGTCCCACGCGTCGCGCAGCGCCTTGAAGTAGTCCCAGTCCGGTGAGGTGCGCAGCAGGTAGCCGATATGCTGGGTCGAGGGCAGGGCGGTCTTGATATCGGAATACCCATCCATCAGTTTCATGCGCGGCATCCCGGTTTTGCGGATCCCGTTGAGCCAGACCGGGCAGCGGGCGGCCTGCAGTGCCAGACGCGGTGTCAGTTTTGGCGGATTGGTCAGCCCGCCGCGTGTCTGGCGTTCGCGCCGGGATGCGACGGGTACATCGACGGTCAGCACCAGCGTGGTGAAACCCGATGCCTTGGCCCGTTTGAGGATATCATCGCGAATGCCGGGGTCGCGTGGCGGATAAAGCTGGAACCAGGCGTGATCGCCTGCATGTGGCCCCACATCCTCGGGCAGTTGGGTGGCGACGGTGGACAGGGTGAAGGGCAGGTTTTCGCGGGCGGCGGCGCGCGCAAGCATCTGTTCGGCCCCCGGCCAGATCAGCCCGGACATGCCCACCGGTGCGATGCCCACGGGCAAAGGGTGGGTGTGCCCCAGCAGCGTGGTGCTGAGGTCGGGGTCAAACTCCCCATGCAGGATCGACGGGTTCAGCAGCACATGATCAAGGGCGGTGCGGTTGCGCCTTTGCGTTGCCTCCACCCCGGTGGCGCTGTCGAGATATTCCCAGACGAAATGCGGAATACGCCGCCTTGCGCGGGCCTTCAGATCGGAAATGGCGGGGTAGCGGCTGTGGAGTGTCATGGGCGCACGCTATGGCGACTGATGCGAAAGAGGCAAGGTCAGGTTGCCTCCGGCGGGGATATTTATGCTCGGAGGAAGGGTTGGAACATTAGTAGAACAAGGGCTTTTCCTACGCAGCGATTCAGTTTACCTTGGCCCAATGAGCAGTTTTTCCGAAGATGACGCGTTCGAAGCCGCCGTTCCGCTGAGCCAGCGGGCAATGGCGCGGCCTGCGATGCCCTATCTTGATGGGTTAAACCCGGCGCAGCGCGAGGCGGTCGAGACCCTGCAAGGGCCGGTTCTGATGCTGGCCGGGGCGGGGACGGGCAAGACCAAGGCGCTGACCAGCCGCATCGCGCATCTGCTGGCGACCGGCACGGCACGCCCGCACGAGATCCTTGCGGTCACGTTCACCAACAAGGCCGCCCGCGAGATGAAGCAGCGGATCGGCAGCCATATGGGTGAAGCGGTCGAGGGGATGCCGTGGCTGGGCACGTTCCATTCGATCAGTGCCAAGCTGCTGCGGCGGCATGCAGAGCTTGCCGGGCTGAAGTCAAACTTCACCATCCTCGATACCGACGACCAGATCAGGCTGATGAAGCAGTTGATCGTGGCGGCGGGGATTGATGAGAAACGTTGGCCTGCGCGCATGCTTTCCGGGATTATTGACGGGTGGAAGAACAAGGCGCTGACCCCTGACAAGGTGCCCGTCGCTGACGGTGGAGCGTTTGATCACAAGGGTGTGGAGCTCTATGCCGCTTATCAGCGCCGCTTACTGGAACTGAATGCCGTCGATTTCGGTGACATTCTGCTGCACATGGTCACGATCTTTCAGAAATGCGACGATGTGCTGCAGCAATATCAGCGCTGGTTCCGCTTTATTCTTGTCGACGAATATCAGGATACCAACGTGGCCCAATATCTGTGGCTGCGTCTGCTGGCGGGTGGTCACAAGAATATCTGTTGTGTCGGCGATGATGATCAGTCGATCTATGGCTGGCGCGGCGCTGAGGTGGGCAATATCCTGCGGTTCGAGAAGGATTTTCCGGGTGCCCATGTGGTGCGGTTGGAGGAAAATTATCGCTCTACCCCGCATATTCTGGCTGCGGCCTCTGGCGTGATTTCGGCAAATAAGGGGCGGTTGGGCAAGACGCTGTTCACCTCCCGGACCGATGGCGAAAAGGTCCGCCTGATCGGCCATTGGGATGGTGAGGAAGAGGCGCGCTGGATCGGGGAAGAGATCGAGGCGATGCAGCGCGGCACGCGGGGCTTGGACCCGATGGGGCTGGAGAAGATGGCGATCCTTGTCCGCGCCTCGCACCAGATGCGCGCGTTTGAGGATCGGTTTCTGACGATTGGTCTGCCCTACCGCGTCATCGGCGGCCCGCGGTTTTATGAACGCATGGAGATCAGGGATGCGATGGCCTATTTCCGGCTGGCCGTCAGCCCCGAAGATGATCTGGCGTTTGAACGCATCGTGAATACCCCCAAACGCGGCCTTGGCGACAAGGCGGTGCAGACGATCCAGCGGACGGCGCGGACCAACGGTGTGTCGCTGGTAGAGGGCGCGCGGCTGGTCTGTCAGGGCAAGCTGCTGGGCGGCAAGGGGTTGAAAGAGCTGACTATTCTGATGGCCGCGATTGACCGTTGGGCCGCACAGGTCCGGGCCGAAGCGGATACCCATGTTGAACTGGCCGAGATGATTTTGGATGAAAGCGGCTATACCGGGTTCTGGCAGAACGACAAGACGCCGGAGGCGCCTGGGCGGCTGGAAAACCTCAAGGAACTGGTCAAGGCGTTGGAGAATTTCGAGAACCTGCAAGGGTTTCTGGAACATGTCAGCCTGATCATGGATAATGAAAGTGACGAGCCGGGCGAAAAGGTCAGTATCATGACCTTGCACGCCGCCAAGGGGCTGGAATTTCCCGCCGTGTTTCTGCCGGGCTGGGAAGACGGGCTGTTCCCGTCGCAGCGGTCGATGGATGAAAGCGGGTTGAAAGGGTTGGAGGAGGAACGCAGGCTGGCCTATGTGGGCATCACGCGGGCCGAGGAGATTTGCACGATTTCCTTTGCCGCCAACCGTCGGGTGTATGGCCAGTGGCAGTCGCAGATGCCGTCACGTTTCATTGATGAATTGCCTGAGGATCATGTTGAGGTGCTGACGCCGCCGGGCCTTTATGGTGGTGGCTATGGCGCGGCTGGTATGGCTGCCAGTGCATCCCCTGCGATTGCCGGGGCGGCGATGTCGGATCTGCATCAGAAGGCGCATGAGGCGAATGTTTATAATTCTCCCGGTTGGCGGCGGTTGCAGGCGCGCAGCGGCCAGCGCGGCATGTCGATGCCGTCAGAGGCGCGCAATATGACGATCGATCTGGACGCGGTCAGCGCCTTTACCGAAGGCGACCGGGTGTTCCACCAGAAATTCGGCTATGGCGAGGTGATGGGGATCGAAGGCGACAAGCTGGTGATCGAGTTCGACAAAGCCGGGTCGAAACATGTGGTGGCTAAATTTGTGGTGAATGCCGAACAGGCGGATGATGTGCCGTTTTGAGAGAGGGGGAAGATTTTTCGTCACGAAAAATCTTCCCGTCTGATTAATTTTGGTCAAAATTAATCCCCGCTAATGCATCAGCATCGGCCAGAGTGACCCGACCAGCAGCACCGCCATTGTCACGTTGAAGACCCGCAACCGTCGCGCTGTTCCCAGCCAGCGCCGCACCTGTACGCCCATCCAGGCCCAGACCGTGACGGAGGGCAGGTTGGTGGCTGAAAACACCACGGCCACGATCAGCGACCCGATCAGAATCCCCCGATCCTGCGGCGCATAGGCGCTGATCGCGGTGATGGCCATGAACCAGGCCTTTGGGTTGACCCATTGAAAGGCCGCGGCCTGCAGGAAGGTGAAGGGTTTGCCTTCGACCTTTTTCGCCTCCGGCGGGACGGCGTTGGCGATTTTCCAGGCCAGCCAGATCATATAGGTGGCGCTGAGCACCTTCAGCACGGTGTTCAAGACCGGGTAGGTTTCGAACATGCGCAGCAGCACGGCGCCTACCATCACCACCATGAATGCATGCCCCAACGAAATGCCCAGCATATGCGGGACTGTCCGGCGCAGCCCGTAATTGGCGCCGGATGCCATCAGCATCAGATTATTGGGCCCCGGGGTGATGGAACTGGCAAAGGCAAAACCGATAAGGGCGATCAGGATTTCGTAACTCATAACGCAACGATAGAGCGTATGACGCGCAATGAAATTGCCAAGTTGTGCGTGAATGGCCTATGCTCGCAACTGATGACGAAGATTGATCAGATCAACGACGCAATATTGCGTGAATTGTCCCGCGATGGCCGGATCAGCAACCTGACGCTGGCTGACAAGGTGGGCCTGTCGCCGTCAGCCTGTCTGCGCCGCGTGCAGGAGCTGGAGCGGAGCGGGGTGATCAAGGGCTATCGCGCCCGGCTGGACCCTGCCCAAACGGGCCGCGCCTATGTGGTCTATGTGGCCGTGGGGCTGGCTGAACATACCAAGGCCGCGCAGGAAGGGTTCGAACAGGCGATGCGCCGGGCCGAAGAGGTGACGGAATGTCACAATGTGGCAGGTGCGTTTGAATACATCCTGCGGGTGGAGGTGGCCGACCTGCCTGCCTACAAGGCGTTTCATACGGACACGCTGGGCACGGTGCCGCATGTGCGGTCGATCACCAGCTATATGGTGATGGGATCGCCAAAGGATGTGCGGGCCTAGATATCGTTGCGCGGAATCCGCAACACCTGTCCGGCAAAGATCAGATTTGGATCTGTTACAACATGCTGATTTGCTTGAAGGATCGGTTGAAAATCCGGATTGCCATATTGTGATTGCGCGATACTGGTGAGCGTGTCACCAGATTGTACTGTATATGGCTGCCAGCCGCGGTAACCGGGCAGGATCAGGGGCCCGAAAAGGACCGGGATCAGTACCGACGGCCCGTCAAGAGTGGCGCCGTCGTCAATCAGAGACACAAACACTCTCGTCAGCTTGAAAGCATTTTCGTTGGGGATGGTGATCGACCCCTGAAACTGCCGCAATCCCAATGCGCCAACAGTCAGGCTGCCGGAGTATTCGTCGTGACCCTCTGTCACGCGCACACTTAGCGATCCTTCGAATGCCGTAGCATTTCCGGCAATCAGGATTTCGGAGCCGACTAGGTCAAAAGGGCGGGGTTGTTGGATATCGAGTGTCAAAGACATGGCAAATGGTCCTTTTTTGAAATCGTTGTTGGTAAGTAATACCGAAATATTACAATAAATTGGTCGCGTGGGGTAGAGCTGACCCTGCAAAACCGGCGGATGACGCGATGAAGGAATGACACTGCATGCCACCAGTCACTTTTGGCCCGTCGCGATTTGATCGAGGTTACTTCATCGCTTGTTCGCTCGCTTTACTTGCAGGTGGCGTTCTTTTGTTGGGCCATTACTCTGCCGCAAACGCCGAACAGGAACCATCGCTCTTGCCGAACTACCTTTTTGCAGCGCTTCTTTTTGTGGGTGCGTTCGTGATCTGGAAGCGCTCCCCGATTGGGCGATCCTGGATCGTGATTGATGCGGACGGTGTGACGCTGGAGTGCACGCATGGCGAGCCTCTTCCGGACAGACGAACGTGCCGCTGGTCGCAGATTGAAGAGTTTACGGTCGAGATAACCGGTGATGACGTTGCCGATGACGTTCTAAGTGTCATGCTTCAAAATGGTGAGCGGCTGGCTGTGCCGCTACAGACATTCGCCGGATCATGGAAAAAGGTCATGATTGCAATTGATGCCCGGGCCGAAGTCTTGGGATACGAATTGGTTCACAGTAATCCATCCAGCCCATCTAGGCGTCGCCATATCTGGACGCTGATTAAACGAGCTTAAGCCATAAAAAAACGGCCATGCCCGGGAGGAGGTGGGCATGACCGTTCTTATTATCAGCGCCCGCCTGCTCTGGGAGGAGAAGAGCGGGGCGCTTCCTCGCTTGGCTTTGCTCGGGAGGAGGTGAGCGCAGCTAGCGGTATGATCGGTTCCAACCCGGGAGGAGGTGGGCGGTTCCGAAACTGGTGCATAAAGTGGCGGTACCCGGGAGGAGGTGGATACCGCCACCTTATTGCTGACCCGACGTTCAGGGAGGAGGAGAGAACCGTCGGGTCCTTGTCAGATCGGCCTAAAGGGAGGAGGCGGCCGACCCGATCCTTAAATCTGGTTGTCGTACGCAGCTTCCAGCGCGATACGCTTGATCATGGCACGATGAATACCCAGATCTGCCAAGTCGCGATCAGTCAGGGCGTTCAGTTCGTTATAGGTTGTACGGTACACTTTGCGCTTGGCGGCTTTTTCTGCCAACTCGGCGCGGAACGCTGCAAAGCGCTGGCCGAGGGAGATACCGGCAAAGCCTGTGTCTGTGTTATATGTCATCTGCTCATCTTTCGTATGATCGTCGTGTTGCGGTTTGTTCCGCCCCCGTTACGATCAACATGTAGGATAATGCTGCAGTTGCACAATACCTGTCTGAGCAACGCTGCCATGCAGAAAATGCATAAGCATTGCTGACCTAACGTCATCAATCTGTTGCTTTTTTGGGCATCTGTTTCCATCTACTTGCGCTTTGCCAAAAAACCGCCAGATGTTGCCTTGGAAACAGTCACTTTATGAACCGGAGGTATATTCATGCCCGTCACCCGCGATGAAATTCTGGGCGCACTATCGCGACTCACTTTGCCGGGGGGCGAGGATATTGTGGCACGCGATATGGTCCGTGCCCTGAATATCGACAATGATTCCGTCCGTTTTGTGATCGAAGCCGCCGACCCGGCTGAAGCGGCGAAAATGGAAGGCGTGCGCCGCGCTGCAGAGGAGATCGTGAGGGGTCTGCCCGGTGTAACCTCCGCCTCTGTCGTGCTGACAGCCCATGGCCCCGCCGCCAAGGCCCCGGAGCCGCCATCGCTGAAGGTTGGTCGCCATCCCACGCCGCAGGCCGGTCCTGCAAAGGTCGCCGGCGTTGACCGCATCCTTGCCATCGGATCGGGCAAAGGCGGCGTTGGCAAATCAACCGTGTCGTCCAATCTGGCCGTTGCGCTGGCCAGGGAAGGGCGGCGTGTTGGCCTTCTGGATGCTGATATCTATGGACCCAGCCAGCCGCGCATGATGGGCGTGAACAAACGCCCCGGATCGCCTGACGGCAAGATCATCATCCCGCTGCAGGCCCATGGTGTGACGATGATGTCCATCGGTCTGATGGTTGACCCTGACAAGGCGGTGGTCTGGCGTGGCCCAATGCTGATGGGCGCGCTGCAGCAGATGCTGGGACAGGTGCAATGGGGTGAGTTGGATGTGCTGATCGTGGATCTGCCACCGGGGACCGGTGATGTGCAGCTGACCCTGTGCCAGAAGACCCATTTGACCGGTGCGGTTGTTGTCAGCACCCCGCAGGATGTGGCCCTGATTGATGCCCGCAAGGCGCTTGATATGTTCAAGACGCTGAACACCCCTGTGCTGGGACTGATCGAAAACATGTCCACATTCGTCTGTCCGACCTGTGGCACCGAAAGCCACATCTTCGGTCAGGGTGGCGTGGCTGCAGAGGCTGACAGGATTGGGGTGCCGTTCCTGGGCGCCTTGCCGATTGACCTTGATACGCGGCTGGCCGGTGATGCGGGTGAACCGATTGCCGTGGGTGATGGTACGATGGCCGAGGCCTATCGCCACCTGGCCCGCCGCTTTATCGAGGGTGGCATGGCGTGATTATTCGCCCGGCAAAGGCGGCGGATTTCGATGCCATCTGGCCCATTCTGCACGATGTCTTCCGGGCAGGCGAGACCTATGCCGTGGACCCCCGGATCAGCAAAGAAGCCTGCCGTGACTACTGGATGACGACACCTGCAGCGACCTATGTCGCCGAAGGGCAGGGTGGTATCCTTGGTACCTATTATATCCGCACGAACCAGCCCGGCGGCGGGGCCCATATCTGCAATTGCGGCTATGTGGTGGCCGAGGCTGCGCGCGGGCAGGGGCTGGCACGGCAGATGTGCGAACACAGTCAAGTCATGGCGCGGGCGCTGGGTTACCGCGCCATGCAGTTCAATTTCGTACTGGCGAGCAATGTGGGTGCCGTCGGGCTGTGGCACCGGCTGGGTTTCGAAACAGTCGGCACGATCCCCGATGCGTTCGACCATCCTAGGGCCGGGATGGTGAATGCGTTTGTGATGTATAAGCGGCTTTAGCGTACCTTCAGCGTCGCCAACCCGATCATCGCGAGGATCAGGGAGATGATCCAGAAACGGATCACGATCTGGGGTTCGGCCCAGCCTTTTTTCTCGTAGTGATGGTGGATCGGGGCCATCAGGAAGACCCGCTTGCCCGTCCGCTTGAAATAGAGGACCTGGATGATGACCGAGAGAGCCTCGACCACGAAAAGGCCGCCGACGATGGCCAGCACGATCTCGTGCTTGGTGGCGACCGCAATCGCCCCCAGTGCCCCGCCGAGCGCCAGAGACCCGGTGTCGCCCATGAATACCGCCGCAGGCGGCGCGTTGTACCACAGGAACCCCAGCCCGCCGCCTATCAGCCCTGCGGAAAAGATCAGGATTTCACCGGTTTGCGGCACGTAATGCACGTCGAGATATTGGGTAAAGTCAGTCCGCCCGACCGCATAGGCGATGATCCCGAAAGCACCTGCCGCGATCATCACGGGCATGATCGCCAGCCCGTCCAACCCGTCGGTCAGGTTGACCGCGTTGGCCGCACCCACGATCACGATGATCGCGAAGGGGATGAACATGACCCCGAGATTGATCAGCGTATCCTTGAAAACCGGTAGCGCCAGTTGGTTGGTCAGATCATCCGGGTGATAGGCGGCGGCCCAATATCCCGCGATCCCCGCGATCAGAATACCCAGTAAAATCCGTATCTTACCCGACACGCCTGCGGTGTTCTGCTTGGAGACCTTGGCGTAGTCATCGGCAAAGCCGATCAGGGCGAAAGACAGGGTGACAAACAGCACCATCCAGACAAACGGATTGTCGAGCCGCGCCCAGAGCAGCGTCGAGGTGGTCAGCGCCCCCACGATCAGCAGCCCGCCCATGGTTGGTGTGCCAGCCTTGACGAAATGCCCTTCGGGTCCGTCGCCCCGGATCGGCTGCCCCTTACCCTGTTTGCGCCGCAGCACGTTGATCAGGGGTGGCCCGAAGATGAACCCGAACATGAGCGCGGTCATGAATGCCCCACCCGCCCGGAAGGTAATGTAGCGAAAGAGGTTGAAAAAGTCGCCGCCGTCAGAGAGAGCCGTGAGCCAGTAGAGCATGGGTTGTCCTATTCTTCTTGAGGGCGGCGATGCCCCAGTTTGCGGATGGCGTCAACGACCAGTGAGACCTTGCTGCCCTTTGATCCCTTGACCAGCACGACGTCCCCGGCGTCAACCAGCCGCGTGACGCGGGCGGCCAGATCGGAAGCATGTTCGGCCCATTGTCCGCGCTTTTCTTCCGGCAGGGCCAGCCAGAGGTGGTGCATCAGCGGTCCCGTGCAATGGATCAGGTCGAGCGATTGCAGATGCGCGTTGTGGACCAGATCCCGATGCATCTGGACCTCGTCCGGACCCAGTTCCAGCATGTCGCCCAAGATCGCGACCCGCCGCCCCTTGATCGTGCGCCCGACATTGTCGTGCGGTTTGGATGCTGCGATCACTTCCAGTGAGGCTCCGAGCGAGGTTGGGTTCGCGTTGAACGCATCGTCGATCAGATCGAGAGTTTCATCCTCGTTCGCGCCGTCGATGACGATGACTTCGCGTGTGCCGCGTCCGGCAGGCGGCACCCATTGGGCGATATCAAGGGCGGCCTGGACGGGGTCGGCCCCCAGCGCGTCAGCCACCGCCAGCACACCGACCGCGTTCATGGCGAAATGCCGTCCGGGGACGGAAAGCTTGAACAGGTAATCATGCCCTTTGCCGGTTGCGTTTATGACCGTGACGTCGCCGGTCAGGCGCACATCCTTGACCTGCCAGTCATCGGCTGTGGTGCCGAACAGC
This sequence comes from Yoonia sp. SDW83-1, assembly GCF_046762885.1. Classification (NCBI taxonomy): domain Bacteria; kingdom Pseudomonadati; phylum Pseudomonadota; class Alphaproteobacteria; order Rhodobacterales; family Paracoccaceae; genus Yoonia; species Yoonia sp. SDW83-1. The sequence continues at coordinate 43,022 of NZ_JBKQXO010000007.1, forward strand.
ACCTGCGTAGCCCCGGTTTCGGTGGCGTGATCGCGCAGGATGCCGGTGGTTTCGATATCGGCGTTCAGCACGGCGGTCCCACCGGGTTCCAGCCCGTCCATGATGGTCGCCTTTTCGACGGCGATGCCCGAGAGGTTGTCAAACGATGCCAGATGCGCGGCGGCCACTGTGGTGACCATGGCCACATGCGGGCGGGCAAGTTTGGATAGCGGGGCGATTTCGCCCGGATTGCTCATCCCGATTTCGACGATGGCATAGTCTGTTTCGGCAGGCATACGGGCCAGCGTCAGCGGCACGCCCCAGTGGTTGTTGTAGGATGCTTCGGCGGCGTGGCATTTGCCCTGGCGGGACAGGACCGCGCGCAGCATTTCCTTGGTCGAGGTCTTGCCCACCGACCCGGTGATCGCGGCGATTCGTGCGTTGGAGCGTGCCCGCGAAGCCGCGCCAAGATCGGCAAGCCCCTGAAGCACGTCATCGACGATCAGCAACGGGGCATCGACGGGGATATCCTTGGGTTTGTAGGACACAAGTGCGGCTGCCGCGCTTTTTTCCAGCGCTTGAGCCACGAAATCATGCCCGTCGCGGATGTCTTTCAGTGCGACGAACAGATCGCCGGGTTCGAGCGTGCGGGTGTCGATCGACACGCCGGTTGCTGTCCAATCCACAGCACTGCGCCCGCCGGTGGCGGCTATCGCGTCGGCAGAGGTCCACAGCGTCATATCCGCCCCTCCAACGCGGCGACGGCCACGCTGGCCTGTTCCACATCGTCAAAGGGAAGCACGCTATCGCCCACGATCTGCCCTGTCTCGTGCCCCTTGCCCGCGATCAGCAGGGCGTCGCCGGGACCAAGCGCGTCGATGCCGCGCAGGATCGCCTCAGCCCGGTCGCCGACTTCGGTGATGCTGTCGGTACCGCCAGCGGCGATGGCCCCTTCCATGACGGCGGCGCGGATCGTTGCGGGGTCTTCGGACCGGGGATTGTCATCGGTGATGATCACGACATCGGCGTTCAGGGCAGCCGCCGCCCCCATCAGCGGGCGTTTGCCTCGGTCGCGGTCACCGCCTGCGCCGACAATGCAGACGATCCGCCCCATCACATGCGGGCGCAGCGCCTTGAGCGCGGTTTGCACGGAATCGGGCGTATGTGAGTAATCGACAAACACCGCCGCCCCGTTCTGGCGGGTCGCGGCGAGCTCCATCCGGCCATGCACAGTGCCCAGATGCGACAGGCTGTCGAACACCTCGACCGGGTCGGCACCGGCGGCGATGACCAGACCAGCGGCCAGCAGCACGTTGTCGGCCTGAAAGCCGCCAATCAGGTCCAGCCGCGCCTGACGCGGGCGGCCCTGCCAGGCAAATAGCAGGTCCTGACCTGTGGCGTCGAACCGGTTGCCGGTGATCCGCAGGCGCGCGGCGGGGCTGCGGCCCACGCCGATCACCTCTTGCCCGCGGGCGGTGCAGATATCGGCGACCTCCGGCCCTTTGGGATCGTCGAGGTTGATGACGGCCACGCCGTCTTCGGCCAGTACGCGCTTGAACAGGCCCATCTTGGCGTCAAAATACGCCTCGAACGTTCCGTGATAGTCCAGATGGTCCTGTGTGAAGTTGGTAAAGCCTGCGGCGGCCAGCAGCACGCCATCGAGCCGCCGCTGGTCAAGCCCGTGCGATGACGCCTCCATCGCGACATGGGTGACGCCGTTTTGCGCCGCCTGTGACAGGACGCGGTGCAGGGTGATCGGTTCCGGCGTGGTGTGTTTGAGCGGGTGGGTCCAGGCCCCTTCGACGCCGGTGGTGCCAAGGTTGACGCCGGCGATCCCCATCTCTTCCCAGATCTGGCGACAGAAAGTGGACACGGATGTCTTGCCATTGGTGCCGGTGACCGCGACCACGGTGTCGGGATGCGGCCCGAACCAGAGCGATGCGGTCTGCGCCAGTGCCTGACGCGGATCCTGTGCGACAATCACGGCGGCGTCGGATGCGGCCAGTTCATTAGCAGCGATGTCGGCCCCTTGCGCGTCTGTCAGCACAGCCGCGGCGCCCATGCGCAGGGCATATTGGATGAATTCGCCGCCATGCACCCGCGCACCGGGCAGGGCCGCGAAAAGGAACCCATCCTTGACGTCACGGCTATCGACGGCCAGCCCTTTGATCTGCGCCTCGCGCCCGCCTTGTGCCGTCAGCCCCAGTTCCGCCAGTGATGTCATATGCCGCCCCATTCAGTTTGAGGTGAGTGTTACACCGATGGATTGAGGACTGTCCACTTGCGGTCTGAGGCCCAGCAAGGGTGCGACGCGGCGTATCATTTCGGCGGCGACGGGCACGGCTGTCCAGCCTGCTGTGCGGCGCGGTTCTTCGCCGGAGTTTTCGGACGGTTCATCCAGCGTCACCACCAGCACATATTGCGGATCGCTGGCGGGAAATGCGGTTGCGAAGGTGGCGATCACCTTGTCATCGTAGTAGCCGCCGCCACGGGTGCGCGGCTTATCGGCGGTGCCGGTTTTGCCGCCAACCTCGTATCCCGGAACCTCACCAAAGGATGCGGTCCCATCCTGTACCACCTGCCGCAGCATCGACATGGATCGGCGGCTGACGGCCTCGCTGACCACCCGTTCACCGACAACCGCGTTTTCCATGCGCAGCAGCGTCGGTTCGACCCGTGTGCCGCCGTTGAGCAGTGAGGCATAAGCGGTCGCCAGGTGGAGGGGCGATGATGACAGGCCGTGGCCGTAAGAGATTGTCATCGTTGAAATCTCTGACCAGTTGCGCGGCAACAGGGGGGCGCCGGTCGGGGCTTCGATCATTTCGACGGGCGTCGCTTCGAGAAAGCCGAGCGAGCCGAGGAATTCGCGCTGCCGGTCCGCGCCGATCATCATAGCGATGCGCGCTGTGCCGATGTTGGAGGATTTCACAATCACATCCGTGGTGCTGAGTTCCGGGCCATAGTCACGGAAATCGCGAATGCGGAACCGCCCCCAGGACAATGGCCCTTGCGTGTCGATCAGGGTGTTGGGGTTGACCAACCCAAGCTCCATCGCTTGCGCCACGGTGAAGATCTTGAACACCGATCCCAACTCGTAAACGCCCTGCACCGCGCGGTTGAAAAGCGGGCTGTCGGACTGATCGCCTTCGGTCAGAACGCGGGGGCGATTGTTGGGGTCGAAATCGGGCAAGGACACCATCGAGATGATTTCGCCCGTGTGAATATCCATCAGGATCGAGGTCGCGCCCTTGGCGTTCATCAGCGACATGCCACCTGCCAGCACCTGTTCCGCGGCGGCCTGCACCGTCAGGTCGATGGACAATTCCAGCGGCGCCCCTTCATTGGCGGGATCGCGCAGGAAGGCGTCAAACTGACGCTCGACACCGGCCACGCCAATCACCTCGGCACTGGCGACTCCTTCGCGGCCATAGCTGGCCCCGCCAAGGATATGCGCCGCAATCGGGCCGTTAGGGTAAAGCCGCATCTCGCGCGGGCCGAAGAGTAGACCGGGCGAGCCGATATCATGGACCGCCTGCATCTGTTCAGGGCTGATCTGGCGGCGCACCCACATGAATTTCCGGTCGCCGGTGAAATCAGCGATCAGTTCTTCCTCGTCCAGTTCGGGGAAAATTGTGGCCAAACCAGCGGCGGCATGCAGCGGGTCGATCATGTCCTGTGGATGCGCATAAAGCGAATGGGTTTGCAGGTTCGTCGCCAGAATACGCCCGTTTCTATCAACAATATCTGAGCGTTGGCCAATGATCGGGTTACCGACAGCACTCGCCCGCGGCTCTTCCGGGACGGATGAGGCTAGCGTGCCCATGCGCATGCCGATCACGCCAAAGGCGCAGAAAAACGCAAGGCCAAGCAGCAGCAAACGCCCTTCGGATCGCTGGCGAGCCTTGTCAGCCATTTCTTCGTGACGGCGGCGCTTGTTTTCGGCCTCAATCGCGGCGGGGTCTTCGCCCTGCGCGCGGGCCTTGAGGATACGGGCAAGCGGACGCAGTGGCGTTCTCATAGCGGGTTCTCCACGTCGTCAAAGGCGTCCGATGACAGCTCGATCGGGTTGATGATGGGGCTGATCGGCGGGATCGGATAGATGATTTGATCGACCGCGCCAAAGGCATCGGGCATCAGCGGCAAGAGACCAAGCCGGTCGAAATTCAGCTCTGCCAGATCGGCAAGCCGGTCAGGCCGGTTCAGATAGGCCCATTCGGCCCGCAACATGCCCAGCCGCTCATGGGCGGCCCCGATGCGCGCATGTAACTGGCGCACTTCCTTGACCGCCTGCTGGGTCTTATAATTCTCCTGATAGGCCCAGAACGCGAGCCCCATGACGGCCAGCGCCGCCAGTACATACAACACACCGCGCATTACCGCGCCCCTTTCTTCATCGGCATTCCGAGTGATGCCGGATCGATATCTTCGGCTGGCGCATCGGTCCGGATCGCCACCCGCAGCTTGGCCGAGCGTGACCGTGGGTTTTCGGCCAGTTCCTGTGCGTCAGGACCGATGGCCTTGCGTTTTTCGATGCGAAAGGCGGGCACGACCTGCGCTGTTTCGGGCGCGTAACGGTTGGCGTTGGCCACATTGCCTGATCGCGCCTGCAGGAACCGTTTGACCATCCGGTCCTCAACCGAATGAAAGGTCACGACAGCCAGTTGCCCGCCCGGTTTCAAGGCCCGTTCGGCGGCCATCAGCCCCTCGGCCAGTTCGCCATATTCGTTGTTCACCGCAATGCGCAGCGCCTGAAAGGTGCGGGTGGCCGGATGCGACTGGCCTGGTTTGGCGCGGGGCAGGCAGCCTTCGACCACCTTGGCCAGTTGCCCGGTGGTGGTCAGCGGGCGGGCGGCGACAATGGCCTTGGCGATGCGGCGCGAGGCGCGTTCTTCGCCGTAAAGGTAGATGATATCGGCCAGTTCACCCTCATCCGCAGTGTTGCACAGATCGGCGGCTGATGGCCCGTCCTGCGACATCCGCATGTCCAGCGGGCCGTCACGCATGAAGGAAAAACCGCGTTCGGCCAGATCAAGCTGCATGGAGCTGACGCCAAGGTCGAGCACGACACCGTCCAGGTCGGAGCCGTATTGATCGAGCTTGGAAAACACGCCTTCGACCATCTCGATCCGGTCGCCATAGTCCCCGGCCCAGGCGGCGGCCATCTGGAACGCCAGCGGATCACGATCCACCGCGATCACCTTGTCGGCACCGGCGGCCAGCAAGGCACGGGTATAGCCACCCGCCCCGAATGTACCATCCAGCCAGACCCCGGAAACGGGCGAGACCGCTGCGATCAGCGGTCCAATCAGAACGGGGATATGTGGGTCAGGTGCGGCAGCAGCAGGCATGATCTACTCATCCAGCAGGATGAGCGGATCAAAGCCATCCTCGTGTTCTGCCAGCCAGCCGCTGATGTCCTCTGCCACCTCTTCGGCAAAGACATCGGCCTTCCAGATTTCGAAATGGTCGCCCATGCCGCTGAAGGCCAACTCACCTTCGGTGATCCCAAGTTTCTGGCGCTGTTTCAGCGGCATGACCGTGCGTCCGTCCTTGTCCACGTCCAGTTTGATGGACTGGCCGATGATCAGACGCTGAAGTTTCTTCTTGTTCGCGGACCCGCGGGGAAGGGCATTGATCTGGGCCACCACCGCGTTGAATTCGTCAACCGTGTAGCCGTGCAGTTCATTTTTCAGATGATCGCCATAGAGCAGGAACATGCGCGGGGACAGGCCAGGGGTCCAGTCAGGGTCGCCGGCTTCGAGCACACGACGAAAATCGGCAGGGATCGACATACGCCCCTTACCGTCCACCTTTTGGGTGTGTTCGCCTGTAAAACTCAGAACCACTGTCCCTCGGTCCTTTACCTCTTGCCCCCGGAAATCTTGTCTCTGGATGTGAAAACGGCGGATTGCGCTGCTGCCACTGCACAATCCGCCGGTTCCGCCCCTAGCGGGGAATGTCCGACTGCGCGTGCCACCTGGGGGGATGTCTGCTCGCTCACGCGCCGGATCTGGTTGGGTAAGACGAAGCCTGTATGAAACCTGCTTTTGCCGGTTGGGGTTCTTGGTGCCCCTTTGATGTCGTGTCCGTCTTACCGTGCAACTGTTGTGACACCAGTTGGATCACCGATCAACAACTTTTTGGGAATTCATGGTACTACATGGTGTTTTGGGGGGCTCTGCGAAACAAGATATGGACATCGGGACCTCCAGTCAGCCATATTTGTAGCGGAAGAAGGAATACTGCACACAACATGTAGACGAGATGTTCAATTTCCAAACCATTCCAGAAAATCCCAACTTTTTTACGCTACCCCGCCAATTCCGGCCTCTCATACGGCGAACATAACCGCAATCCTACCCAGTTTTGACCGAATCCCACCGGAATGTGATTCGTAGATCACACAGATTCCATGATTTCCCATGCTTGTACCAACGTGGTGCTTTCGCCAGACTAGCGTAAATCGCCAACGGACCATGCCATGCGCCTTACACTTGCTTTCGCTCTGCTTGCCCTCCCCGCCACGGCGCAGGATCTCGACCTTCTGCCCTTTCCGGTGATCGAAGTGGCCGGAGAGGACGCCGAGGCCGAATGGCACCGGCTGCGCGACGCCCCCGGCACGCCGGTGATCATTGGCGACGCCGATGCCGTCACCAGCCTGATCGACATGTTCGATCCGCAATGGGACGAATTCTATCCATTGTCACCGCAAGAGGTCGTGGCAGCCGCCAATGATCTGGCCTTTCCCGGCGCGCTCTATGACATCCGCGCTGCGGAACACGCGGACTTCGTCGCCTGGATGAAGGATAATGATTACGAAACCGATTTGCCGGAAACCTTCGATCCCGTGACCATCGCCGAACTGGACATGGGCCGCTGGCCATTCTTCTATATACCCCCGCAAGAGATTATCAGCCTGAATGACTGGGAAACCGGTCGCCCGGTCAACACCGCCTATATCGCCATCCTGCCCACCGAAAACCCGTGGGAGGCCCCGGCCTATCTGCGCTTTGGCGGCTGGAACGCCAATCCCTCTCCTGAAATCCACGTCGCCGCCTTGCGCCAATGGTTCAACGACTACGGGGCGGAACCGATTGTCATCGCGCATGACCAGATGGAACTTTGGGCCCCCAATCGCCCAACCGATCAAGAAGCGGCTATTGCGCTGGCGATCACGCATTTCCACTATGATGCGGATGTCGTCTTGCAAGGTGTCGGCACAATCTCGGCGCTCGCCGCAGACCGGATGCGCGCGCCCTATTGGTACTTTTGGTGGGATTAAGCTTGATGGAACAGGAACATGCGCAGACGATCGCCTATCAGGCTTTGGGCTGGCTGGTTGCAAACGACGACCTTTGCCCGGTTTTTCTGGGCTCAACCGGCGGATCGGTCGACGATTTGCGTGATAAGGCAACAGATCCTGCGTTTCTGGCATCGGTTCTTGAGTTCATCACGATGGATGACAAATGGGTGATGGAATTTTGTGATGGTGCCGGTCTGGCCTATGACCAGCCCTTGCGCGCCCGCTATGCGCTGCCCGGCGCGGGCGAGGTTCACTGGACCTAAAGATCGATTGTGATGGTCCCGTCGGGGTCTGCCGCGCGGCTTTGGCAGAGAATCATTTCGTGGTCGCGCTGGGCCTTCGACAGCACGAAATCGCGGTGTTCGACGGCCCCGTCGATGACCCCGCATTTGCAGACCCCGCAAAGTCCGTCAGCGCATTTCAGATCCACATGGACGCCGGCCGCAATCAGCGCGTCAGCCGCTGACTGATCCGCCGCAACGGCGATCTGCCGCCCGTCTTTCAACTCCAGCGTGAAGGGGTGGTTTTCGTAATCCTGCTGTTCGGGCACGACGAAATATTCAAGGTGCCGCGCGTCTTCGGGAAAGCCGTTTTGCGTGGCGGCTTCGATCACCGCGGCCATGTAGGCATCTGGCCCGCAGGTATAGATATGCGTGCCTTTTGAATAGGTTGCGATTTTGGGTAGGTCGGCGCGCGTGCCTTCCTTGCTGATATGCAGATGAACCTTGTCGGCCCATGGCACTGCCGCCAGATCGTCGAGGAACCCGGCATCCTGCCGGTCATGGCAACTGTAATGCAGCGCGAAATCGGCGCCGATGGCGTGCAGCCGGTGGGCCATGGCGATCATCGGGGTGATGCCGATGCCGCCGCCCATCAGCAGCGTTTTTGCGGCATCTTCGACCAGCGGGAAATGGTTGATGGGTCTGGAGATGAAAACCCTCCGTCCTTCGGTGAAGATGCGGTGCATCAGTTTTGATCCGCCGCGCCCGATATCTTCGCGCAGGACGGCGATCTGGTATTTGCTGCGGTCGGCGGGATCGCCCGAGAGCGAGTATTGGCGAAAGAATTCCGGGGCCACGACCACGTCGATATGTGCGCCTGCCGTGGCTGGCGGCAGGTCGGACCCGTCGGGCAGGGAAAATTCATATTTGGTCAACGCGTCGGTCATCTTTGTGACCTTGCTGATCACCACTTGCATCACCGGTGCGTCGCCTGTGACGGGCGTATAGACATGTTCCGGCGCAAGCCCCTGGTCGCGCCGTTTGCGGTGTTCATCCGCGCCGATCATGGCCTGATAGGCGGCGATCCCGGCCTCCCGATCCATGGGGTAGGGCCAGGGGTAGGGTGGCGGTGCCAGAGGGGCGGGATAGACCGCGAGAGTCTGATCCGCGAACCGCAGATCAAGGTCCTTTTGCAGGTCGCGTTTGTTGACCGGATGGCGGGACGGGCGATAGGCGCCGTCATCCTCCATCTCAAGATCCCACCACCATTTCTTGACCGGATTGATCGCGCCCTTGCCTGCCAAATCGTCCAGTCTTGCCAATGCCCTGGCGGCCGTTGGCACGGTCATGGCCAATTTGCGAAACGGGGCTTCGGCGAACAACCCTTCGAGGTTCCAAGGGCAGGTTTTCATGCAGCGCCCGCACATCGCCCCGTTCTTCTGGCTGACGCGGTAGGTGGTGCATTTCTGGCTGTCGGATTTCCAGATCTCGTAGCCGTTGAACATCAGCTTTGGCCCGGCGGTGATCGCCCCGCTGGGGCATTCGCGCGCGCATTTGTTGCAGGCGTCGCAAAATTTCTGCAGGCCGAAATCAATCGGCTTGTCATGGGTCATCGGCATGTTGGTCGTGACCACGCCGGATTTCAGGCGCGGGCCGAGGAAGGGGTTCAGGATCACCTCGCCAATCCGGCTGACCTCGCCCAGACCGGAGAGGAGCAGGAGCGGCGGGTGCAGCACCTCGTCATCCATGACCGAATGGACGCGGGCGGTGTAGCCCAGATTGCGCAGATGCTGCGCCAGCACGCCGCCCAGCAGGGAAAACCGCAGATAGGCGCGCATGGACTGGGCGCAAGCGATCCAGTCATCGCCGGATGCGCCCTCCATCGTCTCGTGCCCCTGATCGATGATCATGGATATCGCGTTGCTGTGGTAGGGAGTGATTGGCTGGCCCGCCACGTCGTGGCTGTAATAGGTCCAGTCAGGACAGGCAGAAAGGCCAACCGCATCGACGCCGAGGAAATAGAGTGCTGATTTGATGTTTTTGGCGTTCAGGTCTGGGATATGTGCGGTTTCATGCTTCTCTGCCGCCTGGCCATCCTGTAGCAAGACAAACGCCCCTAGCGACGGGCGAAAGGCAAAGGCGGCCGCGGATTTGCGTACATAATTACCGTTCTTCGTCGCCTCCTGCACCTGTTTGCCCATGTCCCCGAAGAGGCCGCGGGCAAACATGTTCGCCCGTTTCGGGACACGCGCCACGTTGGGTCGGTCGATATAGGTTGTCGGTTCGTCCACACGCTTGAGCGTTTCGAACGGGTGCGGACCCATGGCGAAATCGCGGGTCGCGTAGGGGTCGCGGGTGCGGGCGGATTTTGCGTGATCGCCCAGCCCGGTGCGGTAGCTGGCAGGCGGTTGCTGGCCCGGCACAATCGGCTGATCGGGGGTCATGGCGAGCGTCGTGGTGATCGCGGCCAGCCCGTAACGGTCGCCGGTGAAGGGGTTGCGCAGGCTGCCATCCTCCAACGCGACCAGCCCGGCCTGCAGGGCCAGCGCGCCCAGATGCATGTCGGACGCGGCCATGGAATGGGCGCGCGCGTCATAGCCCAGCGTGCGGATGTAGCTGGCCAACGTGACGGCGGTTTCCATGCCCCGCAGGCAGGCCCGATGATCAAGCGCATCGCTGATCCAGTCGCCTTCGTCCGGGCGGGGATCGCGAGGGTGGTCATAAAGGAACACCAGCGCATGGGTGTGGTGACGGCAATCGGTGGGGGGCAGTGCCATACTTTCGCGCAGGCCCGCCATGATGACGTCGATACCTGCGGCCAGCGTCTTGGGCTGCATTGTGCGCAGCTTGTCGGCCAGCCGGTCCACATCGGGGTTGATCACGGGTGCATCCAGCCAGGCCGCGTCGGGGATCAGGCAGGTGCCCACCATGGCGGCATCGCAATAATAGCCGAACGCCTTCAGGTGATTGGCGCGTTCGGTCAGGTCATCGGGGATCTCGGCCATCTCGCGCTTGACCATGCCGTCGCGGGTCGCGTCCAGCATCGCCTGATAATCCTGCATCGCGTTGACGATACTGAGCGGGTCATCGGGCCGCCGGAACGACAATCCCGTGAAGGGCGGTAATCCCGCGACATTAATCGTGGATTGACGCCGCAGACGTTCCAGTGGAAACGGACCCAGATGCATCGGGCGGTTCTTGTAGGATCGCAGCTTGAGCATTTCCGCAACCTCAGCCGGGCGCGGGCCAGTGTCAATGACCCCAAAGGACCAGTGACGTGATCAAAGGTATCATCTTCGACAAGGACGGCACGCTGTTCGATTTCAACGCCACATGGGGCGCCTGGACCCGGCGGATGCTTGAGGCGGAGGTGGGCGGCGACCCGGCGCTGTTTGACGCACTGGCCGAGGTGATGGGATATGATCCCGTAGGCGAGCGTTTCCATCCGGGCAGCGTGGTGATTGCATCGACTGTCAGCGAAACCGCCGATCATATGCTGCGTGTTCTGAAGGGTGTCGACAAATCCGACCTGATCGCGCGGATGAATGCCGCAGCGACCCAGGTGGTGCAGGTCGAAGCCACGCCGCTGGTTCCCTATTTTGATACGTTGCGCCAGACTGATCTGGCGCTGGGGATTGCCACCAATGATGCGGAATCGTCGGCGCTTCGCCATCTGGAACGCGCGGGCGTCAGGCAGCATTTCGATTTCATCGCAGGCTATGACAGCGGCCACGGTGCCAAACCCGGTCCCGGCCAGATGCAGGCGTTCTGCGCGCTGACGGGGCTTGATGCCGGGGTTTGCGCGATGGTGGGTGACAGCCTGCATGATCTGGATGCAGGCCGCGCGGCGGGTATGCTGACCATCGGCGTGCTGACCGGCCCGGCCCCGGCAGAGGAACTGGCATCGCAGGCGGATGTTGTCCTGCCCACGATTGCCGACATTCCGGGCTGGTTGCGCGGGCAAAGCCTGCTCTGATCCTGCCACCGACACGACCTGTCGCTTTTGCGTGATATTCGTCTGCCTGCCGGTGGCACCATTGCTGCGATAGCAGAGGGTGACACCATGGCGGATGGAAAACCAAAACGGCGCGGCGGCGGCCGGGCAGGGGCGGCGAACCGGCGCGGCACGGCGGCGATCGAACAGATGCCCTGGCGGCTGCCCGTCAATACCGACCGCCCGACCGAACCGCTGACCGAGGACGGCGTGCAGGCGATCCATGACGGGGCGATGCGCATTCTGGAAGAGATCGGGATCGAGTTTCTGAACGAAGAGGCGCTCGAGATTTTCAAAGAGGCCGGGTGCCGCGTGGACGGCACCAATGTGCGGATGGGCCGCGATTGGGTGATGGAAATGCTGGGCCATGCGCCAGCGCAGTTCGATCTCACCCCACGCAACGCGGACCGAAAGATCACCATTGGTGGCAAGCATATCCTGTTTGGCAATGTGTCGTCGCCGCCCAATTACTTCGACCTCGAGATCGGCAAGAAGGTATCAGGCAGCCGCGCCCAATGTGCCAACCTTTTGCGCCTGACCCAGTATTTCAACTGCATCCATTTCGCGGGCGGCTATCCGGTGGAACCGGTGGATATCCATGCCTCTGTCCGGCATCTGGATGTGGTCCATGACAAGCTTCTGCTGACCGACAAGGTCGTCCATGCCTATTCGCTGGGCCGCGAACGGGTCGAGGATGTGATGGAGATGGTCAAGATCGCGGGCGGGCTGAGCGAGGATGAATTCGCCGCTAAGCCGCATATGTATACCAACATCAATTCCACCTCGCCGCTGAAACATGATGTGCCGATGATCGACGGGTGCTTGCGCTGTGTGCGGCGCGGGCAGGCGGTGATTGTGACCCCCTTTACGCTGGCGGGGGCGATGGCCCCGGTGACGATGTCGGGCGCCGTGACCCTGTCAATTGCCGAGGCGTTAAGCGCGATTGCCCTGTTCCAATATGTCCGCCCCGGTTGCCCATGCGTCATCGGGACCTTCACCAGCAATGTGGACATGAAATCGGGTGCGCCAGCCTTTGGGACCCCGGAATACATGCGGGCCACCCAGATGACCGGGCAGATGGCCCGGTTTTATGGGTTGCCGATGCGCGCCTCTGGCGTGTGTGCGGCCAATGTGCCGGATGGGCAGGCGATGTGGGAGACATCGAATTCCCTTTGGTCCGCCGTGCAGTCGGGCACCAATATCGTCTACCATGCCGCAGGCTGGCTTGAGGGCGGGTTGGTGGCCAGCCCCGAGAAATTCGTGATGGATTGCGAAGTGTTGCAGATGATCCAGCGCTATATGGAGCCAGAGGTGGTGGCCACCGGCCCTGACGATATCGCCATCGACGCGATCAAGGAGGTCGGTCCGCAGGGCCATTTCTTTGGCATCCAGCACACGCAGGACCGCTATGAAAAGGCGTTTTATCAGCCAATGGTGTCCGACTGGCGCAACTTCGAAGCGTGGGAGGCTGCAGGCGGTATCTGGACTGCCGAACGGGCGCACCGGACCTTCAAGGACATCCTGAACACGTTCGAGGCACCGCCAATGGATGAAAGCATCAAGGAGGAACTCGCCGCCTTTGTGGACCGGCGAAAGGCCGAAGGTGGTGCACCAACCGATTTCTAGGTGCGTCGCCTACTGGACGGCTTCGATCTTGCCCGGTCCGCGATAGACATAGGCATGGTTCGGTTTGACAAGAAATTCGCCTTCACTCTTGTTGTCTGCGAAGACCTTGAACATCGATCCGCCCGCTGCGACCAATCCCGAATAGCCATGCGCAATCACCGGTTTGACGAACGGGATGGTCATGAAAATGTCGCCGCCGTTATAGCAATAGAATTGCACGGTCTTGTTGCTGTCATTGTAGACCAGCGCTGTTCCGGCATCGAGAGCCTTTGCAATACCCGCAGCCTGATCGACGAAGGTGTTTACGTCCACTTCTCCGTTCACTTTCATCTTCGACGCCATGATCAATACCTTTCCTGAACCAACAAAATAATCGTCATGGGATACGCTGTTCTGATCGGCCTCACAGTGAGAATTGGCACAGTGGCCGATCAGGGTCGTTGTCAGCGGACTTATTGCATATTTCCGATCCTAGGTATCAGCGGCAAGGCAGGTCGAAAACGCCGTACCCAAACGGTTCAACATCTCCGCATAGAGACCTGGCCCGGCATCCAGCCCGGCCCCGACCGCATCAATCTGCGCTGTCTTGGCGTCGGTGCCTTCAATCACCAGCGTTGCCCAGCCATCCCCGATTTCGGCGTCGCTAAAGACGCAGGCCACGCCATCCTCTGCCATTTGTTCACGCAAGGTGGCGACCTGCGCAGGGCCCGGGTCGCGGGCGTCGATCCCGGCAATGGCCCCGCTTGCGGTCAGGCCAAATCGCGCCTCAAAATACTGATAGCCGTCATGGGGCAGGATATAGGCGCGGTCAGCGACCGGGGCCAGATCGGCGGTGAGCCTTTGCTCCAATGCGACAAGCGCATTGGCCGCACTGGCCGCGTTTTCCGCATAGACTGCTGCGTTTTCAGGATCGGCGGTCGCCAATTGGTCAGCGATGGCGGCCAGCCAGACCCGTGCGATTGCCGGATCAACCCAGGCATGCGGGTCAAACTCGCCGTGGTCATGCCCGTGATCATGATCGTGGTCGTGTTCATCGTCATGGCCATGCTCATCATGATCACCATGATCGTCATGGTCACCATGCGCTTTATGATCGCGCACCTCCAGCGGGTCCCATCCGGGTGTTTCCAGCAGTTCCAAGCGGGCCGCCTGCGGGGCCAGTGTTGTCAGCGGCTCCTCCAGCCACGGGGTCAGGCCGTGACCGACCCAGATGACCACATCGGCCGCACCCAGTGCCTGTGCATCGCTGGGGCGTAGCGCAAAATCATGCGGGTCGGCGCCCGGCGGCAACAGCAGGTCAGGCGTGCCCAGATCGCCCATGACCTGCGCGGTTAGGCTATGGATCGGGGCGATATCCGTCATCACCCGGGGCACATCGGCAAAGCCAATTGATGGCAAAAGACATAGTGTAGCAAATAAATGACGCATGATTCGGCCCTTGTTCTTTGAAATCGCTGCCGATATAGAGCGTATGTTATAACATCACAAGGTGGCAAAAATGCCAGACACGCTGGGTTTCGCCAAACATGATCACAGCTCCTGCGTGCAGGCGGCCCTCAGCGCGGCAGAGGCGGCCTGCGCCACACGCAAGGTGCAGCTGACGCCCGTGCGCCGCCGGGTGCTGGAAATCCTGCTGGAAAGTCATGCGGCCATGGGCGCCTATGACGTGCTGGCGCGGCTTGATGCGGAAGGGCTGGGATCAAAGCCGCCGATCGCCTATCGCGCGCTGACATTTCTGGTTGAACAAGGCTTTGTGCATCGGATCGAACGGCTCAATGCCTTTATCGCCTGTGCGCATCCCGGGGCCACCCATGACCCGGCTTTCATGATCTGCCGGGGCTGCGGCAAGGTGGCCGAGGCGCTGGCGGGCGAGGCGCTTGGGTCAGAGGCGGAAAGCAGCGGCTTTCGGATCGAACAGACAGTGATCGAAGCCGAAGGACTGTGCCCCGGATGCCAGGAAGGTGCTGCATCATGAGCCTGATTGCGGCCAAGGGTGTCGATGTCCGCTATGGCGGGCAGCGGGTGTTGCAAGGTGTCGATATCGCCATTGAACCGGGCGAGATCGTCACGATTGTCGGGCCGAATGGGTCTGGCAAATCGACCCTGTTGCGGGTTTTGGTTGGCGCGCTGAAGCCGCAGAAGGGTCAGGTAACGCGCGCGCCAAAACTGCGGATCGGCTATGTGCCGCAAAGGCTGCATATTGATCCGACGCTGCCGATGACGGTGAACCGGTTCCTTGATCTGCCCCTGCGTGTTGGCCCCGAAGACGCCGCCAGCGCCTTGCAAAAGGCCGGGGTGCCGGGCGTTGGTAAACGGCAGATGGCGGATCTGTCAGGGGGGCAGTTTCAACGCGTCCTGCTCGCCCGCGCCATCCTGGGTCGCCCCGATATCCTGATGCTGGATGAGGCCACACAAGGGCTGGATCAACCCGGGTCCGCCGCATTCTATCGGCAGATCGAAGCGGTGCGCCGCGATCTGGGCTGTGCCGTACTGATGGTCAGCCACGAATTGCACGTGGTGATGAGCGCATCCGACAGGGTGATTTGCCTGAACGGCCATGTCTGCTGCGAAGGCACGCCCGAGGTGGTGTCTGCGGCACCGGCCTATCGCGAGCTGTTCGGGACCGGCACGGGCGGGGCGCTGGCCCTATATCGGCACGAGCACGATCATGGGCATGATCACGACCACGACCACCATCATCATGAGGCTGCGGAATAATGCTGGACGATTTTCTGGTCCGGGTTGCCCTTGCGGGTGTCGGCACGGCCATCGCGGCCGGTCTTTTGGGCTGTTTCGTGGTCTGGCGGCGCATGGCCTATTTCGGCGATGCAACGGCCCATGCGGCTGTGCTGGGCGTGGCACTGGCGTTGGGTTTCAACATCTCGATCTTTGCGGGGGTGGCGGTGGTCGCGCTGGCCATGGCGCTGCTGATCTATGCATTGGCGGAACGCGATGCCTCTATTGATACGTTGCTGGGGGTGCTGGCCCATGGCGCGTTGGCGCTTGGTCTGGTTGCGGTGGCCCTGATCCCCGGCCAGCGGATCGATCTGGATGCCTATCTGTTTGGCGATGTGGTGACCGTGACCCGCTGGGATCTGGCGGTGATCTGGGGCGGTGCATTGCTGGTTTCTGCCGTGTTGTGGTGGAACTGGTCGGCGCTGCTGACCGCAACGCTCAGCCCCGATCTGGCCTATGCGGCGGGTATCAATCCACGGCGCGAACAGTTGATCCTGACCCTGCTTCTGGCCGCTGTCGTGGCGGTTGCGATCAAGGTTGTGGGGGCGTTGCTGATCACGGCACTGCTAATCATCCCGGCGGCGACTGCGCGCCGATATGCGCATACGCCGGAACGCATGGCGCTGTTATCGGTCGCGATTGGAATCCTGGCTGCCATTGCCGGTCTGCGGGTGGCCCTTTTGCTAGATACACCTGTTGGGCCGTCGATTATCTGCATCGCCGCGCTCATGTTCGCAGTTGCCACGATTGGCGAACAATTGCGCAGGATTGGCGCGTAATTGCCGCCTGTCTGCCCAGCCACTGCCTCAGCATTGCCGCGTTCCTCTGTCACATTCTAAGGCGAGAATGGGACAAAGGGATGTTCAGATGAAGCGAATTGCGATGCTCGTTGCAGGGGCCGCCATGGCCATGATCGGCAGTCAGGCTGCGGCCCAAAGCTGTGCGACACCAGAGAATGTCAACGCGCTGGCCACTGAAATTGCAGCTGGCGTCAACGCAAACCGTCGGGCCAATGGGCAGGCGCCCTTGCAGTTCAATCGCCAGTTGGGACGTGCTGCGATGGTCCATGCCTGCGATATGCAGGTGAATGGTTTCTTTGATCATCGTGGTTCTGATGGCTCCAACTCACAGGCGCGCGTGCAGCGTGCGGGCTATAATGATTGCATCGTGGCGGAAAACATCGCCTGGGGGTATCCTCGGTCTTCGCAGATCATCAATGGTTGGATGAATTCCCCGGGGCATCGCCGCAATATGCTCCATCCCCGGATAGAGGAGTTTGGGGTGGGTATCAGTCAGGGCCCCAAAGGCCCGTACTGGGTGCTGGTGGTTGGCAAAAGCTGCTAAAGGGTTGATGGGTCAAGACCCATCTTACGCAAGATCGTCTGTACCGGCTTTGCGGCAACGTAAGATGGGTTTTAACCCATCTCATACGTCCATCCAGATCGTGACTGGCCCGTCATTCGTCAGATTGACAGCCATATCCGCACCAAATGATCCAGTCGCGGTCGGGATGCCCAAAGCATCCATATGCCCCACAAACTGCTCATAGAGTGCGCGGCCCAGTTCCGGCTTGGCCGCCGCCGAAAACCCCGGCCTGTTGCCGCGTGACGTGTCGGCGGCCAGCGTGAACTGGCTGACGATCAGGGCGGCACCGCCGGTATCAAGCAGCGACAGGTTCATCTTGCCTGCGTCATCGGCAAAGATACGCAGCTTGCTGATCTTGGCGGCGAGGGCTGCGGATTTCGCCGCATCGTCTCCGTCCATCGCACAGACAAGGATTAGCAGGCCGGGGCCGATTTCGCCGATAGTGTCACCGGCGACGGTGACGGATGCGTGGCTGACGCGCTGGATCAGCGCCCTCATAGCTCTGACGCCCAGGGCGGGTTGGCGCCTGCGCGGCTGACCGTGATTGCGGCGACCTTGGCCCCGAATGCTGTCGCCTTGCGCAGGTCCTCGGGCTTGGCCTGGCCCAGCATTGCCTTGGTCAGGTGCCCGCTGCGCTGCATTTGCGCCAGAAACCCCGCGCTGAAAGTGTCCCCCGCGCCGACCGTATCGACGACCGTCGCTTTTTCAGCGGGGACATCGAACTGATTGCCGGGTGTCAGAACAGTCACGCCGTCAGCGCCGCGTGTCAGCAAGATCACCTTGGCGGCGTTGGTGTCGAACAGAGCAGCCGCATCGGTTCCACCGGTAATCCATTCCAGATCCTCGTCAGAGGTCTTGATGATATCGGCCGCACCCAGCATCCGGGTCAGGCGGGCGCGATAGGCGGCTTCGTCCGTGATAAAGGACGGGCGGATATTGGGGTCGATCATCGTCACGCGACTTGCGGCTTCGCGCAGCATCAGCGCCTCGTAGGCCGCACCGCAAGGTTCGACGACAAGCGATATGCCACCGAAGAACAGTGCGTCGGCCTGCGTTTGGGGCAGATCATCCTGCGACAGCATCCGGCCAGCGGTGTTTTCGTCATAGAACGCATAGGAGGCATGGCCATCGGTCAGCGTGACGAAGGCCAGCGTCGTGGGTCGGTCGCTGATCGCGGCTGGCGTGCTGTCCACGCCAGAGGCGGTCAGCTCGGCGCGCAGGATATCCCCGAACAGATCAGATGACAGGCCTGAAAAGAACTGCACCGGTGCGTCGAGCCGCCCCAAAGCAATCGCCGTGTTGAAAACCGAACCCCCGGCATGAGGCGCAAATGCGTTGCCGCCATCGGTGGTCTGCCGGGGCAGCATATCAATCAGCGCTTCGCCGCAGCATAGGATCATCGGCTTTCTCCCCCACAAAAACTACTGGGTGTTAGCGATAACAAATCCCACGCCAAGCGCAAGGATCGTTCCGATCACCACGGCAATCGCGATCTTCCATGCGGAATAGGGACGTTCACCCTGCACCCGGCCTGTGCGCCCGTTGACCACAAAGCGATAGGTGCGGCCCCGGTATTTATAGGCGGCCAGCCAGACCGGCAGCAGGATATGCTTGAACGTCACATCGCTGATCGCCGTGTCCACATCGCTGACCCGCTGATCGTCACCGCCGATATCGTATTTCACATCGCGCAGGATCATCCGGTCCATGTAGGCCCGTGCCTCGGTGAAGCCGTCGGTCAGTTCGACCTGATAGCCCTCGGCCCGGAACCCGGCGAGGTATTCGGGTTTGTAGGGTTCCAGTGCCGAGAGATCCCAGGGTTCCAGCCCATCGGTATATTTCTTGGGCAAGGACCGGGACGCAAGCACCAGCACATCGTCAAAGAACCGCGCCACCCGGCCAGAGACACCGCGCCAGCGGGTTTTACGCACGCGGACATTCTTGCGTTTGCCATCGCGGACGACGGTTTTGGTCTCGTAATAATGGGTGCCGCGCTGGCCGCGATAGCTACTTTTGGTGTCGGCATCGAAGGTCCAGTAGGGCACATAGATGCCATTCATCTTGCGCCCCTTGCGGGCGTATTCGGTCAACCCGTTGGGGGCAAACCACAGGCTGCCCAGCCAGTCGGTCAGCGCCTTGCGCGCCGATCCTTCATCCAGACCAAAGGGCAAGAGGCCGCGTGGTTTGATATGCCGGTGGGTGCCGGTGTCGGTGACAACCGGTGTCGCGCAGAACGGACATTCGGCGGCGTGCGTATCGGCGTCAAATTCGGTGCTGGCCCCGCAATTGGGGCATGTGATGACGCGCGTTTCCTCCATCTCTTCGGCGGCCAGCCGGTTTTCAACCGCATCGCGGAAATCCAGTTCCTTGATGCCGCCGGCGGTGTGCCGTGTGCCTTCGATCGGTTCGATATTGCCGCAATGATCGCAGACCAGCCGGTGATCGCCGGGATCAAAGCGCAGGTCGGACCCGCAGGTGTCACAGGGAAATCGGTGTTCAGCTTCGGTCATCAGAGGATCTTGTGGACAAATCGGGGGGTCATGGCGCGCAATGCACCGTCATACAGAACATTATGCCGCCAGAAATGAAAGAGGCCATGGAACGCCGCCCCGGCCAGAAGGAGAAGAAGCGGGATCCAGCCGGTATCATGCGGGGCGAAGTGGAGGAGGGCAGCGGCGTTGGTGGTGACCGCAAGGGTCAGCAGCGCATACATACCCCGGTGCATCCACGGATAGGCGTTGCGCAGCGGGCCCTGCAGTTTCGGCCCCGGTTTGCACAACATCCCGCACAGGGCCGTCATGCCGAGCCACAGCCCGCCCGCCAGCACAAAGGCCCAGCGGATGTAGGTATCGGACGTGCCACCCTTGACCATCATCAAGGCCAGAAGCAGGACCGACCAGTGCAGCAGGATTGTCAGGCGGCGGCGGGTCATCCTACAGGAACCGGTGCAGGAATTTCGGGGCCATGATCCGCAGCGCGTTGTCGCGCAGCCGAACATGTCGCCAGATATGGAACCCGGCGTGAACGACCACAATCGCGCCGAGGATATAGAATTCATAGATATGGATGGTGCCCGCGATTTCGTTCGCGTCCGGCCAGTTCATCGGCGGGGCGATGGGCAGGAACCCCCCGGCCTTGAGCAGTTTGGAGGATGTCAGCCCCAGCAGAAACCCGGTCAGCGCGACCCCGCCGAGGCCCAGGATGATTGTCTTGTGCAGGATCACATGGAACCGGCGCGCCTTTGGTCCCAGCTTTGGCCCCGGCCGCCCTGCCAGTCCGCGCCGCAGGTAATCCACTGTCCAGATCAGGCAGATGATCACGAAGATCAGCGCGAGGATCGAATGGAACCGGAATGCGGCCTGCCCGAATGGCAGCACATCATCGGGTGTGACGAAGATGAACCAGACCAGCAGTGGGATCATCGCGGCATGGCTGACCTTCAGCCATGTGCGGCGATGGGGCAGCAGGTGCGTGAATCGGGCTAATCCCGTGCCCATGCTGCTTGCCTCATGTTCCCGGCGGCGGTGGGGGCATCACGGTGAAAAGCTGCGCCAGTTCGGCCACATCCTCGGCCCGCATCCAGCCGTCCTGGCCTTGCGTCCAGACCATGCTGTCGCGGTTCAGGCTGCCATCGGTCACCTTGCGGCCCATGGCGGCCTTGGAAAACGGGCCGCTGACCTCGCCGCCTTCGGCAATGTGCCAGACATGTTCGACCGGCGGCGGTGGCGGCGGTGCGGCAACCGGGCCTGCGCCTGCCTGAATCATATTGCCCATCTGCATCCCCAGACCGGCCCCCATGCCCATGCCCATGGCCCCGCCGGCCGCAGAGCCTTCCATGGTCATGGATTCAGCGGCTTTCCATTTCATGTGTTCGTCCAGATTGCCAGCCATTCCGCGTGATGTGCGGGCATCCAGCGCCTCTTCCACGGCGGGCGGCAGGCTGATGTTTTCGATATAAAGCTCGGGGATGGTCAGGCCATATTGCTTCATTGTCGGGTCAATTGCGTTGGCGATCAGCTTGCCCAGATCAGCCGTGTTGGCGGCCATATCAAGAACGGGGATACCCGATGACGCAATCGCCCGGCTGAATTCCTGCACGATGATATTGCGGATCTGATAGCTGATCTCGTCCATGGTAAACTCACCATCCGTCCCCACAATCTCGCGCAGGAAGACGGCAGGATCGGCGACCTTGACGGTGTAGGTGCCAAAGGCGCGCAGGCGGGTCGGCCCGAATTCGGGATCGCGCAGCATGATCGGGTTCTTGGTACCCCATTTGAGGTTGGAAAACCGGGTTGTGTTGACGAAGTAGATTTCCGATTTGAACGGGCTTTTGAAACCATGATCCCAGTGCTGCAGGGTGGTCATGATCGGCATGTTGTTGGTTTCAAGCATGTAAAGGCCCGGCGTGAACACATCCGCCAACTGGCCTTCATGCACGAACACGGCAGCCTGCCCCTCGCGGACGGTCAACTTGGCCCCGTATTTGATCTCGTGATCCTCACGCTCGAACCGCCAGACCATGGTGTCGCGGGTGTTATCGGTCCAGTGGATGACGTCGATAAACTCGCCCGTCAGAAAATCGAAAATGCCCATCTGGGTACTCCTTAAATCAGGAAATGCGTTTGGTGCAGGTTGGTGGCGTCAGCCAGTCGTCGCCTGCGGTGATGAACTGCGCAAACAAGGCGATCATGTCGCCATCTGCATCAAACAGAGCTGTCACAGGGTATCCACCGTCGCCCCATCCGCTGCCGCTGAGAGGCAATCGTGTGCCATCTGGCAATTCTGCCAAAAAGGGGCCGGGATAAAGACTGTCGATCTGTTCGGCATATGTCCCAGCGTAGAGGTCCCCGTGATCCCGTGCATATTTTTCGAGTGCCGCAATTTCCGATGCGGTTGCAAATGCCGCCAACCCGGTATCGACACCGATGAAGCCTGCATCCTGACCGCAGACAAATGGGGCATCCGACCAAACCAGCGCAAGAATTGCCGTGCGCTCGTCGGGGTCCGCCTGATTCAGTCCGATAACGGCGGCTTCGGTGGTGGGGACAGAAATCGGCGCGCGGTTTGCACCGAACAATGTCAGTGGGCCGATCCCGAAAACATGGCCATCATTGGCCACCCACTGACCAGCATAGGAAAAGTCGGTTCCAGGCCCGAGGTTTGTCTGTACCCATTGCCCAAAATCCTGTTCGGCACTGCTCAGGCAGGGCAGCAGAGTGAAACATAAGGTGGTTGCCAAGCGCATCAGCTGGCACCTCCGGCCAGGTATTCGCGTGCGATGACCCGCGCGATCGGTGCAGCCTCGGCTGGGGGCATGCCGGTGCGCAGGCGGCGATCGTAGAGCATCCGCAGCAGCAATTCGTCATGGGTGGTCAGCAGCCCGAATTCCTCGTCATCATTGAAGATCGAGGGGCGCGCCTGGGGGCTGTCATTGGCAAGACCCAGCCCTTGTGCCAGTTCTTCGTGAATGCAGGCGGAGCGCATCAGGTTGGGATGTTCTGCCCGGATGATTGCCACCGCCTTTTGATAGCTGGCCCCGCCGGGGGAAAACGTGCCGATGACGACGCAAAGCTGATCGCGGGGCAGGTTGATGATTGCCCGCAATGTCGCCTCGCCCAAGCCGGGGATGATCTGGCGCAGGCGCGCCGCTGCCCCGCGCCGGTCGTCTTCGTTCAGAAACAGGACGTGATAGTTGGGGTTGCGGTCTGTCTGGGTGATCGGCACGCCGGTCAGCCGGGACAGTCGGGCGGCATAAGCACTCACGCTCGCGGTATCCATCGCTTGCTGATCGGGGGGGACAGAAGGGCCAAATTCGACAGACATGCGAATTGGTGTCTCCCACCGCCGCAGCTTGGATACGGTGGCCTGCGGGCTGCGGAAATCGCTGTCATCGCGGTATTCATTGAACAGGGCGATGCGCACGAAATTGCGCGCCAACTGCGTGTCGGTAAAGGGCGTGTCCGGCCCGCCGCCGTCGCCGCGCAGCAACCCTTGGGTCAAGAGGTCATTCTGCAGACGGCGGTAATAGACGGCCAGATCCTTGCTGACCTGGCTGGGTTCGACCACTGGCGGCGGCGGATCGGGCGTTTCGACCGGCGGGTCAACCGGGGGCGGCGTGACTGGCGGAAACAGCTCGGCGCAGCCCGCCAGCCCCATCACAAGGGCAACCCATAAACCACGCACTGAGAACCGCCCCGCCATCAATGATCAGATATCGGCGTCGCCGGGGGCCGCACTGGGAATGCTGCGCGCCTTGGCCGATGCCAGGGTCTGCTTCAACTCGGCCTCCATCTTGATCATCTCGGCCTCGGCCTCGGCCCGTTTGCGCTTGCCTTCGTCAGCGATCTCAAGGCTTTCATTGATCGTGGCGATCAGATGTTCGTTGGCCTCTTTCACCGCATTGATGTCAAAGACGCCGCGTTCCATTTCCGTCCGGATCACACGGTTGGCGTCGCGCAGGTTTTCGGCATTGGCGGTCAGCAATTCGTTGGTCAGGTCGTTGGCCTCGCGCACGGCGGCGGCGGCTTCTGACGACCGCTGGATCGTCACGGCCTGCGCCAGTTGCGTTTCCCAAAGCGGCACAGTGTTGACCAGCGTCGAATTGATCTTGGTCACCAGCGATTTGTCATTTTCCTGCACCAGCCGGATCGAAGGCAGCGATTGCATCGTCACCTGACGGGTCAGTTTCAGATCATGCACTCGGCGTTCCAGATCATCGCGGGCCGACCGCATGTCGCGCAGTTCCTGCGCTTTCATCACCGCTTGTTCTTCGGGGGCCTTTTCAACCTCGGCTTCCTTGGCGGGGATCGTCTTGGTGTCGAGCTCTTTCAGCTTCGCCTCACCAGCCGAGATATAGAGCGCCAGTTCATCATAGAATTGCAGCGTCTTTTCATAGAGCACATCGAGGCTTTCGATATCTTTCAGCAGCACATGTTCATGCTTGAGCAGATCATCGGTGATGTGGTCGATTTGGCCCTGCACCTCTTCAAACCGGGCGGTGAATTTGGCGATGGGGGCGGCACGGCCCAGCAGTTTTTCCCACCAGCTGCGTTCGCGGCGCACGTCAAGTTCGGAGATCGAGAAGCCGCGGATCGTGGTGACGATATTGCGCAGGCTGTCACCAGCGGGGCCGACATCCTTGTTGCGGACGCCTGCCAGCATGGATTGCGAAATCTCCTGCAATTCGGCCTGTGCGGCGGACCCGAAGGACACAATCGAATTGGTGTCGCTGATATCAATCTCGCCCATACGCTGGGTGATGGCGTTGCTGGTGGACGGATCAGCAGCCTCTAGCGTGACCACTTCGCCCTGCGGCTCTGGCAACACCACAGCGGTGACTTTTTCAACTTCGGCGAGGGTCTCTTTCGCCTTTTGGCGGATCGTGTCGGACATGGTCTAACTCCCTTTACTGTTCAGGCTGACGCCCTCGCGCTGCAGCCTGTCGCGCAGCACGTTGATTTCGATATCCATATCGCTGCGGTCGTCCAGCAGCATCTTTTCTGTCTTGGAGGCAAAGTTCTGTTCCAGATCGTCCAGCAGCGCCTCATAGTTTTGCCGGGCTTCAGTGTCCTTGTTGCGGGCATAAAGATCGACGAATTTCAGCGTCGCATCACGCGCACCCATCAGGTAGACGCCCAGAAACTTGCGCGCTGCTGTC
The DNA here is from genome assembly GCF_046762885.1 of Yoonia sp. SDW83-1. Taxonomy (NCBI): domain Bacteria; kingdom Pseudomonadati; phylum Pseudomonadota; class Alphaproteobacteria; order Rhodobacterales; family Paracoccaceae; genus Yoonia; species Yoonia sp. SDW83-1. The sequence goes on from NZ_JBKQXO010000007.1 coordinate 67,906, forward strand.
AGGTCGCGGGGGTCTTCCTCGACCGTGCGGATCATCTTCTCGGCGATATCGCGAAAATCGACGACCCGGCGTTCCAGTTTGCGATCACCCAGCGATTCAATCTGCGATTTCATCACATCCAGGTAATTCTGCGCTTCGTCCACAACCCGGGCCACACGATCCTGCTGGCGGGTGTCGATGCCCTCCATGCGCTTGTCTGTCAGCGGGTCAACGCCAAAAGCGGCCACATGCAGGCCAATCGCCGCAATACCATAAAGCGCGGAGCCAATGATCCCGCTCTCCCCGGTATAGGCGGCAATGGCGGCGCCAATCCCGGTCAGCGCGCTCGACATCATCTTGCGGGGGATCGCCGGGCGACGGGCGACGCGGCGGGCGTGATAGGCGGCTTCGGCCTGCAATCCTTCCCGCAGCATCCATGCGGCAAGGGTCAGAACGGCGCCACCGATCAGAGCCGTGACCAGGGTCTGCGGCCCTTCATTCAGCGAGGTAAAGACCAGAATGATCGCAGGGACAAACAGCAGGTTCGATTTCGCACCGGGTCGTGCGACCGCAACCGGCGCAGCCGAGGGCGACCCGCCCTCACCATCAGGGCTGTATTTACCGCCAAACCGCTTTGCCACTTCAGACGCCCCCCAGCCAGCCGCTGGTCAGACCGATCAGCAAAAGGACAAGCAGAATATAGGCAATGCGTTGGAAGGTTCCGGGCATGTTATCCTCGCCTGTTGAACGGGCCAGACCAGCCACTGACTGCATGACTGCAAGCATGGCGAGCGCTGTGGTCACAATCGCAGCAATGAACAAAATCAACAAGATCAGGCGAAACATCGGTTCCTCGCATCATCCCCCAGTCCTTTCCAGATAGGCACAGACCGGCCCGTTTACGAGTGTTTCTGCAACGCGGTGCGCTCTGCATCCAGTTTGCGGCGGTAACCGGACTGGATGATTTCCACCGCCACCAGCACCACAACCGAGAAGTAGAATGTGGATTTGGACATTGGCACGATCTCACGGTCAAACACACGCAAGGCCAGGTCCTTCGCCTCCTCATGGGGCACGCCCATGCTTTCGACACCATGCACGGCGGCCTGTCCGGCCTCACCCAACAGCACGACGCCGACGATCAGCAGGATAAACAGGCCCAGAACCTCGTACATGCGGTTTTTTTCAAGAAATCGGGTCACCCCATCGGCCAGCACCAGCATGGCAAGGCCCGACAGGATGATCGCAAAGGCCAGGATCGGGAAAACATCGGTGATGGCAATGGCCGACAGCACGGAATCAAACGAAAAGATCAGGTTCATCAGCACGATCAGCATGACCACCTGTGTCGCGGATTTGGCTGATTTGCCCTCCACATCATGGCTCAGATCATCCATGGACAGCATATGGCCAATCTCTTTGACGGCCGTGTACATGATGAAAATCCCACCAAAAATAAAGACTACGGTGGCAAAGTTCACACCGCCCGTCAGGATACCTTCCCATTCAAGGATGTAGAACGGCTCTGACAGCGCATCCAGCAGTTGGATCATGGTGAACAACAAGATTACGCGCAGGGCGACGGCGATGATGATGCCCCATGTGCGCACATTCTTCTGCTGGGCCACAGGGGCCCGCTGGCTTTCGATTGAGATATAAAGCAGATTATCGAACCCCAATACGGCCTGCAAAAAGCACAGCATGATCAGGTTGGTCGCGTTTTCAAGCGTCAGCAGTTCAGCCAAAGCATTGTCCCCCGGTATTTTCTTTTGAAACACCATGCACAACGCATGTGACAGGGCAAGGGTTCAAAATCGGGCGATTTTCCCCCTTGCGGGCCGTTGATATGCACTTTGCAGACGTTTCGGATCAGGAGGTATGGGAGGCCTTACCTGTGCAGCCGTGCGATTTTATGGTATTTATCGCAGCATTTAAGGCAGTTGTTATTGATTGGACAGTTTCATGAATGAGCATTCTACAATACCGCAATATGCAGCAGATATTGACGATAGCACCCCTGATCCCTGCAAGATGGCTGACGATGACCGGATACAAAAGGGTCAGACCGATCCGCTTGGCGATACGGTGGACCGCATTCTGGTCGGCACTGATCGCTTCATCATCTACTCGGTCGTACAGGCAAGCGGGCCCGCCCATCTGACAGAATTGGATGACGTTGGGGAAGGGCGGCAAGGTGTCGCCCGGCTGTTTGGTGGCAACAAAAGCTCCGGGGTGGATCATGTGTGGCTGCGCACAAAATATCCGCGCGACTATGATTGTGCCAAGAAGCTGCGTGCGAACCTTGGGGCGATCGCCGCCGATCTGGCGCATATCTGCGATGTGGTTGATAGCATTTGCCGGTCCGGAAACCTTGACGCCAGCAGTTCGGCGTCCCTGCGCCGCCGCGCGACCGAGATGATGGCCCGCGCGATGGAAATGGCCTACGAGGGGAACAAGGACGAGGCCAAGGAACTCCTCGGTCATCTGCGCAAGAACATCACGACGCTGCGCGACAGCAAGAACCGCATGCGCTACGTACAGGGCAACCTGCTTGCGCTGGCCGCGATCCTTGGGATCTGGGTTGGTTTCCGTTTCACAACCCTCATGTCGAGCCTGGTCGTGAACGAGGCGTCGATGGCCTTCGATGTCCACGCGCTGGATGTGCTGGCACTGGGCGCGATTGGTGCGTTTTTTGCGGTGTCGGCCTCTGTCAGCGACATTCGGGTGGATCATTCCGTGTCGTTCTGGGAAATGGTCTATACCGGGTTCGTGCGCATCCCCATCGGCGTGATTGCGGCGGGTGTGGCGATTTTCCTTATTTCAGGCGATTGGCTGCTGGCTTCCATCGAGCCTGCAGTTTTGCCGTGGACCTATCTGCTTTTTGGCTTTCTGGCAGGGTTCAGCGAATTATTCGTGCCCAACGCACTGCGGCAGGTCGAAGGTGCCGCGACCGTTGCCGTTCCGGCGAACGGCGCACAGACCCCAAGCTGACCGTCCGTCGTGTTACTTTGGCTTGCCACGGGTCGGCCTGTTCACCGGTTTGCGCACCCGTGTCGGTTTGGGCTTGTCTGACAGGCCCAACTGGTCGCGGACCACCCGCTGTTTGAGTTCTTCCACCGCGCCGGCGGCAAGATTGCCAAGCTGGAACGGGCCATAGCTGACCCGGATCAGCCGGTTCACCGTCACCCCAATCGCTTCCATCGCGCGGCGGATTTCGCGGTTCTTGCCTTCTCGAATGGATACGGTCAGCCAGGCATTCGCCCCTTGCTGGCGGTCGAATGTCACCGTCATCGGCTGATAGCGTATGCCATCCACCGCGATCCCCGCCCGCAACTGATCCAGCTTGGCCTCACTGACGGAGCCGTTGATGCGCACCCGGTAGCGGCGCAGCCATCCGGTGCTGGGCAGTTCCAGCCGGCGCTTCACGCCGCCGTCATTCGTCAGCAACAACAGACCTTCTGAATTCAGATCAAGGCGGCCCACTGACATCACCCGCGGCATGGTATCGGGAAGGGAGGCAAAGACCGTTGGTCGGTCCTTTTCATCGCGTTCGGTCGTCACCAGACCGGCAGGTTTGTGATAAAGCCAGATGCGCGGCGGATCCGGCTCACCCACGGGCTTGCCATCCACCGTGATCTTATCAGCGGCGGTCACGTTCAGGGCAGGGCTGTCGATGCGCTTGCCATTGACCGCCACGCGGCCCGCTTCGATCATACGCTCCGCCTCGCGGCGGCTTGCAACGCCCGCACGGGACAAAACCTTGGCGATGCGGTCGCCGGATGGGGGTGTATCGGTCATATCATGGCTCTAGGATGCATCGGGCGGCGGCGCAATCGGCTTATGGCCCGCCACGCTGGTCGCGCAACCGAAAAAATGCTTCTTCAGGGTGACGGTCAGACCCGCATCACGCAGGGCTTCGGCCATATGGGCGCTATCGCCGAAATTACGGGTATAGGTGCCGATCATGCTGAAATCATGGGCGCCTTTCAGGAAGAATCGTTCGATCTGCGGCAGCATCCGGTCCAGATAAAACCGGTAGAACGGGCGCAAGACCCACCCTTGCGGATCAGACGCCTCGATCAATGAAAAATGGCCGCCGGGTTTGAGGATGCGAGCGATTTGCCGGGCGAGGATCGTCTGCTGATCGGGATTGAAGGTCTTGAGGCCGAAAGTCGAAATCAGAATGTCAGCCATGCCTTCCGGCAAATCCGTTTCCAGCGCGTTCGCCTCAACATGTGTGATCCGGTCAGCATGACCACCATGAAGCCGGGCGACCGCATCCAGATGCATCCGGTGCGAGATATCAAGTGCTGTGATCCGCCCCAGACCGGGGAACCGGCGCAAGAGATGCGGCCAAACCTCGCCCGTGCCCGCCATCAGATCAACGGCCACTGCGTCCGACTGCATGGGGCGGGGCAGGCGGGCCACGCATTGTTTGCGCCAGATATAGGTAAAGCCAAAGGAACTGACCGCGCTCCACCTGCGGTAATTGGCAGAGCAGCGGTCAAACAGGTCGGCCACAAAATCCGGATCATAGATATCGGTCTGGCTGGTATCACTCATCAAGGCACCATTCGCTTTCAAGCGACCTGCGCAGCGAAGACGCTCGGTGTCAATGCGTGACCACCCCTGGGGCTTATTCCTTCTCAGGCAATGCCGGCGCCTTGCCCCGATAGAACTTGGTCAGGGGGCGCGGCACTTCGCTGCCGTCATACATGAAGGGCAGCACGCCTTTCATCCCGGCCTTGTTTCGCATGGCGACAATGTCCGCGTCTGATTTGGTGACACGTTGCGACATGCGTCGCCCCCATTGGGCCAGATAGCCGTAAAGCCGGGTGATCTCTGCGTTATGCGCATCCGCTTTGGCCAGGTCGATGAATTCTTCCGGGTCTGTTTGCAGATCAAACAGCATCGGGCGGAACCCGCCTTCGGCATGCATCATCTTCCAGCGGCCATCAAACACCATGAACAGGCGACAATCGCGCGGCTCCAACCCCAGTTCCTCGGCCAGCGGGGTGCCGGAATAGTCAAATTCGCTAATCAGGAAGTCGCGCCAGTCGGGGCTTTCGCCGTCCAGCCAGGGCTGCAGCGACCGGCCTTCGATGATATGGGCCGGCACTTCGCCACCCGCCGCCTCGACAAAGGTCGCGGCCAGATCAAGGCTTTCGACCAGCGCATCGCAGGTCGTGCCGCGAGTGCCATTGGCACGCCTGCGCGGGTCATAGATGATCATCGGGATCTTGGCGGACTGGTCGTGAAACAGGGATTTCTCGCCCATCCAGTGATCGCCCAGATAATCACCGTGGTCTGACGTGAGCACGATCATCGTGTCCTTCATCGCGCCTGTGTCTTCCAGATGATCCAGAACGCGACCCAGATGATCGTCACATTGCTTGATCAGACCCATATAGGCGGGGATCACCTTTTGGCGGACCTCTTCGCGCTGAAAGGCGTAGCCGACACGATTGTTCATATAGCCGTTGAACACCGGATGGGCGTCCTCGCGCTCTCTCTCGTCGCGCAAGGGGGGCGGGACAAGGTCGGTGCCATACATGTTGTGATAGGGGGCAGGCACGATATAGGGCCAATGCGGCTTGATATAGCTGACATGGGCGCACCATGGCCCCTTGGCCTGATCCATGAATTCGATGGCCTTGGTGGTCAGCCAGGCGGTTTCTGAATCCTCTTCATGGATATTGGCGGGGCGGTCGGCGTTTTCATACATCCAGCCGGATGCCATGCGGTTCGGCGGCTTCACCCCCGCATTGGCATGGTCATGCCATGGGTTGTCAGCGGGATAGCCTTTGGATTTCAGGTATTCATTATAGGGCGAGCGCTTTTCATCGTAGAACCCTTTAGGCCCCTGCGCCCAGAGCCCGTCATCGCGGATCCACACATCAAATCCGCATTCCGCCTGCCGCGCACCGATCACGCTGTCGGCATCCAGCCCCAGCCGCTCCATGCCTTCCTTGTCGGCATGCATATGGGTCTTGCCGATCAGCCAGCAATCCATGCCGATCTTGCGCAGGTGATCGCCAATCGTTTGCTCGCCCACGCGCAAGGGAAAGTTGTTCCATTGCGCCCCATGGCTCGACGGATACCGCCCGGTATAGAACGACATGCGGCTTGACCCGCAGATCGGCGATTGGACGTAGGTATTGGTAAAGCGGACCCCCATCGCGGCGACCCGGTCAAAATTCGGCGTATCCAGATGCGGGTGGCCTGCGCAGCTCAGGTAGTCAAAGCGGAGCTGGTCATACATGATGAAAAGAATATTCATGGCAATGCGTCCTTTGTGATGAAAACGTTGAAAATCTGGCGCAAATAGCGGCGCCCGCAGTCCAGCTACATCTTTAGCGTGTGCGTCACCATGTGAAACCCCGTGTGCAAACTGTTGTTTTCGCCGCGTTCAAGTGATCGTTATCGATGCGTTGGTCACCTGTCTGCGGTAAGTGTTTCTTAATCTCTATCACCGTGCGGGGCATTCACCAGCCGGATTTGGCGAAAAACTGCATCAGGGTCCGACGCAAGTCCGACGTTTTGCCGACGCGATGCCGACCGGCCAAAACCGACTCAGGCCCCGTAAAACAAGGCCGTTAACGATTGGCCTGTTGCGTGTGGCAGATTCCCGACGTTCGGCCCATTAACCGATCTTGTCGCTTGGTGGCGAAACGGGCATCAAGACCTATGGTGTTTCGCACACATATGGACACGGCCTTGATTGAGGCGCGCGCCGCTGCTGAACGCGGTGAAGTGCCGGTTGGTGCTGTCATTGCAGGCCCGGACGGCATCATCGCGCAGGCCGGCAACCGGACGCGCGAGTTGAACGATCCCACCGCCCATGCGGAAATGCTGGTGATCCGAGAGGTCTGTAAAACCCTTGGAAAAGAACGGCTTACCGGATTTGATCTTTATGTTACGCTGGAACCCTGCCCGATGTGTGCCGCCGCGATCAGCAACGCGCGTATCGCGCGGCTCTACTATGGGGCGGATGATCCCAAATCCGGCGGGGTGGGGCAGGGGCCACGTATTTTCAGTCATGCGCAATGTCATCATGTGCCTGAAATCTATGACGGAATCGATGCCGCCGCGTCTGAGGCGCTGTTAAAGAGCTTCTTCGCCGCCCGGCGCTGACAATTCCTTGCACAGGAATTGGTGTCAAACTTTCGGTGAAAGTTTGATCGCTCAGATGTCGACCACGTCCATCACCTCGGGCGTCAGCACATTCACATCCGGCAGGGCATCCACCAGCGGCTGCGCGGATTGTGCGAGTAAAGGAAATGTTTTGTAGTGGCAGGGAATGATCATTTTGAAATCAAAGAACTTTTTCGCGGCAAACGCCGCACCCTCCATGCCCATCGTATAATGGCCGCCGCAGCACAAGATACCAATGTCAGGCCGATAAAACTCTGCCATCCAGCCCATATCGGCCATTACGTCCGTATCGCCGGACACATAAACCGTATGACCATCCCCCTTGATCATATACCCAGCCTCGGTTCCGGCATAGGCGCTGCCCAACGATGACGAATGTGTGGCTTGGACCATGGAGACTTTCGCGCCGTTCAGATCGACTGTGCCGCCCTTGTTGAATTCGACGGTACCGTGACTTTCGAAGGCTGCACAAAGCTCTGGAATACCGACAACGGATGCGCCTGTTTCCTGAGCGATATCAGCAACTTCCGAGGCATGATCGAAATGCCCATGGGTCAGCAGAATATGGGTCGCACCCGCCAACGCATCCGCCCGCCTGTCATCAGGGAATGACGGATTTGCCGCCAGCCACGGGTCGATCAGAAGTACCGCATCAGCGACCTCCATCCGGAAACTCGCATGTCCCAGCCATGTAATTTTCATATTGCCCTCCACTGCTTTCCGGTCAGGATAACGGTCAGTGAAAGGGGCGCAAGATGGACTGGTTCGCACAGATCGACGCCTATTGCGAACGGACCGATTTTTCCTATTGGTCTGAACCGCTTAACGCGATCACAAATCTGGCTTTCATTATCGCGGCGATCATCATGTGGCGGCGCAGCGCGGGTCTGCCTGCCGCCCGTTTTCTGTGCGTGATCCTGTTCTGTATCGGGGTGGGCAGCTATCTGTTCCACACCCATGCAACACAATGGGCTGCCCTGGCCGATGTCGCCCCCATCGGGCTGTTTATCCTGACCTATCTGTTCCTTGCGAACCGCGATATGGTCGGCGTGCCGTGGTGGGCGGCACTACTGATTACAGCGCTGTTTGCCCCCTATGCCTATGTAATCGTGCCACTTTTGAACCAGTTGCCGTTCTTTCGCATCTCGAATTTCTACTGGACGGTGCCGATCCTGCTGATCCTGTATGCGGTCCTGCTGCGCGGGCCGGTGGGCAGAGGTTTCATAATCGGTGCCGCCATTTTGTGTCTGTCGATCACGCTGCGATCGCTGGATGAAATCTGGTGTGCGCAATTCCCGATCGGAACACATATCTTCTGGCATTTGCTCAACGGCGTCATGCTGGGCTGGATGATCGAAGTTTACCGTCGCCACATGCTTGCGACCCGTGCTGCGTAGCGGTAAACGCGGGCAACAGTTTTACCGGAGAGGCCCATGTCAATCGACACCGAAACCGCCCGCCGCGTGGCCAAGCTGGCCCGCATCAAGGTCGAAGACGATCAACTGCCTGCACTGGCGGGCGAATTCAGCGCGATCCTTGATTTTATCGAACAACTCAACGAGGTCGATGTTGAGGGCGTGGAACCGATGACATCCGTAACCCCACAACGCCTCAAGCGGCGCGATGATGTGGTCACAGATGGTGATCAGCAAGCGGCTGTGTTGAAGAACGCGCCTGATGCGCGCGAAGGGTTCTTCGCCGTACCAAAGGTGGTTGAATAATGACCGATCTGACAAAACTGACCATTGCCGAAGCCCGTGACGCGATGCGCAAGGGCGACACGACCAGTGCCGAGATCACGCAGGCCTGCCTGACCGCCATCGAAGGGGCCGGGGCGCTCGGTGCGTTTGTCCATCACACGCCCGAGATTGCGACCGAACAGGCCGCCGCTGCGGATGCCCTGATCAAGACAGGCGATGCGCCTGATATGTGCGGTATCCCCTTGGGGATTAAGGATTTGTTCTGCACCAAGGGTGTGCCGTCGCAGGCGGCTTCTGGTATCCTCGAAGGGTTCAAACCGGAATATGAAAGCACCGTGACCAGTCAGCTTTTTGATGCTGGTGCGGTCATGCTGGGCAAGCTGAACATGGATGAATTCGCCATGGGCTCGTCCAACGAAACATCCGTTTACGGCAACGCGGTCAACCCGTGGCGGCGCGGCAATGATGATGCGGCGCTGACGCCGGGTGGATCGTCTGGTGGGTCTGCTTCTGCGGTTGCCGCTGACCTTTGCCTTGCCGCAACAGGCACCGACACTGGCGGTTCCATCCGCCAACCTGCCGCCTTTGTTGGCATCACCGGGTTGAAACCGACTTATGGCCGCGTGTCGCGCTGGGGGATCGTGGCTTTTGCGTCCTCGCTTGATCAGGCGGGGCCGATGACGAAGGATGTGCGCGACAGTGCCATCATGCTGCAGACCATGTGCGGGCATGATCCGAAAGACAGCACCAGCGCCGATCTGGCCGTGCCGGATTTTGAGGCCGCGCTGACCGGGGACATCAAGGGCAAAACCATTGGTATTCCAAAGGAATATCGGATGGACGGCATGCCGGAAGAGATTGAAAAGCTCTGGTCGGACGGGACCGCCATGCTGAAAGACGCGGGTGCCGTGATCAAGGATATCAGCCTGCCGCATACGCAATACGCGCTGCCGGCCTACTATGTGATTGCGCCCGCTGAGGCGTCATCGAACCTGGCCCGTTATGACGGTGTGCGTTTCGGGCATCGCGCCAAGCTGGCGCAAGGCGACGGCATCACAGAGATGTATGAAAAGACCCGCGCCGAAGGCTTTGGCCCCGAGGTGCAGCGCCGCGTGATGATCGGGACATACGTGCTGTCCGCTGGTTTCTACGATGCCTACTACAACAGGGCGCGCCGGGTGCGGACATTGATCAAGCAGGATTTTGAAACTGTTTTTGCCGATGGTGTCGACGCGATCCTGACGCCTGCCACACCCTCTGCGGCCTTTGCGCTGGGTGAAAACTTTGACCCGATCCAGATGTATCTGAATGACGTCTTCACCGTCACGGTGAACCTTGCCGGGCTGCCGGGGATTTCGGTGCCCGCGGGGCTGGACAAGCAAGGCCTGCCCTTGGGCCTGCAACTGATCGGACGGCCATGGGAAGAAGCCGATTTGCTGAACGTGGCTTACACGCTGGAAGAGGCCGCAGGTTTTGTAGCCAAACCGACCAAGTGGTGGTAGTTTCGGCCAAAAGAAAACAGATGTGACAGGTGATCGGCGATGAAATCGGGTTTGGTAGTATTGGCAGCTTTGACGGTTCTGGCCGCCTGTGGATCACCGCAGCCAACGCAGCGCGGTATCGGTTTTGATGACTTTTCGCAGTTCGAGCTGGAGCGCGCCCGGCGCGAGGCGGCCCTGTCGTCACCACGTCAGTCGATCATTCCACCACCGCAGGTAAATACCATACCGGGGGCGTCGCCATTGCCGCCTGGAGGCATCCCGTCCAGCGATTTGGCGGCGGCTGGTATTGGTCAGGTGCAGACGCCAGTGAACACCGCTAATGACCCTGGCCGGACCCAAGGCCTGGATGCGTCGCCCACCAATGCTCCGCCGGCGCTTGCCAATAATCCAGGCATTTCGGACGAGCAGAGTTTTGACGCCGTGGCGGGCCGCGAAACCATCGAAAGCGATGCGGAACGTCGTGCTGCCCAGGCCGCCGCCCGGCAGGAGATTCAGCCGACAGCCGTGCCGCAGCGCCCAAGCTCTACCGGGCCGAATATCGTCGAATACGCCATTAACGCGCCCAATGTGAAAGGGCAGGAATGGTACAGCCGGTCGATCCTGTCAGGGCAGGGACGGTTCCAGCGCAACTGCGCGGGGTATGCCAGCTCGGACGAGGCGCAGCGCGATTTTCTGGCGCGTGGCGGGCCTGAACGTGACCGGTTGGGCATTGACCCCGATGGTGACGGCTTTGCCTGCGGCTGGGACCCTGCACCGTTCAAGCGGGCTGCCGGCAACTGAAACTAACCACCTACAACTCCCCCAATTGTGGGCCGCGTCGTGATCATGCGCGACCCGATATGGTGGTGATCCATTACACCGCGATGGAAACGGCCGAGGCTGCGCTGAAGACATTATGCAACCCCGAAACCGAGGTGTCGGCCCATTACCTGATCGCCGCGGATGGCGAGGTCATGTCGCTGGTACCGGAAGCACTGCGTGCGTGGCATGCCGGGGCAGGGCGTTGGGGCGCAGTGACGGATGTCAACAGCCGCTCCATCGGGATTGAATTGGCTAATAACGGATTCAGCCCTTTTGCCGCCGCCCAGATGGATGCGCTGGCTGATCTGCTGCGGGGTATCCGCGCGCGCTGGGATATCCGGCCTGAGCGGATCATCGGCCATTCCGATATGGCACCGGGCCGCAAGATTGATCCCGGTCCCCGCTTTGACTGGCGCAGACTGGCGCTCGAGGGGTTGGCGGTCTGGCCGCACGCACAAACAGGCGACACGGCAAAGTTCGTGCCGATGATGCGGGCCTTTGGCTACACCGCCGATGGGGATGCGGACTTGCTGCTGAAGGTGTTTCGCATGCGTTTCAGGCCCGGCGCCATAGGCCCAATTGACCCGAAGGATGCGGGGATGATCATCGATCTGGCCAGCCGTTTTCCCGTTGACGTCAACGCGGCGTCCACCTAACTGATCTCTTGCGCGGATGGCTGGATGGCTGCGGTAGCAATACCGAGGAAAGTCCGGACTCCACAAAGCACGGTGCCGGGTAACGCCCGGCGGGGGCAACCCCAGGGAAAGCGCCACAGAGAACAGACGGCCATGCATGCATGGTCACGGTGAAACGGTGGGGTAAGAGCCCACCGCGCAAGCGGCAACGTAAGCGGCACGGCAAGCCCCACCGGGAGCAATGCCAAATAGGGACCTCGTGCCGAAAGGCGGGGATGCTTGAACCCCAGACGGTCCGGGTTGGCAGCTAGAGGGTATCTGGTAACAGATGCTTTAGATGAATGGTCATCCAGGGTGGTTCGCCACCGGGACAGAATCCGGCTTACAGGCCATCCGCGCAATTTTCATAAAATTAGGTTGTCTTTAAGGATGGCGAACTACCTCTGGTTTAAGAAGAGGAGGACTGCGCATGAAAATCGCAGAAACGCCCAGACAGAACGCCGTTGACGCGCCCACGCTCGCGGATTTACGCAACAGCAGTGATTGCGTGAAGCTGCTGAACACGGTCGGGCGGATCAGTTTCATGGGTGAACAGAGCCTTCGGGTGATGGAACTGAACGACATGTCCGAAGTGGTCGGTAAATGCTGGTGGGAGTTTTGGCCCAACGACCAACAGGCGATGATCAAATCCCGGTTCGATGCGGCGCTGGCAGGTGATGTGCAGCAGTTCAAAACAACCCGGCGCATGCCCAGTGGAAAACTCAAGGAATGGTCGATCACGCTGTCGCCCGTTCCGGGTGTGAACGGTGTCAGCACCTCGGTGCTCGTTCTGTCACGCGACGTGACGCCAGCCCCCTGATTTATCGCCTTTGCGGTTGACAGGGGCGTGCCCAAGGTTAAAAGGCAGCTTCAATCAGATTCATGCGATCTGCGCGCAACGCGGCCCGCAACCAGGAGAGATGAGACATGGCGAAGCCGACCACCATCAAGATCCGCCTGAACTCCACCGCGGGGACCGGGCATTTTTACGTCACCAAGAAGAACGCCCGCACCATGACCGAAAAGATGGTCGTGCGGAAATATGACCCCGTCGTGCGCAAGCATGTCGAGTACAAAGAAGGCAAGATCAAGTAAAGATCGCCACTTTGGGACAGTGATAGGGCCGTGCAACCTGCGCGGCCTTTTTTGTTGTCGGACGCTTGGGTCAGGGAAACCTGCCTATTGCTGCCGCGCGCGCTGTTCTATGCTTCGTTCATTGGAACAAAGGAGCATTGATCATGGGTTTTCAATGGACAGAGGTGAACAATGGCAATCTTTCCGCGCCCGGTTACACATTGGCAGGTCGCGGGGATGGGCCGGCAACATCGACCGGCGATGCCGTTGCGGCAGTTGTGCAGGCCGGGTCGCAGGCACTGAATTCCTGGTCGGTCGATTATGCGATCAACCGGGAAAGAGAACGGCAAAGCGCGTTTCTGCCAAACTATTTTCAGGGTCACGAGACAGGCGGCATGATTGCCGTTGCGGCGATTGATGTCACGAACGTTGGCGGGCAGACCGCAAACCGTTTCATGCATCTGGAGCTGTTTCTGGGCATCTATCGCACGCCCCGCGACGCGATCAGCGTCTGGCGCCGTCGTGATCGGCTGAGCAGTGCGGTGGGCACCGTGGCTTACCGGTTCTTCTGGATCACCCGTACCGGCGCATAGCGGCTCAGAGTGCGACCGTCACCAGCAGCGCCAGCAACAGCCCCGCCTGCGCAAAGAGCGTCAGCAGCATCCCGTAAAACCGCAATCGCCAGTTGGTGCCGTGGATGCCGAAATAAAGGGCGTGCATGACGCGACCCGTGGTCAAGGCGGCGGCCAGAACGCCAAGTACGATGACATTGCCCGCCTGAAGTTCGATCAGGGCGAGAAGGATGATGGCGAGCGGTATCTGCTCGGCCGCATTGGCCTGCCCACGGATCGCCTTGATCATTTCCCGGTCGTCATTGTCACCCAGCACCACACCGTCCCGACGACGCAGCACGATGACCTTATAGGTCAGCAGCAACAGGATCAGCCCATTGGCAATGGCCGCAAAGCTGGTGATGGGCAAACTCAGATCAGTCAAAGTTCATATCTCCAACCCGGCCGCGATACTCGGGAATTGTTTGTTCACAGAACCGTCCAAGTTTGCAACCTGCCCCAAGGCGCTAAAAGGCCGAGTTGATCGTAAAGGCGACCGACAGGCTGTTGCGGGTAAAGCGCCCCACATTGCTTTCGGACTGGCTGCCATCAATTGAAAGCCCGGGCACGAAACCCGCATATTCAATATCGGGAAAGCCGATATTAACGCCGTAGAAAAACGTCTCGTCCTCGCGGCCATCGGTTGTGTTAAAAAACACCGGGTAGTCAGCAAATTTCACGCCTGCATTGAGACTGAGCGAGGCCGGACCGACAGGTTCGGCAAAACTGTAGCCAAAGCGCAGACTCCAATCCTCGAAAGTCTGTGATGGGCCTTGACCGTCGCTATCAGTGCTACCCAAGGTCGCGCTGATCCGGTCACCGCTGTCCAGCCGATAGGACAGCCCCGCATTCAATGTAGTCCGAACCACCTCGCCGATGGTTGTGCTTTCATAATCCTGCCATTCGCGCCGCGCCGAGAGTTGCAGTACAAGCGGATCTGACAGGGGAATTGCCCCTGTCAGGCGCAGTCGTTGGAAATCGTAGTAAGGATCGCCGCCATATTCGAACGTGCCGATACTGGCCTGGAGCCCGATGGTGCCCGCCTCGAAGGCACGATCGTAACCGAGCGACAATTGCAGGTAATCGGTTGCGAAGGCACCTGCGTCCACTCTGACCGTTTCATCCCCTTCCACATCTGGCCGATCCTGTGGATTGTCCACGATCTCGTCCTGCAGCCTGACCCGCGCAACCTGATATTGCAAAGCGACGGTCGCCCGGTCTCGGGGACTTTGGTAAAACCGATACTGTGTAGAGAAATTCAGGGATGCGCGCACACCGGCGAGTGCCAGCGCGTCCGCAGATAGATTACCCTGAAGCCCGCCCAGGTCGTCCACATCATTTTCATCTGCCCCGCCATTGACGTTGTTAGACGGGACAATGGCAAAGCCAAGGTTTGTTGACCATGGATTAACGCGCCGCAATCCGGCCGCATCCGCCAGCGTCCGTTCGCGTTCCTGTTCGTTGGGCACCACAGTCAGGGCGCGGCGAAGCCAGAATGTGGCCAGCGTAAACCGTTCTTCATTGGCCGCCGCAAGGGCAGTCAGGCGCGCCGCCTCGTATCGCTGTGTATCTGTCTGGGACAACGCATAGGCCCGGGCACCTGCCCGTCGCCCTGCAGCAGCGTCGCCCGCACGCGGCGCGCCGGCCGCGACGACCAGCAATGCTGCGCGGTCATCCGGGTTTGCCTGCAAAAGGCCCTGCGCGATCTGCAGGGCCAATTCAGTCTCTCCAGCCAAAAGCGCCCGTGTCGCTATGACACGGGCTTCATCGATGGGAATGTCGACTGTTGTCTGGGCCATGGCGCTTTGCCCCAGAAGGCAAAGCGCCAGCACAAGACAGCGACTAGTCTTCATCAACGTCGTCAACGTCCTCATCATTACAGATTGCAGCCTCACCCGGCGTTCCACATTGATTAAGAACAAATATGCCGCGCTCTTGTTCGTTATCTACACCGCCGTCAAAGTCTTGCAGAAACACGCCGCCAGCAATGCCCGAAGCATTCGTGCCGCCGAAAGTACCGGAATAAGATCCGATATTTTCCTGCGCGCGGTCTTCGGCACCACCGGTAAAGCTGCCATCGGCATTAATCCCCGCAGGAACAAGAAATACGGTATCAACCGCGACAGGACTGCCATCGAGAGAAGCTCGACCATAGATCGCGCCGTTCAAAGTGTTGTCCGTGAAGTCAGCGTTAATGAAGATGTCACCTGTAACCCGGGTAGCTCGTTCCGGCAGAAGGTCTGGATCGGCGCCGGATGGCAGCGTGCCGTCACGTGTGCCAAAGTTTGACATGCCGACATAGGTCCCGGCGTAGCTGGCAAGCCCGCTTGAAGGTGCGGTATAGTCGGTAGCGGAATATGTCACACCGCCAAAATACTTGGTGAATTGGCCGCCATCCATCGCAAGCACAGCCTGAACATCGCCATCATTAGAAGTCGCGCCAAATGCGGTGAAGAAGCGATCCAGCGCGTCATCCTGAGTTGTGAAGGCAAGGTATCCTGGGACATCATACGCCGCGTTGCGCGTGTAGGTTTGTAGCAATACGTCATCATCAAGCGTGATCGACACCTGTAAAGTACCGCCGCCAGAAGTCGAAAATGAACCAGCATCAATGTCCCCTGCGACAGGGCCAAACACACCATTCACCGGCGGCAGTTCGTCCGGGTTAAGCGGATCTTCGCCGTCCGTCGGTGTCGTTGGCGGTGTCGTTGGTGTTTCGCCGTCAAAGTTCAGCGGTTGGTCGTCGTCACATGCTGCCAGCAACGCCAGCAGCGCTGCAGCGGTTACAAGTCGTGTCATGATCTCTGCCTCATTTGTTTTTCTTTGACTGTAACATCTTGTCCGCTTTTCCACATGTCAACGCTCAACCGTGGCGATGTACGCATTGTTTTCGCGGTATGGAGGTTTTGCCACAGCCGCCCAATCCCTATAGTCAGCGAAAGACTCAGCAAAAGCCGGAGAAAACGGATGCCAATCACCCCCGACCAACAGGCCGAAATCGATGACCTGCGCGCCAACCCCAAGTCCACTCTGCGCGCTGTCGCCGACGGGATGGAGGCGCATCTTTACAAGGCGTATGACGTGCTCGACCACGGGTTCATCCGGGTGATCGACTATATGGGCGACGATGCCGCGATCTGTCAGGCGGCGCGCGTCAGCTATGGCAAGGGCACCAAATCCGTCCAGAATGACGAAGGGCTGATCCGCTACCTGATGCGCCACTGGCATTCGACCCCGTTCGAGATGTGCGAGATCAAGCTGCATGTGAAGCTGCCTGTTTTTGTGGCCCGCCAGTGGATCCGGCACCGGACTGCGAATGTGAACGAATATTCGGCGCGCTATTCGATCCTTGATCGTGAATTCTATATCCCGGAGGCCGATAAACTGGCCGCCCAGTCCGTCATCAACAATCAGGGACGGGGCGAGGCGCTGACGGGTGAAGAAGCGGCCCGCGTGCTGGAATACCTCAAGGGCGATGCGGCCCGGTGTTATGACCATTACGAGGAAATGATCGGGCAGGAGGGCCAGCAAGGCCTTGCCCGCGAACTGGCCCGCATGAACCTGCCCGCCAATATCTACACCCAATGGTACTGGAAGGTGGATTTGCACAACCTGTTTCACTTCCTGCGCCTGCGGGCGGACGCGCACGCGCAATATGAAATCAGGGTCTATGCGGAAGAAATCTGCAAGGTGGTGGCCGACTGGGTGCCCGCGGCCTATGGCGCGTTCGAGGACTACCGGATGGGCGGGGCGACACTCTCTGGCAAAGCGCTGGATTGCTTGCGACGGATGCTCAAGGGTGAAGAGGTGACGCAGGAGACCTCGGGCATGTCCAAGGGGGAGTGGCGGGAGTTTGAAGGGATAATTGGGTGAGTGAAGTTGGGTACGAAATTCAACTAAAAAGCGGCAAGTCACTGCAACTGAAAGATGCGCAAGCAGTTTCGGATTAGGTTAGTTTAGAGCGCAAGTTATGGGGTTGGTTGGATGAACACCCAAACCTGAGTTCTGGTGTCAAAAATAGCCTGAATAGTAGGTGGAGTAATTTGGACACTGCGGCGCAAAACGTCATCAATCAGCCGGAAGAACTGAGACATGAGCGTGAGCTTAACAACCAGTTAACCCAAGTTCAGGCAGCGATAGAAAAAGATGCTTACCTAAGTGGAGACTCAGCGATAGGCGCATACGCTCAAGATATCGCAAAAATTAACCCCGAGCTTTCGTTGAACATGTTGAACGCGGCGATGTTACCGCATCCACATCATAACCAATTGACCCGTCCTTACTTGGAGGGGGTAGCGGCCCTATCTGCGTTCAAGCTTGGCATGACAAAGAAGGGTGCGGCAAGCGCCCGTAGCCTACTCAACGAGTTGAGTGAGCAATATTCTTCCGAAATTTCGGAATTGAAGGTAGGCGCCGATAAACGGCTTCGGAAACTTGATGAAGCGATTGAAGCCCGCGAGGCAAAGGTCAGACAGTCGACGGGTGGATTGGCCAGACTTTTGGCAAGAAAAAAATCCAATGTATACAAAGAACAGCTCGAGATCAGGACGTCGGCAAAAGATGAGCTTGATAAACTGATTGCCGACTCAAAGGGGCGGATCGAGGCCTTTGAGGAGTTCTACGAGACCAAAATTGCTTTGTTAGAGCCGGTCAGTTACTGGAAGAACAAGCGGTGGTGGCACCGTGTTTCAACTTTCATTTTCGCTTTAATCTTTCTTGGGTACTCTTGGGCGCTGGCATGGGTGGTTTGGGGATATATTCGTTCGTTCGAACAGGGTTTTGAAGCTTTCGTGAATTATTGGAAAGACGCCAGCCCAGGTGCCTTCGGCGTTGTTGCTCTATTGATTGGGCTCATATTGGTGTTTTCCCGTATCATCTATCGCCTTTTTGCTAGCCAACTTCATCTTTGGAATGACGCCTCTGAGCGGATCACGATGACTGAGACGTATCTTGCGCTTGCGGAGAAGGGGCACAACAAAGAGGAGTTTATGGGAGCTTTGGTTAATCGACTATTTGCCCCGGCATCTGATGGTGTTGTTAAGGACGATTTCGGCTCAGTCAGTCCGCTAGAAGCTTTTTCGCGAAAGTATGGCGGAAACTAACCAACGCTCCGCCCGGCATCGTCGGGCAGCGCCCGGACCTCCCCCACGTGGAGGGCGCTTTTGCAACGCCGCACCCCGCACCATCGTCACCGTTAAACGCTAAGCCCCGCCAAACAGACCCGTTTGAGCGCCCATCCCGAGGTCCGGGCGCTGCCCTACTGTTGTGCGCGACACCAGCCAAGGCTTTCAGGGTAACCAAAGGCTTCCGCTGCGCGGAAGCGCACCCTCGACGGGGCTCCGCCCGTTTGAACCTGAAATGGTCCCCCGGACCATTTCCGAGACGGTCCAAACCCTCCCCCACGGGGAGGGCGCTTCTGCAACGTCGCACCCTGCATAACCGCCGCATCTGAATTGACCGGCCCGCCATGCACACATGTCGGCGCGCCCACCCCGAGGTCCGGGCGCTGCCCTTATATTGCGCATAACGGCCGAGCCCCCTGGGCTCCGCCCGCCTGGACCTGAAACTGTCCACTGGACAGTTTCCGAGAAGGTCCAGCCCCCCCGTCGGTCCCGGCGCTGCCCTGATGTGGCGCGTACGATCGTTACGGTCTTCGTGTCTGATCAAGGCTGTCACTGCCTGTCGGCTACGCATGACACCACATTCCATTAACCGAACATGAACGGTTCACATTTTTGCCGGGATTAGCCCATATGGCCGGATAAAACAAAACAATCGGGCTATGATTGATGATTATTCTGCGCGCATTCCCTCTGTCGTTTTCCATCCTCTGGCGGTTCCTGATCGTGCTGCCGTTTCTGCTGGTCTTTCTGGTCCTCTATGTCCTGCTGTCGGTCTTCTGGGGTATCTTCGCCGCTCTGATCTCACCCTTGATTGCCATCGGTATCATCCTGGCGATGACATTCGTGATGGCGATGATCCCGATGATGGTGGGCACCCGGCTGGGCCTTCAAGCGCGAGGCGAGGCCGTGGAAGGCTCTTACGTGAACCTGTTTCTACCGTCCCTGGGCTATGGCGCGTTCGAGGCTGTGACCAAGCTGATTGTGACGTTCGGGGCGGCAGGGTTGCTGGTGTTGTTTTCCGGAGGAGGGTCCGCCACCGAGGTGACCGAACTGGCGGCTGGGGCCGTCGACCCGTTTTCTGATCTTACACTTGATGGTGGTGTTTCCGGCAGCGGCTGGCTGTTTCTGGCCACCAGCCTGATATTTGTCCTGATGCGCGCGGCCCTTTTGCCAGCTGTTGCTGGTGGCGCCGCCGGGCGCGACCCGAATGGGCAGTTTCACACCCCGTTTTCCGGTGTCGGGTCGGGGTTTCTGTCGCTCGTTCTGCTGATCATCATCATCTACCTGCTGGGTTTTCTTGCCATCCCCGCAGCCTTTATCATCGCCACCCAATTTGGCCTGAGCGAGGTGATCATGGCCCGGGTTATGGAATTCTCGGTCATGGTAGATGCCGGCGGGTCGTATAGTTTTGCCCCGATCGATGCGATCATGGCGGGCATAATTATCGTCTATCTGTTGTGGCTGTTCAGCCTGCAATGCGCTGGTGCCGTGCTGGTCTATGAACGCCGCCGCGAGGCGCATGAGGCCGAACTGGCCTATAACCCGCCGGTGGAACGCATGGACCCTGACGACCTGCGCGAGATGGTCCGCAGCCGGATGCCACAGCGCAAATACTGATCGGCCTTAGCGAGCTACGGTTCTGCTGCTCTCAATGCTGCCGATGGTGTGGTGAGCAACTGTTGCGCAGGGGGATTACGGATATTGTACCGATTGTGGTGAGGATATTGCCCCCGCACGTGTGGCTTCTACCACGCTCCGCTGGCGACAAACGCCAAAGCTGACGCGACGACAAGGGGTCACAGTTAACGATTCGTAAAGTATTAGAGAGCACCCTGAGGTTGTTCTTGCATACGTAAGCAAGAACCTTCGGTAGTTGTTACCGCCTGCGCCACGCAGCAGATCGCGTGAAAATCGGGCCTGTTATGTTCATGACCCCACGTCACTGGGGGAAATGTGCCGCGAGGTTCCCCTCATCCAGATGGGGGCGTTTCCAGTACAAACGTTTTGAGAAATCAAGAACTGGGGATAGATATGACGACAAAAAAGACAAACGGACCATCTGACGAAGACACCACCCGCCGCGCCTTTTTGCCGATCCAGATGGATCTGGTGGAGCGGTTGACCCGAGAGGCGGAGAACCGCACCGGTCACGCCCCGTGCGCTATTTCGGGCAAGTCTGGCGATTCAAACAAACTGGCAGCCTGAGCCCTGAAACAGGGGCTCAGCGCCAACTGGTTTCGCAAAGGCTTTCCAGTGGATCAACCACCCACTGACAGGTTCCCGGCCATTTTGCGTCCATCGCGACCTTCTACCAGTTCAAAAGTCACTTTTTGATCATCAGCCAAGCCTGTCAGACCGGATTGTTCTACAGCTGAGATATGCACAAAAATGTCAGCACCACCGTCATCGGGTGCGATGAACCCATAACCTTTCGTTGTATTGAACCACTTTACAGTGCCACTCGGCATTGTCAGCACTCCTTCATGTCGCGCCCGTAGCGGGCAGGGCAGCACTTGGGCCCCGCGACAAAGCGGACTTCCCTTGGCCTTGTACCTTTACACTTAAGTGTTTTATCCAAAAGGCAAATGACAAGTCGTCGCATCCCCGCGAACCGGCAATCCCTTGCACATAGGACAGGTAAAATGCGTTTCTTTGGTCTGAAATCATGCGACACATGCCGCAAAGCGCTCAAAGCGCTGGCAGCTGCGGGCCACAACCTCAAGGTGATCGATGTGCGCGCTGACGGTATGAGCGACGAAGATCGCGGTGCGATCATCGCTGCATTCGGTGAGACGGCGATCAATCGTGCCTCGACGACCTGGCGCGGGCTGTCGGATGATGAAAAGGCGGCTGATCCGGCCGCCCTGTTGGCGGCCCATCCGACGCTGATGAAACGCCCTGTAATTGAGATGGGCGGTGAATGGACGATCGGCTGGAAACCTGACGTTCAGGCACGATACCTTGGCGAATGATCTGACACTGCATAAGTAAATTTCAGAGCAGTAAGGAGACACGCATGCGCAATGCGGCAATGACACTGGGCCTGATCGCGGGCGTTATGGGGATTTTCGTGGGCCTGTTCGGCTATGGTTATGCAGAGCTGTCAGAGCAACATGCCGAAGTGGGTGAGTTATTCGGCATGTTCGAAAACCCCGGCTTCATCCGTTTCGCCAGCTTTATGGCACCACTTTTGGCTATCGCAGGCGGCGCCATGGCAAAGGCCCGCGCGCTATGGGGTGGTATCCTGATGGTGCTGGCGGCGGCCTGTTTCTATGCCGCCTTTGGATTCAATGTAGCAACGATGTTTCCCATCGGCTTTGCCGGTCTGGGTGGTCTGCTGGCGATTGCCGCCGGTCAGCCGGATGAGCCTAAGGCGCACTTTTGAAGATAGCCCGGTCGAGCGACAACAGCCCTGGCCCTTTGAACACCAGGATCAGAAGGCACAGCACCCAGAATGCCCGCTGATCGAGGATCAGCGCGTCAGAGAACCGGTCGAACCATGCGCCAAGTGTGCCTTCGTGTTCGATCCCGCCGTGGCCATAGAGGTCTGTCAGCGACTGGACGATGATGAAGCCAATCATGCCGATCGCCGACAAACGCGTCAGTAAACCCACAATGATCAGCAATGGCAGGACGAATTCCGCCACCGTCCCGCCGACCACGACGGCCCAGTGAAAGACGCCCAGTTGTGATGTGTCATACCCTGCTGCCTCCATCGCTTTGGGGAAAATCTGGACATAGGCCCCCGATGACGGGGTCAGAAAGCCGAAAAACCCGTCTCCCAGTTTGGTCAGGCCCGAATTCCAGAAATACTGTAGCAGTACCCCCGCAAAGACGAGGCGCGCCAACAGGGGCAGGACCTGATCGCCGGCGCGGTTCATCGGTTCGGTCATCGGCTCAAGCGGGGAAACGATCATATTCATGGGGGAGGGGCCTTTCAGTAAATTTCGGTCACAGCGCCGTGGGACAGCAGCAAGTTCAGGACGCCAGCAAGATCGAGCGTTTCGCCAGCGGTGTCGATGGCCTCGCCCAGTGACTGCCCGTCGGCGAGTGCGGTGACACAAGTGGCTGCAGCGTTGTTGATCAGGTGAATATCGGGGTCAAACCCGGCACGGGTGATCAGCACGGCCTCCGCCTGCATCACGGGTTTGGGTTCATCGGGAGCGGTATTGGCGCGGTAGATGCTGTAGATGGGGAAGTCCGATGCAATTGTTTGCGCCGCAGGGGCAATGCGCAATCGCATCTTCATCAGTGTTTCGGGGTCAAATGTGCCAAGTACCTGACCATCCACCGGGGTGGCGTCCGCTGCGTGATAGGCGCGGCGCAGGCCCAAATCGATACGGGCGATGTCGGGTAGATAGGGCAGCGATCTGGCCGGTTCAAAACCGCTGAGGAACACGGGCATATCCTCACCATAGAACATCATCAGCGGGGATGTTGGCGGATGCTGGCGAAGATAAACGCCCGCCATCGCGCGGAAAAACGTGTCACCGACAAGTTTGCGGACCACCGGGAAAGCCGTTTCCAGCGCGTCAGACAGGCTTACGGCAACATTGTTGCGGTAGACGTTGAAGCGCTTACTAGCAATGTGCCCATTGGGATTTTGCAGTCCTGTGGGAACAGCAGCGTTGGGATCCAACATCGCAGCCGTGAAATTGGCTTGCGTGACGGTCATATTGTCACCAATGACAATGCGCTCTCGGCGCGGCGAATTTCATCCGCCAGAACCGGCCAGGCCGGTACGTCATTGTCCCATTCGATCAACAGCGGTTTGGGGCCGGACTTGGCAAGTGTGTAATCCAGCAGCACCCAGACAGGATCAACCACCGCCTTGCCATGGCTGTCGATCAGGAGTGGGGCGCCGGTTTCGTCTTCATCCTCGTCGTGGCCGCCAAGATGGATTTCACCGACAGCCTCCAGTGGGAAGTCATCAATGTAAGCTTTCGGTGACGTTTTCAGGTTGGTTGCGCTGACAAAGACATTGTTGACGTCCAAAAGCAGGCCACAGCCAGTGCGCGTGACAAGCGCGCGCAGGAAATCAGTCTCTGACATGGTGGAGTCGGCAAAGGCGAGGTAGCTGGACGGGTTTTCCAGCAGCATTTGCCGACCCAGCACGTCCTGTACCTGATCGATATGGGACGCGACCCTGTGGAGGGTTGCTGCGTTGTATGGCAAGGGCAGCAGGTCGTTGAAGAAATGTGCGTCATGGGTGGACCACGCGAGATGTTCGGAAAAGCTGGCGGGGTTCAGCCAGCCCACCAAATGTTTCAGCCGGGCCAGATGGTCGGGGTCAAGATCGCCCTCGCCCCCGATGGACAGTCCCACGCCATGCACCGAGATCGGAAAGCGTTCAGCAAGGTGACGCAGTTGCGCAATCGGGCGACCACCATCGCCCATGTAGTTTTCGGCGTGGATTTCCAGCCAGCCGACAGGGCCGGGATCAGCCATGATGTCGCGGTAATGTTGGGGTTTGTAGCCAACGCCGGGACGGGGCGGCAGGGATGAATGGCGTGCGGAATCAAGCATCGTCTGGCCCCGTTTGGTCAGAGGGTAAGGTGAGTTCGTGCCCACCTTACCTTATCATGATCGATTTATGCAGGCAGATCGCGATCAAGCTCTTCCAGCGATCCTTCGCGTGGTGTGCCGTCTGCCATGGCTGGCAGGTCCATTGTTTCGCAGGTGCCTTCGGGAACAAGCGTCCAGGCGTTGCCCTGATAGTCGATGGTCGATGTGCCTGCACATGTAGTGCCGGGGCCAGCTGCACAGTCGTTTTCGCCAGCCAGCGACACGCCGTAGCATTTCACATCACCTGCTGCAGCAGATGTGGTGGCCAGACCGGTCAGCGCTGTAGCAACGGCGCTTGCCAGAACGAGAGATTTTGAAGCTTTGGACATCGAGGGTTCCTTCGGTTGAATTTCGTTATGCAGTCACCGCATACCGGTGCTGACCAGACAGTAACCTTATGCCAGATCGGTTTTCTATTCACAGCCCCGTGCATCGCGGTTCCGTGAGGTCGTGTGAGGGGCACAGGCGATGCGGCGGGCGGTCGCCCACCGATAGTCATAAAAACAAAGGGCCCGCCGGGTTTGAAACCGGCGGGTTTGTTTCAATAACCTGTTTCGAAATGTTACAGCAGATCGGGTGGCGTTGCCGCTTTGCCCAGTTCTGCAACAATTTCATCAAGTGATGTTACACTTGTCTTGTTTTCACCCAGACGGCGCACGGTGACTGTCTTGTCGTCGACCTCGCGTGCGCCAAGCGCCAGAATGACCGGCACTTTGCCGACTGAATGTTCGCGGACCTTATAGTTGATCTTTTCATTGCGCGTATCCGCCTCGGCCCGGACACCGGCTGCTTTCAAGGCCGTTACGACTTCTTGCGCGTAATCGTCCGCGTCGGACACGATGGTCGCGACGACGACCTGACGCGGTGCCAGCCAGAACGGCAGTTTGCCTGCGTGTTCTTCAATCAGGATGCCGATGAACCGCTCAAATGATCCCAGCGTGGCGCGGTGCAGCATAACGGGACGGTGTTTGTTGCCGTCTTCGCCAATATAGTCCGCATTCAGCCGCTCGGGCAGAACAAAATCCACCTGATGCGTGCCGCATTGCCAATCCCGCCCAATCGCGTCCGTCAGCACGAATTCTAGTTTGGGGCCATAAAACGCGCCTTCGCCGGGGTTCAGCTCTGGCTCAATCCCCGCAGCGCGTGTCGCCGACAGCAATGCTGCCTCGGCCTTGTCCCATGTCTCATCAGTCCCGGCCCGCTTTTCCGGGCGGTCAGAGAATTTCACCTTGAAGCTGTCAAAGCCCAGGTCGTGATAAATTGAAGACAGGAAGTCGATATAGATTGCTGTTTCGCTTTCGATCTGGTCCTCGCGGCAGAAGATATGACCGTCATCCTGGGTAAACCCGCGCACCCGCATGATCCCGTGCAGCGCGCCTGACGGTTCATAGCGCGCACAAGATCCGAATTCGGCCATGCGCAATGGCAGATCGCGATAGGATTTTAGCCCCTGATTGAAAATCTGCACGTGGCAGGGGCAGTTCATGGGCTTGAGCGCATTGACCCGTGTATGCTTTGGGTCATTGACGCGTTCATCGAAGTTCTGGGCATTGTCGCCCTCTTCGGTGCGGCTTTCATCCACTTCCACGATGAACATGGACTCCTGGAATTTTTCCCAGTGGCCGGATTTTTCCCATAGCACACGGTCGACAACCTGCGGTGTGTTGACCTCAACATAGCCACCCGCCCGCTGTTTGCGCCGGATGAAGTCCTGCAATTCGGTGTAGATCGTCCAGCCATTCGGATGCCAGAAAATCTGGCCGGGCGCCTCTTCCTGCATGTGGAACAGGTCCATCTCGCGGCCCAGTTTGCGGTGGTCGCGCTTGGCTGCTTCCTCCAGCCGGTGCAGATATGCCTTGAGGTCTTCCTTGTTGCGAAAGGCAGCACCGTAGATGCGTTGCAGCATGGGGCGATTGCTGTCGCCGCGCCAATAGGCACCGGCGATGGACATCAGCTTGAACGCGTCGGCGGGCACTTGCCCCGTGTGCTGCAGGTGCGGACCGCGGCACAGGTCCTGCCAGTCGCCGTGCCAGTACATGCGCAGGGGTTCGTCGCCCGGGATGGCTTCGATCAGTTCGACCTTATAGGGCTCGCCCCGGTCGTTGTAATACTGGATTGCCTTGGGCCGGTCCCAGATTTCCGTGCGCACGTCGTCCCGTTTGTTGATGATTTCCTTCATCTTTTTTTCGATCAGGGCGAGGTCTTCTGGGACGAACGGTTCCTCGCGGTCGAAATCGTAGTACCAGCCGTTTTCGATCACGGGGCCGATTGTGACCTGCGTTTCAGGCCAAATTTCCTGCACGGCGCGCGCCATGATATGCGCCAGATCATGACGAACCAGTTCGAGCGCTGGCGCTTCGTCCTTCATCGTGTTGATTGCAATGGCGGAATCCGTTTCGATGGGCCATTGCAGATCCCAGTGCTGGTCATTGACCGTGGCTGAAATCGCCTTCTTTCGCAGGCTGGATGAAATGTCGGCGGCGACGTCAGCAGGCGTTACCCCGGCCTCGTAGGATCGGCTGTTACCATCAGGAAAAGTCAGGGAAATCTGGGCCATCGGCCTTAAGCTCCTCGTCAGTTTGGCGCCCACGGAACGCCCGGTTGCGGGTTATGTGTGATGGCTAGATGCCGCCAAGCGGGGCTTTGGTCAAGTCCGAACGATGGTATACCCAGATATACGTTGACTGCGACGTTTGGCGCGTTAGATACGACGCATGTTTCCGATGGGAAACCCACATCTTGGGGATATTACATGCCACGCTACAACCGCCAGTTCGAATTGAGCATCACTGATGTTGATCTGATCGAGGAGGCTTTGCGCGCCCGTGGCCGTGAATTGTGCAAGATGCGCCGGGCCTTGTCGGAAGAGAACCCGGCCCATCTGGAATCGATCAAGGTGATCGAACAGGACCAGCGCGAGGGCGAGGAGTTGCTGGGCCGGTTGCATGATCAGAAAATCTTTTACCGGCCCAAAACCAGCGTCTATGTTGGGGGTTGAATTGGCCTGAAATGGCGGTCGGCGTTGCGTCGGATTTGCGTCGGATTTGTGTCGGCAAAACGTCGGACCCCAACGCTTGCATCGTTAACCCCGTGTTTACGCCAGCCCCGCCGCAAAAGCCGCGTAGGCCATGATTAGACAGCACACCCAACCGGCCGTGAAGATGATCGGGCGCAGCGGAAATGCCGCCTTGCCGGTGATGTAGCCGACCGCGTGCACCACCCGCAGCCAGAAAAACGCGATCGCCGTCCAGTAGGTGAGCGCGGTGAACCCGTCGAGCCTGTCGACGATGAAGACCAAGAGCGCGAACGGCACCAGCTGTTCCAGCAGGTTGAGATGGGCGCGGTATGCCCGCTGCACCCAAGGGCGGTGCAGGGCGGGGTTGGATATCCGCACGAAGCCATCAGGCGCATCGGCGGGCAATGATCCTTCGGCTGCCGTCTTCATGCCGACGATATAGGGAATCCAGAGCGATGCCGCGAGGATCGCAAGACAGGTCAGTATGCCCAGTTCGGTTGGGAAGGTTTCCATTGTCATGCTCCTTGTTGCATCGCGGCCTTCAGGCCGGTTCCGGTTTCCAGATAGGATTTGAGTGAGGCGGCCAGACGCGCCCAGCCTTCGCCGAAGCCTTCCTGACCCGGGGCCATGTCATAATGTTCGATGGTCAGCTTGCACTGGTCGCCCTGCGGTTCGATCTGATAGACCATGTGGCTGGTGGGCGCATCTGGGCCCATGAAAAGCGGTTCGAATGTCATGGCGATCCGCGATTTCGGGTCAAGCGCCGTTGTGACCTGCCGCAGCATCGCGTCGCCATTGGGCAGAATGAATGTGGTCGCCTGATCAACCGCCGGATTGCCCTGCACGCTGTTGCAGGCAAAATGGTAGGCGGCCATCTGGTCGGCCTCTGTCAGGGCGGACCAAAGCGCGTCTTGGGTGCAGCGGATGAATGTCTGCATCACGAAATCGGGTTTTCCCATCTTGGTGTCTCTTTCCAGTTTCAGTTTCAGTTCGGTCAGCGCGCGCGCCTGTCTTTGAAGAAAGGGCGCGGCCCAGCGGTCCATCACCTCTTGCAGGGGCAGGACGTTGAGGTAGTGGTACTTGAACCGTCCCATCTTGCGGGTGACGATCAGTTTCGCGTCTTCCAGGACCTTGAGATGCTTCATCACCCCAAAGCGTGACATATCCAGAACCTGTTCGAGGTCGCTGAGTGACTGACCATCCTTGCGCCGCAAACTGTCGAGCAGGTCGCGCCGGGCAGGATCGTTGAGAGCTTTGAAAATGGCATCCATGGAATCACTTATAGGTGACAATATAGTCACGTGACAAGATGGTAACGTGAAAATCTGTCGGCCGCCCTAGATAGTGATCGCAGAAGGAGACGACAGATGGCCGACACCACAACCGAACAGATCTTCGACATCGTGACCGATGATACGGGTGCGGACCCTGATCTGCCGCAGCCCGCGCAAGAGGCCGAGCCGGGCAGTTTTCTGCGCCATGTTCTGTCGTTGAGTGCCAGCAAGATTGCCGATGGTCTGATTGACCCTAAACTGGTGTTGAGCTGGTTGTTGACCCATCTGGGCGCCGGGGCGTTCTGGACCGGTCTGCTGGTCCCGGTCCGCGAGGCCGGTGCGTTGCTGCCGCAGCTTTTCACCACGCCGTTCATCACCCGCGCCCGCATCCGCAAATGGTTCTGGGCGGGCGGTGCGTTTGTGCAGGGGATCAGTGCCGCCGGGATCGCCATCGCCGCCCTGACGCTGGAAGGCTGGTTGGCCGGGGCGGTGATTGTGGGTCTGCTGGCCGTGCTGGCGCTGGCCCGGTCGGTCTGTTCGGCAAGCTACAAGGATATTCTGGGCAAGACCGTGGGCAAATCGCGCCGGGGCACCGCCACCGGCTTTGCCAGTTCTGCCGCGGCGCTGGGTGTGATCGTGTTTGCGATTGTCCTGATGTCGGGCATCGGCGACCGTTATGTGCTGGTCGAAGGGGCGATCCTGCTGGCTGCCGGGTTGTGGGTGCTGGCCGCGCTGGTGTTTGCCACCATGGACGAGGCCCCGTCGGACGAGGATTCCGCCGCCAACGGGCTGGCGCAGTTTTCGCTGTTGCGCGAGCGCCCGCAACTGGCCCGGTTTATCATCGTGCGGTCATTGCTGGTGGGCACAGCATTGGCCCCGCCTTATCTGGTAATGCTGCAGCCTGACGGGGCGTTCGGCCAGTTGGGTGCACTGGTGCTGGCGTCGGCTGTCGCATCGCTGTTGTCATCCTATGTCTGGGGCCGGTTATCGGACCGGTCATCGCGCCGGGTGCTGCAATTGGCGGGTCTTGCCGGTGGTGCGGTTCTGGCCGCGATGGTGGTGCTGGCGCTGACCGGGATCGCGACGGTCCCGGGTGTGATACCCGTTGTCCTGTTTGGTCTGATGATTGCCTATCACGGGGTTCGGCAGGGCCGGTCCACCCATCTGGTTGACATGGCAGGGCCTGAGGATCGTGCCAGTTACACTGCGCTGTCGAATACCATTGTCGGGCTGGTTCTGCTGGTGGCCGGTGCCGGGTTTGCCGCGATTGCGGCGTTCAGCGTGCCGCTGGTGATTGGCCTTTTCGCGGCCATGTGTTTTGGTGCCGCCATGATTGCGGCAGGACTGGACGAGGTGCAGCATGGCTGAAACTTTTACAACCCCGCAGGGCAGGCGGATTGCCTATCACCTGACTGCGGGTGATGGCCCGGCGGTGGTTTTCCTTGGCGGGTTCAAGTCCGACATGCAGGGCACCAAGGCGGTGTATATAGAGGAGTGGGCCCGCGCGCAGGGCCGTGCGTTTCTGCGGTTTGATTATTCGGGCCATGGCGAAAGCAGTGAGGCGTTTACCGATGGCTGTATCGGTGACTGGTTCGAGGATGCCTGTGCGGCGCTGGGTTTGATTGAGGGGCCGGTGGTGCTGGTGGGCTCGTCCATGGGGGGCTGGATATCGCTGTTGGTCGCCCGCGCATTGCCGGACCGGGTGGCAGGGCTGGTCACCATCGCGGCAGCCCCGGATTTCACCGAGGACAGCATGTGGACGGGGTTTTCGGAGGCGCAGAAGGCAGAGCTGGACAGCGCAGGCCAGGTGGCGCTGCCGTCGGAAT
Source organism: Yoonia sp. SDW83-1 (assembly GCF_046762885.1). NCBI lineage: Bacteria > Pseudomonadati > Pseudomonadota > Alphaproteobacteria > Rhodobacterales > Paracoccaceae > Yoonia > Yoonia sp. SDW83-1. The sequence continues at coordinate 98,206 of NZ_JBKQXO010000007.1, forward strand.
ATGGTGAGCCTTACGTTATCACCAAGCGGTTGATCGAAGAGGGGCGCGACCGGCTGGTGCTGCGCGATCCGCTGCCTTTGCCGTTTCCGGTCCGGTTCCTGCAGGGCACTGCGGATGCGGATGTGGATATGGCGGTGGCCTTGCGCCTGCTGGAGCATGCGGAGGGCCCCGATATGCGCCTGACGCTGGTGGATGGGGCTGATCACCGGTTTTCCGATGACACCTGTCTGGAACTGATTGCCACGTCTGTTACGGATGTTCTGGACCGGGCGATGGGTTAAAACCCATCTTACGCAACGTCGCTGTTTCGCCATGGGTCCGTGATTGCCTAACCTGCGCCGAGCCGCGGGAGAACGAGTATGGCGTTATCAGTAGGGCAGAAGGCAGGCTGGGGCCTGGCCGATATGGGTGTCAATGTCTTTGTTGTGGTCAAGCAACTGCTGGTCTTTACCTATCTGACCACTTTTCTTGGTGTGCCGCCATCGGTTGCCGGGTTTGTAACTTTTGCCGTTCTGGCGTTTGACGTGGTGACTGATCCGCTCGTGGGCTACCTTTCGGACCGCACCAACAGCCGCTGGGGCCGCCGTGCCCCATGGATTGCGGTGGGTGCAATTGTTCTGGCCCTTGGCATCGTGGGTATGTTCGCTGTGCCCATGGGGATGAGTTGGCAGTTCAATGCGATCTGGGTGGTGGCGTTCTTTGGTGTCGCCACGGTCGGGTTCACGTTTGTGGCCATTCCCTATGGTGCCATGGCCGGTGAGATGACCCAAGAGCCGCATGAACGCTCTGCGATGATGGCGTTTCGCATGACCTTTGCGTCATTGGGTTTGCTGACGGCTGGGGCGCTGGTCCCAGCGATGGCGGGCGATACGCGCGAAGGGTATTTGCGCGCTGTTTTGCTGGTCGCCCCGGTGGTGGTGCTGACAATCTGGGGGATGCTGCTGGCCACGCGCAACGCGCCACGTATCCCATCGGCTGCATCGGGCAGCTTCATGGAGATCGTGCGGCTGGTAATGCGCAATCGCGCATTTGTTGTTCTGGTGGTGCTTTACGGTGTTCTGACGTTGGGGGTGGCGTTGATCGCGGCCGGGTTGCAACTGGCGGCCCTGTATCTGATGCAGGATGACGGGCGCAGCATGTTGTCAGGGCTTGCTGCCGCTTTGGGGGTTTTTTCGACGCTGTTTGCGATGTTCATCGTGGGCTCTGTCATCAGCCAGTTCATCTGGGTGCGGCTGAGTGCGTGGTTAGGCAAGACTTGGGCGCTTAATCTGGGCATGGGGTTGTACATTCTGGTGCTGGTTCTGATCTGGATGAGCCTGCCCGCCACAGGCGTCACCACCATGGCCCTCCTGTTTCTATGTGCAGGTCTTACCAACGGCGCCTATCAGCAGATCCCGTGGGCTATGTATCCCGACCTGATGGATGTGACCCGCGCCGAAAGCGGCGAGGCGATTGAGGGTGCGTTCAGCGCGGTCTGGCTTTTTGGTCAGAAGGTGGCCAATGCCATTGCCCCGCTGGTACTGGGCCTGATCCTGTCGGCGGCCGGCTGGCAGTCGTCTGACAGCGGTGTTGTGCAACAGACCCAAAGCGCGCTGGATGCGCTGAAGACGGCGTTGACATTGGTGCCTTCGGGTATCTTCTTGGTGTCGATTATCGGGTTGATCGCGATCTATCGGCCCGTCAGCAGGCATGTGGCGTCCCATGGTTAATATTGAAGACATCGAAACCTGGCTGGCTGACCGGGAAGCCATCGTGCCCAACCTGCGCGAAGGGTGCAAAAAACGTGTGATCTGGGCCGATAAGCCGGGGGTCAAGACGCCGGTTTCGCTGCTTTATATTCATGGGTTTTCCGCCTCACCGGAAGAACTGCGCCCGCTGCCTGATCTGGTGGCCAAGGATTTGGGTGCCAATATCCATTTCACCCGTTTGACGGGTCACGGACAGGATAGTGCCGCGATGGCGACGGCGACCTATGAAGATTGGCGTGCGGATGTTGCTGAAGCGGTAGAGATTGCGCAGAGCATCGGCGATGAGATCGTGATCATGGGGTGTTCGACGGGCTGTACGCTGGCCACATTGGCGTTGGCAGACGGTGTTCCGGCGAAGGCCGCGATCTATATCTCGCCCAATTTTGGTTTGCGAAACCGGCTTGCGCAGGTGGTGCTGGATGCGCCAGCGGTCAAACACTGGGGCAAATACGTGGCCGGGCGGACCCGTCGGTTTGAGCCGATTAACGACAGGCACACCGCTTATTGGACCACAAGTTACCCGACCGAGGCTGTGCATCCGATGGGTCAGGCTGTGCGCGCGGTGCGCAAGGCCGACTTGTCAAAGGTCGCAACCCCAGCGTTTTTCTGTCTGAATGAGGCGGACACGGTTGTGCATCCCAGTGACACCCGCAAGGTCGCCGCACGCTGGACAGGGCCAGTGACCATGGATGTCATCACGCCTGGTCCGGGTGATGATCCGGACGGGCATGTGATGGCGGGCGATGTGTTCAGCCCAAACCAGACAGAGCCGCTGGCCCGGCGGATATCTGCTTGGTTACAGGGGCTCTAGCACTGCCGCACCCTTGCGGTGGTCCCGCCTGCCGGGCAAACTGACCGCAAAACAAAGGTTGAGGATTGCGCATTATGCACGGGCAGGCAGCGAATGCCGAGTGAAACGCTGGTGATGATCCCGCCGCTGATGTGTGACGCCCGGATTTTCAGCCACCAGATCAGAGAATTGTCCAAGGAACATGCGATCATGATCGCGCCTGCCACGCGGGGCGAGCGGATGGAGGAGATTGCCAGCCAGATCCTGACATGGGCCCCATCGAAATTTGCACTGGCGGGCGCGGGCCTGGGCGGCATGGTCGCGATGGAGGTGATCCGCCGCGCCTCTGACCGGGTGACCCGCATTGCCCTGATCGATACCAGCGCGCAGGCCGACACGCCCGAAATAGCAGCAGCCCGCGAGGCGCAGATCATTGCCGCCCGGTCAGGCCGGATGGATGATGTGCTGCAGCACGAGATGAATTCGACTTGGATGGCCCCGAACACCGACAAGGCGGCGATGATCCAGTTGCTGAAAGAAATGGGGCATGGGTTGGGTGCCGAAGTTTATGTGCGGCAAGCCCGAGCCTTGCAACGCCGCAAGGATCAGCAGGCTACATTGCGCAAGATCAAGCAGCCCGCCGTCGTGCTGTGCGGTCGCTTCAACGGTCAGTTTCCGCTCAAACGGCAGGAGTTCATGGCCGAGATGATCCCCTATGGTCATCTGGAGGTGATCGAGCAGGGCGGTTATCTGACAACCGCCGAAGCCCCTGAAGCCGTCACCGATGCCTTGCGCCGCTGGATGAAGATGCCACTGATGTTGCGACCTTGACCGCAGACGGGGATGCCGTTACGTAACTCGCAGGCCAAGGTCGCCTGCCGCGCGCGCCCACACCCCGGGTTTGGTGAAGACCTGAAAACCCATCATGATCTGCTTTGAACGGGACAAGCCCGTCAGCAATGCGCGCACTGGTGTTTTACGGTTTGTCCGATGATCAAGGAGATCAAGATGAACGCTTTACGCGACCCAAAGGCGATGGCGAAAGCCCTGCGCAATGATATGGCAGCACATGGGCTGAAGCTGAGCCATAGCCAATGTCTGGAAATTGTGGCCCACCAGTTGGGCCATGCTGATTGGAATACGGCTGCGGCAGCGCTGGCCGGGGATAGTTTTGGCCCGCTGCAATTGCCAATGGGGTGGCAGGTGGCCGGGTCAAATGCCACCGACTACCGAATTGGCATGGATCCCGATGCGCCCGGCACCCCGGTCACCATTCAATCGCTCGACCATCGCGGACCGCATACCGGGTTTGCCACGTTGGTGCAGATGGTGGATGCGGCAGGCTTTCGCGGCAAACGGTTGCAATTGTCTGTTGATCTGTCCTGCGCCCATGTGACCGGGGCCGTGACGATCTGGATGCGCATTGATGACGCTGTGGGGCGGAACATCCGCTTTGACAATATGGAGGACCGGCGGTCGGACGGTGTGTTGCAAGGCACGCAGGACTGGACGAAACGGCATATCGTGCTGGATGTGCCGGACGATGCGGACACCCTGCATTACGGGTTTTATCTGCGCGGCGAAGGTCAGTGTTGGTCGCGCGGCTTTGATCTGCGCGAGGTCGATGACAACGTGCCGGTGACATCGGATGCAAGAGAGGTTCTGGACCAGCCAATGAACCTGAACTTTGCCGAACAATCGGTCATGGCCTGATCAGGGCCATAAGGGGGCGGTGTTGTGTCGCCCCTATTTGAGTTTGACGACCTTGGCTGATTTGCGCTTTGGCCCGTCGGAATTTGCATCGATGAATTCCAGAACCAGTGGCCGGATGTTGTTCCGCCAGCTACCGCCTGCGAAGATGCCGTAGTGACCTGCGCCCGGTTCGAGATGTGCCGCCTTTTTGTCGTCCGGCAGACCAGTCAGCAGATCAAGTGCGGCGAGGCATTGGCCGGGGGCGGAGATGTCATCCTCTTCCCCTTCGACGATCTTGACCGCGACGGTCGTGATCTTGCTGAAGTCGACCTTGTGCCCGTCAACGATGAATTCATTGCGCGCGATCTCGCGACCTTTGAAGATCCGTTCGACGGTGGACAGGTAGAATTCTGACGTCATGTCCATGACCGCGAGGTATTCGTCGTAGAAATTGTTGTGCCGGTCATGTTCAGACGCTTCGCCCTTGGCGACGCGAATGATCTCATCCCGGAAGGAATTGGCGTGGGTTTCGGCGTTCATGGAAATGAACGATGCCAGTTGCAGCAGACCCGGATAGACCATGCGCCCAACGCCTGCATATTTGAAACCGACCCGCTGGATCATCGTTTCTTCCAACTGGCCCATGGTGACCGTGCGGCCAAAGTCGGTGACTTCGGTGTGGTTCGCTTCCGGGTCCACGGGGCCGCCGATCAGCGTCAGCGATTTGGGCTGCGCGTCGGGGTCCTGCTCGGCCAGATATGCGGTGGCGGCGAGGGTCAGCGGAACCGGTTGGCAAACAGCGATGACATGGATGTCAGAGCCAAGCTCGCGCATGAAATCGACAAGGTAGAGTGTGTAATCCTCAATATCGAACTTGCCTGCGCTTACGGGTATGTCGCGCGCATTGTGCCAGTCTGTGATGTAGACGTCACAATCGGGCAGCAGACTGATGACCGTCTTGCGGAGGAGTGTCGCATAGTGACCGGACATCGGGGCCACCAACAGAACGCGGCGCGTCCGGTCAGGGCGGCTGCCAACACGAAAGCGGACAAGATCGCCAAAAGGTCGTTCAACAACGGTTTCAGTGGTCACGACCATGTCGGTGCCGTCATGGCTGGTCTGGACAGGGATGTTCCAGTCCGGCTTGACCACCATCCGTGCAAAGCTGCGTTCGGTCACCTCGCCCCAGGCTTTCAGCCAATCCATGGCAGGGTTGGCCCCCCAGGACATGGCAGGATAGGAAGCGAAAGCGCGTGCGGTTGCCCCCAACCACTGATTTGTATTACGCGCGCTTTCCATCAGGTCGTAGGTCATCATATACTTCATCACACGGGTCTCCGAACTGGGGCGCGCAGACAGAATGCTGCGACTGCAGCATACGCATAGGAAGGTTAACATGACAACTAACGATTTGGCGGATGACGTAACTTCCGCACACAATGTTGCAAAACTGGAAGCCAACCTTGCCCGTGTCGAAGAATTAACCCAACGTTTGTTGACCGCATTGGGTCAGGCGCGCCCGATTGCGCCACCGCTGCAAGGGCCGAGTCATGACCTTTATGTCAAGGCCGCGACCGCCTATATGACTGAAATGGTGAACAATCCCGCCAAGCTGATCGAACATCAGCTTGAGTTCTGGGGGAAGTCGGTCAAGCATTATGTCGAGGCGCAGCACTTGCTGGCGCAGGGCAAGCTGGAACCGCCAACGGATGAAACCCCCAAGGATCGCCGCTTTGCCCACGAGTTGTGGGACACCAACCCGTATTTCAATTTCATCAAGCAACAATACCTGATGAACGCCGCCGCAGTGCAGCAGGCGGTCGAGGATATCGAAGACCTTGATTCTGAGGAAAAGAAGCGGTTGCGCTATTTCAGCCAGCAACTGGTCGATATGATGAGCCCGACCAATTTCCTGCCGACCAATCCAGAGGCGCTGGCATTGGCGGCCGAGACGGATGGCGAAAGCCTTGTGGCTGGGCTGGAAAATCTTGTTGCCGACCTGGAAGCGAATGACGGCGATCTGGTGGTCACGCTGGCTGACAAGAAGGCGTTCAAGCTGGGCGAAAATCTGGCCACGACGCCGGGGTCGGTTGTGTTCCGCAACCATATGTTTGAGTTGATCCAGTATGCGCCCACGACCGAAAAGGTCTACTCCACTCCTCTGATCATCTTTCCGCCCTGGATCAACAAGTTCTATATTCTCGACCTTAAGCCGCAAAACAGCCTGATCAAATGGGCGGTAGAGCAGGGGTACACTGTATTCATCGTCTCATGGGTGAACCCCGATGCGGGGTATCGCGATACATCGATGAGCGATTACATCGAAGACGGCTATCTGATTGCGATTGATGAGGTCAAAAAGATCTGCGGCGTCAAAAAGGTGAATGCCGTGGGCTACTGCATCGCGGGCACCACCCTGTCCCTGACGCTGGCGCTGATGAAGCAACGCAAGGATACGTCGGTAAACGCGGCCACGTTCTTTACCACGCTCACGGATTTTTCGGACCGGGGTGAAGTGGGGGTCTTCCTGCAGGATGATTTTGTCGACGGGATTGAGGCCGAGGTGACGGAAAACGGCATCCTCGATTCATTCTTCATGTCGCGCACGTTTTCCTATCTGCGGGCAAATGATCTGATCTATGGGCCAGCGATCAAAAGCTATATGATGGGCAAAGCGCCGCCCGCCTTTGACTTGCTCTACTGGAACGGGGACGGCACGAACCTGCCCGCCTGCATGGCAATCGAATATCTGCGGGGCCTGTGTCAGGACGACAAATTCGCGACCGACGGGTTCGAGGTTTGCGGGACGACCCTACATATCAAGGATGTGACTGTGCCGCTTTGCGCCATCGCCTGCGAGACCGATCACATTGCCGCGTGGAAAAGCAGTTACACAGGTGTTCAGAAGATGGGGGCGAAAGACAAAACGTTCATCCTGTCTGAGTCTGGCCATATTGCGGGCATCGTGAACCCGCCGAGCAAAAAGAAATACGGTCACTATACCAACCCTGAAATGGGTCTGACGGTCGATGACTGGTATGACGCGGCCGAAAAACACGAAGGGTCCTGGTGGCCGCGCTGGGACACGTGGCTGTCACAAAAATCTGGCAAAAAGGTACCGGCACGAGAGCCGGGCGACGCCGATCACCCGGTTCTGGCACCCGCGCCGGGCACCTATGTGGTGACTAAGTAGCCGATTCCGCTTAATAAATTTGCGGCCGCAGAAAAAAATGCTGCAGTGCAGAAAAAATACTTGAAATGCTGCGCTGCAGCATGCATATTGGTGTCACAAGATAACCGCGGAGGGGGCTCCGCACCGACATGAAAGAGACTGATAAAATGGCTAAGACACAAGACTTCACCGCGATCTTCAAAGACATGATGGGCGCATTCCCTGTCGACACAAAGGCAATGGAAGAGCAGTTCAAGAACCAGACAACTCTCGCCGAGAAAATGTCTGGTGTTGCAATCGACGCTGCTGGCAAATCTGCTGAGCTGTCCGCAAAGTGGACACAGGACACACTGGCCAAAGTTGAAGCCATGTCCAAAGCAAAGGCAGAGCCTGCTGACTATGCAAAAGCAATGACTGATTTCGCTTCTGCACAAGCTGAATCCGCTGCCGAGCACATGTCTGCTTTCGCTGAAATCGCGAAAAAAGTGCAGACACAGACCATGGAACTGGTTCTGGCCGCTGGCAAGGATATGTCTGAGGACATGACTGCTGCTGCAAAGAAAGCCACTAACGAGGTGACTGCTGCTGCCAAGAAGGCAACTGCTGCTGCAAAGTAAGCTGATTTAAAATCGCCCTTGCCTCCCTAGGGTTTGATATCAAGAAACGGTCCGCATCGCGGGCCGTTTTTTGTTTATCGAGGTGTATCCGCAAATGGCTCTGCGACAACCTGATAGTCATCCTGATAAACGACATATCCAATACGGTCCGTGCGAAGTGTTGCGATCACAATGCCTCGTTGGGCTAGCAAATCATTGAGCGCGATCGCTCGGTCGATGTGATCTGTGGCACTTGATCTGAACCAGCTTAAGCCTTTTGTGTTCCGCCGCCATGCCCCCTTGGATTTGGACCGATTAAACCGATCTGGCTGGGCGAGGATGTCTTCAGACCAGCTGATATGTTCCGCTAGACTGCGCTTGAAACTATCATCCAGTGCGATGTTTCGGTTTAGTAAATAGGCTGCCGCCAAAAACCCCTGGCGCGCGTTCAAGCCATCGACGGGCACGTCATGAACAAACCTAAGATACATGACGGCATCCATAATGACGGGTGTCACTTGATCAAGCCTCTTTCTTTTTGCGCAGACGCGGCATAGGCTTCTCTGCACTGCAATATGTCTTGGGAGGGACGATCATGGCCGAGGCAAATAAACCGCTGCTGATCAAGCGATACGCGAGCCGGCGTCTCTATAATACCGAGACCAGCGATTACGTGACACTGGAAGATATCGCTGCGTTCATCCGCGAAGGACGCGAAGTGCAGATTGTCGATCTGAAATCCGGTGATGATCTGACGCGGCAGTATCTGTTGCAGATTATCGCAGAGCATGAAAGCCGGGGCGAAAATGTGTTGCCCGTTGATGTGCTGACCGATCTGGTGCGCAGCTATACCAGCCAGGCCGCATCCGTGGTGCCGCAGTTCCTGCAGGCCAGTTTCGAGATGCTGCGTGATGGGCAATCCAAAGCCATGGAGAACATGACCAAAGCCAATCCCATGGCGACCATGCCGGGTTTCGAGGCGATGCGTGCGCAACAGGAAGCGTTTTTCAAGGCGATGACCGGGGGCATAATACCTGGTGCCGGATCGCCGGAGAAACAGGGTGATGATCTTAATGAGATCAAGGACCAGTTGGCAGCCTTGCAGGAAAAGCTGTCAAAGATGGGGAAGTAGGCGCGAAGGAATTTCGGGAAATTCCTTCTTACAGATCAAATTTCCAGAAATTTGATCGCTACTTTAGATGATCACTTCGATGGGCCCCGGATCGCAGACAATGACAAAGTAATGTTGCGTGCGGATCAGCCGGAAGCCACGGCGCTGTACCTCGGCCACGAAGGCAGAGATACCAACCTCGCGATCCACATCGACCACCTGTCGCCGGATGACCCCGCCCGTTTCCACCGCTCGGCAATGGAAGATTTGGGAGAGCCAGTCCCGCCCCTTTGGTTTGAAACGCTCCAACTGCATGCACCAAAATGGTGCGGTCATTGTTAAGATGGCATTAACAGTGACCTGCATTGCAGCGGGCCATCTTTCCACCTAGTTTGCCGGGTGAAGGAATTGCACCATGGCAACATCAGGTAAGATCACCCTTTGGGGCATATCGGTCTTTGTGGCGACGGCCGAGGAGGCATCGATTTCGGCGGCGGCCCGCCGTTTGGGCACGTCAGCCGCGACCGTCAGCCAGCAGATCACCAATCTGGAAGGGGCCATTGGCACCACCCTTTTGAACCGGGGCGAACGGCCCGTAACCCTGACCCCGGCGGGTGAGATGTTTCTGCGCCGCGCCAACACGATCTTGAACGAAGCAGATCAGGCCAAGGCAGAACTGGCCATGGTGGACCTCAGCCGATTGACCCGGTTGCGCCTTGGCATGATCGAGGATTTGGATGCCGACGTGACGCCGGGCCTTTTGCGCGCCATGAGTGCGGAGTTGAAGAACTGCCAGTTCCTGTTGGAAACCGGCGCGTCGCATCGGCTGTTCGATCTGCTGGACACACGGGCGCTCGATGTGATTGCGGCGGCGGATATGGGGCAGGCCATGTCCGGGATGGAGGTGCATCCGCTCCTTGAGGAACCTTTCGTGCTGGCAGCCCCAAAAGGTGTTATGGGCGAGGGGGACCTGACCCGCAAGCTGCACCGGATGCAGTTGATCCAATACACGACCCGCCATCATATGGGCCGGACGATCGCCGCCCACCTGGCGCGACAGAACCTGCGCCTGACCCACCGGTTCGAACTGGACAGTTATCATGCCATCATGGCGATGGTGGCGGACGGGGCCGGCTGGACAATCCTGACGCCGCTGGGTTGGCTGCGTGCGGGCCGTTTCCGCGATGCCGTCGATCTGATGCCGCTGCCGTTTCCGCCGCTGAGCCGGACCATTTCACTGACCGCGCGACAGGACATTCTGGGTGATTTGCCTGCGACAATAGCCGCCCGGATCAAGCCGCTGTTGCAGGATATGATCGTAAACCCGGCGCTGCAGCAATACCCCTGGCTGAAAGACCAACTGCGCTTACTCTAAAGCGAAATCCCAAAAATCTGAATCAGATTTTTGATTTCAAGACAGATGCAACTGTTGCTCCTGTCTTGTCGCCGAGAAAATCTGCGTTGCAGATTTTACGGACGACGCTCTAGTTCAGCTCTAGCTCACGGACCATGACATGATCGGCCGCTTCGACGATGGTCTGTGCGATGATGTCGCAATCATCAAGGCTCAGTCGCGCGGGTAATCGCACGTCACAGGCGCGCATCAGCATGGCACGCGTGCGCGGTAATTGCGGGATCCGGTCCAGGAACTGCCAGTTCCAGAAGGCACGCGCATTGTCGTCGCTGAGCCCAAACACCTGCACTGACAGCCCTGACTTGGCGGCTGCGCCCTGAAAATCCTTCACCTGCTCATCGGTCATGTCGACAAGATTGAATTGGATGGAGTCAGGTGCGCGCTCTTCCTGGGTCAGCTTGGCGGGAACAGTGATCCAATTGGAGTGGTTGAGCTGTGTTGCAACGTGGTCATGGTTGCGCCGCCCATCGGCGACCCTGCGAGCAAGCTCGTCCAGCTGCGGGCGAATGATGGCTGCGGACAGGGTGTTGAGCCGCTGGTTATAAAGTGGCAGCTTGTTCTGCCATTTGACAAAGCTGTCCTGCAAAACGGGGTGTTTTTTCCAGTTATGTTCATAGGCCCCCGACATGATGACGGCCCGCGCGATCAGGTCGGCATCATCGGTGATCATGATCCCGCCTTCGCCCGCGTTGAGCAGTTTGTAGGACTGAAAGCTGAAACAGCCGATCTTGCCGATGGTGCCGATATTGCGCCCATCCCATGTGGTCCCCAGTGAGTGGGCGGCATCTTCGACAACGGGTTTTCCGGCGTCTAGACAGATCGCCATGATTTCATCCATGTCCGAGGTATGTCCCCGCATATGGCTGATGATGACCGCATCGACCAGATGGATCTTGGCCTCGAAATCATCCAGATCAATGCGGTAGTTGTCGCCGCATTCGCACAGGACAGGCATACAGTCAGCATGAACCACTGCCGAAGGTACGGCGGCAAAGGTGAACCCAGGGATCAGCACCCGCGCGCCTTTTGGCAGACCCAGTGCTTTGAGCGACAAAAACAGCGCAGCCGAACAGGACGACACGGCTAGCGCATATTTGCTGCCCATCAGCGATGCGAACTCTGCCTCAAGCAAAGCGACTGGCGAATTCTCTGACGTGTAACGGAACAAATCACCACTGCGCAGGATGCGGCTGACCTCGTCCATGGCGGCGGCTGGGATCGGTTCGGCATCGTAGACATTGGGGATGTAGGACATGTGTTCAGCTTTCCTGAAATTACATTTCGGGAAAAACTAACACGAATCGCATTACAATTCTATTATTGTTTCAGGTGGTCATATGCCGAGCCTGTCGCGGAGCGCGTACCACGTCATGGCCAGTGTCAGTAGCGGCGCGCGAAACGCCACGCCGCCGGGGAAATTCGGGACGTTCAGCCCGGCCAGCGTATCGAAACGGGATGCCTGACCGGCAATCGCCTCGGCCATGACTTTGCCGGCCAGCCCGGACAGGGCGACACCATGCCCCGAAAAGCCCGCGCCGGACAGAACATTGGGTGCGACCCGCTGAATGGCAGGCAGGCGGGGCATTGTGATGCCAAGTGTGCCACCCCAGACATAGTCAATCTTGACGCCTTGCAACTGTGGAAACAGGTTTGTCATGCGGGCGATCAGGGCGGTGCTGATATCCTTGGGAAAGCCAATGGAATAGCTTTCGCGCCCGCCGAACAGGAAACGTTTGTCCTCGGACAGGCGGTAGTAGTTCACGACAAACTTGCTGTCCGCAACGGCGATATCGCGTGCCAGAACCTCTGCCGCTTTGTCGCCAAGCGGTTCAGTGGCGCACATAAAGCTGTTGATCGGCATGACCTTGGCCGCCACCTTGCGTTCGATATTGGGCAGGTAGCCATTGCCCGCAAGGATCACATGGCGGGCCTTGACGCAGCCCCGGTCGGTGCGCACCTCGGCCGGATCGCCATGGGCAATATCGTGAACCTCGGCCCGTTCGTAAATGCGTGCGCCTGCTGCCTCTGCCGCGCGGGCAAGGCCGAAGGTATAGCGTAGGGGATGCAGATGCCCGGCGCCCATATCCAGCAATCCGCCTTGGTAGAGCGGGGATTTGACCAGATCGCGCATGGCATCCGGGTCCAATAGTTCGATCTGATCATATCCATAGGTGTTGGCCAGATGCGCGGCATAGTCTGCATAATCCTTTGCCTCGCGCGCGGCATAAAACCCGTGGGCCACGCCGGGGGTGTAGCGCGCGTCGGGCGCAAGCTGGGCGCAATTCTGGCGCACGTCTTGCTTGGCCTCTTCGGCCAGTTCCCACAAAAGGCGGGCAGTGTCCGGGCCGCACCGCTTTTCCAGCGCGGGCTGGTCCATGTTAAAGCCGGTGCCAACTTGCCCGCCATTACGCCCTGATGCGCCAAAACCGGCCCTGTGCGCATCCAGCACAGCGACATCCAGTCCCTTGTTCGCCAGATGCAGGGCGGCAGACAGCCCGGTGTAACCCGCGCCCACAACGCAGACATCCGCCGTGGTCTGCCCATAAAGCGGCGGGCGTTCCGGCGGGATATCGGTGCTGGCAGCGTACCAGCTTTTGGGGAACTGGCCGGGGCGGTCATTGCGGTGAAGCGGGTTCATGAGGGCCTGCGGGTCACTGAAAGTATTGGCGCATGATAGGGGTTGAGGTTGGACAGAGATAGCGGTTTGTTCGGATCGAAGGGGGATGTCGATGCCGAATGAGACAAAGCACAGCGGCGGATGTCACTGCGGCACGGTCCGGTTTGAGGTCACGCTAAGCGATGGGTTGAACAGCGCCAGTCGCTGCACATGTTCCTATTGCAGCATGCGCGGGGCGGTGGTCGTGACCGCACCGCTGGGTGGTATCCGATTTATGCAAGGCGAAGAGGCCCTGACGCTTTATCAATTCAACACCAGAACAGCGAAGCATTACTTTTGCCGTGTCTGCGGGATTTACACATATCACCAGCGCCGTTCGAACCCGAATGAGCTGGGGGTTAATGTGGCCTGTCTTGACGGCATCAGCCCGTTCGATTTTGAGGAGATCATCGTGAATAACGGTGTTGCCCATCCCTCAGATGATCCTGACGCGCCGGCGATTGCCGGCATTCTGCAGTTCGTGAGGCGGTAGGGCGGGCATTACTCGGTCGTTTCTGTCTCGATCGGTGCAGGGTCCGGTTCAATCGGCTCAGCCGGATCTAGTTGGACTGCTTCGGGGCTTGGTGGCGTTGTCGCAGGCACAAACTGCACATGAATGTGGTCGTCATGCCGTGCCGCGTTGCAGCCCTGGAAACCCACCGCATCGCCGGATACTCCCAACCTGCGGGCCAGATGAGGTTCGATGAAGATACGGAAGTCTTCACCAACCGGGTTTTCAGCTAGCCAGCGAAGCATTTCGCCTGTCCGCGCCTCATCCAGCGGCCAATCGCGCAGATAGGGTTGCAGCCATGCAACGTCCCAGCGCAGGCTGATCCCCGATTGGTCGGCACAGGGTTCCGGGTCGCCAGGCCGCGGATCTTCAAAGCCCCAATAGCCGATGGGCGAGCGCGCCTTGCCCAACTGATACTCACCACCGGCGTCGGTGTAGAAAAAGGCCAGATCAAGCTTTTGCCCGTCATCATGTGACAGGTGGGGCAATAGCGGAAAACCATTCAGAAACGGAAAGCCGCCATCCAGCGCCCGGGTGCGTGTGCCGGGGAACGTCTCGTGCATATGTGCGGCCAGCGAATTGGCGTAGTCTTTCATTTCGGGTGTCACGTAGTGACGGTTCAGCGCGCAATAAAGCGGGTTCAGTACTGCAACCTGCGTTGGCCCGGCGTCCAGACAGGGCAGGGCGACCCGACCTGTGGAGGGGGCCGCGTAATGCACACCGACCGACAGCCCCAGATAAGCGGCGAGAAAGATGGTCAGAAACCGCCCGAATAAAGGTCGAAGGATCAGCGCAAGCAGCCATGCGATGCCACCCAATTGTGTCAGTAGTGTCAGAAAGATTATGGCGATGCCGTGTTTGATCATACGTTCAACAACAGATGTTCGCGTTCCCACGGGCTGATGACCTGCAGGAACTCATTATATTCTGCCCTTTTGACAATGGAATAGACCCGGGCGAAATCAGGGCCGAGGACGTCGTGGATATCGGTCGCCTCGTCAAACATGTCGAGGGCAGCATAAAGACCCTGTGGCACTTCATCTTCTGACTCATATGCGTCGCCGTGCCAGCGTTTGTCGGGCCGCACCTCGTTCTTCATTCCCAGATAACCGCAAGCGAGCGAGGCGGCGATGCAAAGATAAGGGTTGCAGTCCATCCCGGCGAGCCGGTTTTCGATCCGCCGCGCCTCGGGTGGCGAGACGGGGATGCGGATACCTGTCGTCCGATTGTCGCGCCCCCATTCGAGGTTGATGGGCGCCGCATGATCGCGGACATAGCGCCGGTAGCTGTTCACATAAGGCGCGATCATGGCGATCACGCTTGGCATGTGCTCCTGCAAACCCCCGATGAAATGGAAAAAGGCATCAGTTTCGCCGCCCTGCGGGCCGGTAAAGATATTGCGCCCTTTTTCGTCCAGCACCGAATGATGGATATGCATGGCCGAGCCGGGTTCGCCTTCAATCGGTTTGGCCATGAAGGTGGCGAAGCAATCGTGTTTCAGGGCTGCCTCGCGGATCAGCCGTTTGAAATAGAAGACCTCATCGGCGAGCTTGACCGGGTTGCCGTGGCGCAGATTAATCTCAAGCTGTCCAGCGCCGCCTTCCTGGGCGATGCCGTCAATCTCGAACCCCTGGACTTCAGCGTATTCATAGATGTCGTCGATCACCGGCCCGTAATCATCGACGGCAGACATCGAATAGGCTTGCCGTCCGGCGGCAGGGCGTCCGGTGCGCCCCATCATGGGTTCAATCGCCTTGGCGGGGTCGATGTTGCGGGCGACAAGGTAGAACTCCATCTCGGGGGCCACGACCGGTGTCCAGCCTTCGGCCTTGTAGAGGTCAACCACCCGGCGCAATACATTGCGGGGCGAAAAAGGAACAGGTTTGCCTTTTTGGTCAAAGGCGTCGTGGATGACCTGCAGTGTGCCATCATCGGCCCATGGGGCGGCGGTGGTTGTCGACAAGTCCGGTTTCATGACCATGTCGGGTTCAAGAAAGCCGTCAGGGCCTGCGGCCTCCCCCCAGTCACCGGTGATGGTCTGGAAGAAGATGGAGTTCGGCAGATGAAAGCTGGTCTGCTTTTCCCATTTGCCAGCAGGCACGGCCTTGCCCCGCGCAATTCCGGGCAGGTCGGCGATCACACATTCGACCTCGTCCAGCCGGTTGGCCTCAAGATAATCCCTTGCGGCTTGCGGGATTTTTTCGGTCCAACTCATGCTACGTTCCGTTCCTTGAAAAACCGCGCGATTTGCAGGGCAATGCGGGTGTCGTCGATAGGTTTGTCCAGATTAGCCCTCATGTTTTCCAGCAACGGTTTAGGCACAACGCCTTCGCCCCGGATGTCGGCCAGTTCTGCTGTGAAGGCGGAATTGAACTCCGGATGCGCTTGTACCGTAAAGGCGCGATTGCCATAGACAAGCGCTGCATTTTCGCAAAATGCGTTGGTGGCGCAAACCTGCGCATCGGCGGGGCGGCGGGTGACCTGATCCTGATGCCAGGCGTTGAGCGCAATCGTCTCGCCGTTCCAGTCATAGGTCTGGCGACCCACGGCCCAGCCGCCATCAAACTTGGCGACCTTACCGCCCAAGGCCTGTGCGATGATCTGGTGCCCGAAACAGATGCCCACCAGCGGGATGGCGGCGGCGTAGATGTCGCGGATCATATCCTCAAGCGGGGGGATGAAGGGCAGGTCCTCGTAAGCGCCATGCTTTGAACCTGTGATCAGCCAGCCATCTTGGTCAGTGATGCTGGCGGGAAACGTCATGTCGACGACGCTGTAGGTTTGGAAATCAAAGCCGTTGCCGGTCAGCAGTTTTTCAAAAAACTGCCCGTAATCGCCATAGCGCGGCATCAGCGTGTCCGGCGAATGGCCCGTTTGCAATATGCCGATTTTCATGGGGTCACCGTGATTGTAGGTCGCGCAAAACTAATCCGATTTTAGACCTGTCGCAAGCGGATGCGAGGGGTGGACGGATTTTCGCGAAAATCCGTGTGCCGTCAGAATTTTCCAGAAAATTCTGCGCGCTACCGGATAACCTGTGGCCGGACCTTCAGCCGCTTTCGTGCCTCTTGCGGCAGGTGCCGGTTCAGGCGTTTGTTGACCAGACCGAACACCCCTATGACCACCAGTGTCAGCAGGATGAAATAGCCCGCAAGGATCGGGTAGGGGATGAACGGGTTGAACGTCTTGTCGGCAAAGTAGTTGGCGTAATAGAGCGCGTCGCCCCGTTGCTGCAGCGCCGGGAAGCCCGAGAAGAAGACCAGCGTGGTCGCGTGGAAGAGAAAGATCGCCTCGTTCGTGTAGGCGGGCCAGGCCAGCCGCAGCATGGTGGGCCAGATCACGCGGCGGAACCGGGTCCAGCCGGACAGCCCGTAGGCGTCAGCGGCTTCGGTATCGCCTTTGGGAATGGATTGCAGGGCGCCGTAGAAAATCTCGCCCGAGTAGGCGGCGGTGTTCAGGAACAGCACCACCAGCGCGCCCGCCCAGGCCGAGGTGAGCGGGCTGAAGATCGGGTAGACCCCCTTGAGGCTGAGAAACAGGAAATAGGCGAAGAAGAACTGGATAAAGAGCGGTGAGCCCCGGAAGACGAAGATGAACCATTCGGATGGTTTGCGGATCAGCGGGTTGCGGGCGGCCTTTCCAAGTGCCACGGCCGTGGCAAGGAAGAACCCGGAGACGAGCGCAAAGAACCCGAAATAGATGTTCCAGATCATGCCGGAGCCGATCAGGGTGAATTGCTGGCACAGCGTGAAATCACTGCGTGGCAACAGCCGTTCGCCGATGCCTTGGCTGCGCAGGCCATAGTCGATGATGGTTTCCCAGCAGCTCATGCGGCTGCCTTTCGCTGGGCTTCGCCAGCGGCGGTGGCCTGTCCGTGGGTCAGGCGTGCCATGATCCGGTCAAGCACCACTTCGGAGAGTTTGGTGAAGCACAGATAGAACACCAGAAGCGCCAGAAAGTACCACATCCGCCAGTCGGGATGGGGATAGTCGGTGAATTGGGGTTGTTTCGAGCCACCCAGTTCGCGGGCCCAATAGACGATGTCTTCGACACCGAGCAGGAACAGCAGTGGCGTCGCCTTGATCAGCACCATCCACAGGTTCGACAGGCCGGGCAGGGCGTAGACCCACATTTGCGGCACCAGCACGCGCCAGAAAGTCTGGCGGCGCGACATCCCGTAAGCCTCTGCCGTTTCAAGCTGGCCGCGGGGGACCGCCTGCATCGCCCCGAACAGCACATTGCCCGCAAAGGCGCCGAAAACGATGGCGAAGGTCAGGGCGGCCAGAAAGAAGCCATAGGTTTCATGCACCCATTGCGGTGCGTTGCCCAAGGGCAGTTTCGCCGCGGAGCAGACCACGAAATCGCTGCCCTGCCAGACCGCATCGGACCAGTCGGAGCATTTGATCCGGTGGCGGATGTATTCGAACAGCTGATCCAGCGCGATCACGAAGAACAGAAAGAATGCGATGTCGGGGATGCCGCGCACGATGGCGATATAGGTCTTGCCGATCCAGCGCAGCGGGGCGATGTGGCTGCGCGCGGCAGAGGCCCCGCCGAACCCGAACAAGAGTGCGACCGGCGCGGTGATCGCCAGAAGCAGCAGCACGGTGCCCACCGCCCAATACATCGCCATATGCTTGCCCGTGGTCAGGTAGCAGCTGAGCCATGGCAGGCCTTCAAGACTGGCGGGATCTAAGCAGAAGCTGAAAATAAGCGGTCACCGGAAAGAAGATGAGGGGGCGCAAGGCCCCCTCGAACAGGTCTTAGAATGTGGCTGAATCAGGCAACCATTTGGTGATCAGTTCGTTCAGCGAGCCGTCTTCTTTCATGGAAAGGATCGCGGCGCTGAATTTGTCGCGCAGTTCGGTGTCGCTTTGACGGACGCCGACACCGATACCGCCACCGATCAGGACATCATCACCGACGATGGACAGTTCGCCGTCGGATTCAGCGATCGGCAGCAGGAACGCCTTGTCGGCGAGAACCGCGTCGGCCTCTCCGTTCTTCACAGCGGCGATGGTTTCGTCAGGTGTGGCGAATTCCAGAAGCGTGGCACCGGTCATGCTGGCGACGTGGCTGGCCTGGATCGTGCTGGACTGGGCGGCGATGACGCCGTTTTCCAGATCCACATCGCCGAGGGCGAGGAATGCGGACGGATCGGGCAGGGTGTATTGTTCAGAGAAATCAATGACTTCCTTACGCTCATCCGTGACCGACATGCCGGCCATGATCGCATCGTAGTTGCCGGACACGAGGTTCGGGATGATGCTGTCCCATTCGTTGGTGACCCATTCGCAGGTCAGCTCAGCCCGTGCGCAAAGTTCATCCCCCAGTTCGCGTTCGAACCCGTCCACTTCGCCAGCGTCATTGATGAAGTTGTACGGAGGGTAGGCGCCTTCGGTGCCCAGACGCACCACGGAATGCGCGTCGGCAAATGCCATACCGCCCACAAGGGCCAGTGCGGTCGTCAGGATCAGTTTTTTCATCAGGTATACTCCCAGTTTGATGTTCTTATGAGACTGTGGCGGACAGAAACCCGCGCAGTCGTTCAGTTTTCGGTTGCCCGAACAGCGTTTCGGGCGGTCCTTCTTCTTCGATTTTGCCCTGATGCAGGAAGACCACGTGGTCGCTGACATCGCCGGCAAGCCGCATATCGTGGGTCACGATGATCATGGTGCGCCCTTCGGCGGCCAGATCCTTGATCACCTTGACGACTTCCTGTTCCAGTTCCGGGTCCAGGGCGCTGGTGGGTTCATCGAATAGCAGCGCCTTGGGTTCCATGCAAAGTGCCCGCGCGATGGCGGCGCGTTGTTGCTGACCACCGGACAATTGTGCCGGATAGGCGTCGCATTTGTCGCCGATCCCCACCTTTTCGAGGTATTTGCGGGCTGCTGCCTCGACCTCGGCCTTGTCGCGCTTGAGGACTGTTACCGGGGCTTCCATCACGTTTTGCAGAATCGTCATGTGTGCCCACAGATTGAACTGCTGGAACACCATGGACAGGTTGGTGCGGATGCGGATCATCTGGGCGTGGTCGCCCGGATGGCGCCCCGCCCCGCTGCCTTTCCATTTCACCGGCTCGCCACAGAAAATGACGTCGCCCTGCTGGCTGTCTTCGAGCAGGTTGGCGCATCGCAGCAAGGTGGATTTGCCCGATCCGGATGAGCCGATCAGCGATACCACATGCCCAGCGGGGGCCGTGATATCCACACCCTTGAGCACCTCAAGCGCCCCGTAGGATTTATGCAGATCACGGATTTCGATAACAGGGGCGGTATTGGTCACGTGTGGCAGCTTCTTGTTATTCCGCCGGGGAGTAGGGCTTATTTTCGGGGCATTTGCAACGGTTCACGGCGCATTGACCCAACGTCAGGTTCCGATTGCCGGCGGAGAGGGCGGCAAGGGCAGATCATACACGTCTGGCGATAACTCGATGATGTCGCGAAGCCCCAATATGGCGCGGTCATCGGCGGACAGGCCCGCGATTGCCATGCTGACGGCCTGCCGGATCACGGTGCCGTCCCGGCACCTGGCAGCGATGAAGGGCAAGCCGGGCGTTGGCCGGGTGCGATGGATGACGGACAGCCCGGCAGTGTCGCCGCTGGCCGACAGGTGCCGCCATGTCACCGCATCGATGCTGGCGAAATCGGCCTGCCCGGTCCGGACTGCCATGGCCGAGGCGCGGTGGCTGCCAGTCTGGATCAGCGGCCCCTGCAGCACATCAGGTGCCTCAAGCGCGAGCGCGGCCCAGCCGGATTGCGACATCGCGTCGTTATAGGCAAAGCGCGTCTGGGTGAGCGCCGCAAGATCGGTGCGCGGATCGTCCGACCGTGTGATGACAAGGCTGCAATAGTGGCCGGGCGGACAGCCCTCGACCGCGTAATCCGGGGTGCCCACCAGCATAACGTGATCGCGCAGAACCTTTCGGTAAGGCAGCCCGCAGGTTTGCGACAGCACCAGTGCCGGGTCGCGCCAATGGGTCAGCAGGTCACCCGGTGCGGGCGTCAGCGTGTCGGGCGCTGGCTGGCCTTGCGCGCGCAGGGCGTCGCGGATGCCGGCCCAGAACCGTGCATCGGCGGCTGCCGTGCGTGTTGTGGCGTACATCGGCAGGCTGGCGATCACGAAATGCGCAGCCTCGCCTTGTGGCTGTCCTGATCGGACACGCCAAGGAGTGAGGCGGTCATGCGCATCAGGCTGTCCTCTTCCTCTTCCCGCACGCCATCGGCCATGACGATGGACCACATCGCCTCGATCACGGCGACGCGGTCGTCGTAATCGACGGCATCCTTGATCGCGCGGGTAAAGCGGACGGTGTCTGGCGCCTCTGCCTCAAGCTGTTCACATTCCGCGCGCAGTTTGGCGGCCTCGAACGGGCTGAGGCCGTAGCGGGCGGACAGGGCCCGGTCGATCTGGGCAATTTCGACATCGGCGTAATCGCCATCGGATCGTGCGACCCGGACCAGAAGCGCACCAAGGGCAAGGCGGGCATCGGGATCGGGCAGTTTTTGCGGTTCGGGGGCGGTCAGACGCCGCAGGAGATCAGTAAACATTTGCCCTACTTAGTGCCTGACAGCCTGTCTTGGAAGAGTTTGGTCACGCGCGCACACTCTTGCGTGAAACCGTAAGGCGCGTTCACGACGAAGAGACCGGAGCCGACCATGCGATGGCCGGGGCGGGCAGGGGGAAAACGCACCTCGTGCACGACGCTGTCGGGGATCGCGGATTTCAGGGCGCCGATCATGGGTTTGTGGGGGCCGTCCGTCAGGACCGGATACCAGAGCATCAGCACGCCCACCCCCCATTTGCGGTGGATATTGGCGAGCGTTCTGGGGATGGTCTGGTAATCCGATTTGACCTCGAAAGACGGATCGACCAGCAGCAGGCCGCGGCGCGGGTCAGGCGGGCACAGCGACAGGGCCATGTCCCATCCGTCGCGCTGGCGGATCACGCCGCCATAAGACGCCATGTTGGTCTGCAGGGCGGCAAATTCCTGCGGGTGCAGTTCGGACAGGTGGATATTGTCCATCGGGCGCAAAAGTTCGGCCGCGATCAGGGGTGAGCCGGGATAGGCGTTTGGCCCGTGGGCGGCATGGATCCGCGACAGGACCTGCCGATAAGGGTGATCGGCGGCGAACCAGTCTTGCGCGATGGCGATCCCCCTGGCGGCCTCACCCGTTTTCAGCGCCGCGGCATCGGTCAGATCATAAAGCCCGCGCCCGGCATGGGTTTCCAGATAAGTTAGCGGTTTGTCCTTGCCGGTCATATAGGCCAGAACCCATGCCAGCAGGCTGTGCTTGTGCACATCCGCCAGATTGCCCGCATGAAACCCGTGTTGATATGAAAGCATCCGCTGTCCCCGCCTGTCTGCCCTGCGAGGTAACGATAAAGCGATGATGCGCCAAGGGGGTTGTCGCCCCGGTCAGGTGGCCTATCCTTGGGATTGAAACATGGCGAGGGGCCAAGATGACATTTCGCACGATCCTTGTGATGACCGCGCTGGTCGCCAGCCAACCTGTGCTGGCGCAGGATGGCGGCAATGGCATCAGCTTTCATTTCGGTGTCGGCCCGGAATCGTCTCCTGAATATTTTGGGTCGGATGACAATGAACTGGGCGTGACCGGCAGCTTCAAGCTGGAACGTCTGCAGTTCGGTGGTCTGTCCTTGGGGGGTGAAGATCGGACCGGCTTTGGGTTTGGTGGCTCTGTTCGGTTCATCAGCGAACGCAGCGCGGATGACTATGCGGAGTTGACTGGCTTGGAGGATATTGACCCGTCACTGGAACTGGGCGGCGGTCTGCGGTTCGCCCAACCGGGCTACAAGCTGTTTGCCGACGTGCGTTACGGCGTCGTGGGGCATGAATCGCTTGTGGCCGAGATTGGGGGCGACATCATCTATCGTCCCACAGACCAGATCACAATCGCCGCCGGGCCGCGTGTCCTGTGGGGCAGCGATGATTATGCGCAGACCTATTTCGGGGTCAGTGACATCGAAGCCGGTGCAAGTGCCTTCGATGCCTATGATGCGGGTAGCGGCATTATCAGCCAAGGGCTGAAGGCAGAGGCAACCTATCAGATCAACGACGATTGGGGTTTGATCGGCACGGTGCAATATGACCAATTGCGTGATGATGCAGCGAATAGTCCAATTACACAGTCAGAAGATCAGGTGACAGGCAGCATCGTCCTGACCCGACGGGTGACGTTCGGGTTTTAGGGGTTTGGGGTGGGGTAGATGCCACTTTGGCCGATGCTGCGCTTTGCTTTGGCGACTGCTATGCGCAGGAAGCGGACACAGCAAAACTGCAAACTCGGACTAGTCTATAGCGTTCGGACCGCCTAGTGTTCTCAGCGTTAGGGCTGATCCGGTGTTGCACCAGTGGCCAGAATTGCCGACCCTAGACCCGCTCGCAGCATGTCGATAGGGAGCTATCGTGTGTGGTAGATCTTAATCCGCCTCGGCTGCCCAGACGTTGTCTGCCTCGCGGCACTGTATACATCAACCACGAGGAAAATGCCCGTTGTGGCGGCTACTGACGCGCTGTACCCTGCTCTCATGTTGCAGACACACAAGATGTAAGCTGATAGTTCCAAAGCCACTTCTTAGGGAGCTCAATCAAGGCATTTGTTTAGCTGCGCCGTTGCAGACAGATATGCGCCTTAGATTTATCTGGCCCTTGTACATTTTTCGGGAGGCTCCACCGGGCCACAAAAAATAGGATGACATCATGGACGGTACACTTGGTCTAATCTGGCTGCTGACGAGTTTGACAGATATGACGTTGAATGATTGCCCCAGCGGTTGCCTTGATACCGAAAAGCAAGAACCACAGGTGCTTTATCAGCTGGGACAACTGCAATCTGATGAATTTCAGAGTGCGAATGAGTTCTACCTTGGCTACGACAGCCATCGTCGACGCGGCCCCTTTCGCCCCACTTACGGCCTTTCGCTGACAACCGATGGGGCTGCATGGTTCGGGATCGGCTGGAAATGGAGCACCCAATACGTCTACGAGACCCCATTGTTCATCGAAACCTCGATGACGCCCGGCCTTTATATGCAAGGTGACGGCGCTGATCTTGATGGAACTCTGCAATTTCGATCGGCACTTGGTATTGGCTATACGTTTGACAACGGCAGTAAAGTGACGATCAGCTACGACAGCATGTCCAACGCAGATTTTCGCGATGCAAGCCCGAGCCGCGAGACTCTCGCCATCCGTTGGTCGACCAACTGGGAGGGATAGAGCCATCCTTCAAAAATGCTTGATGATAGAGATACCCAAGCAAGGCGGCCTCGTCCTTCGAAAGTCATGCTAAGCACACTGGGTCGCTGTTGTCGGTCCAGTCGGCAATCTTAAACTTTAATGCGGACGTTGATCCGGAACGCACGAGGTGGTTGATAGGTGCATCCAATGTCTCCTTCGGGCTGCGACCAGTCAATCGCCAAAGTTGTGCAAACGACGGCTCTGTCCCGCAACTCGCCCCAACCTCACACCTACACCAGCCGCGATGTTTCTACTGCGGCTCTGACGAAATCTGCGAAAAGCGGGTGTGGGGCGAAGGGTTTGGATTTCAGTTCGGGGTGGAACTGGACGCCGATGAACCAGGGGTGGTCTTCCCATTCGACGATCTCGGGCAGTTTGCCGTCGGGCGACATGCCGCAGAATTTCAGCCCGGCTTTTTCCAGCGTATCGCGGTATTTCACGTCGACCTCGTAGCGGTGCCGGTGCCGTTCCTCAATCGAGGTGCTGCCGTAGATCTGCGCCACTTTTGATCCTTCGGTGAGGGTCGCGCTGTAGGCGCCAAGCCGCATCGTGCCGCCTTTGTCGTCATCGGCCTTGCGCGCCACCTTGTGATTGCCCTGCACCCACTCCTTGAGGTGGTAGACCACGGGTTCGAAACGTTTTTTCCCGGCTTCGTGGTCAAATTCCTCTGACCCGGCCTTGTCCATCCCGGCGACGTTGCGCGCGGCCTCGATCACGGCCATTTGCATGCCAAGGCAGATGCCCAGATAGGGGATCTTTTTCTCGCGGGCGAATTGCGCCGCCTTGATCTTGCCTTCGGTGCCGCGTTCGCCAAATCCGCCGGGCACAAGAATGGCGTGGTAGCCTTCGAGATAGGGGGCGGCATCTTCGCGGTCGAACAGTTCCGCATCGACCCATTCGATCTTGACCTTGACCCGGTTGGCCATGCCGCCATGGGTCAGCGCCTCTGCAATCGATTTATAGGCATCTTCGAGCTGGGTGTATTTGCCGACGATGGCGACCTTGACCTTGCCTTCGGGGTTATGGATGCGGTCATAGACATCGTGCCAGACATCCAGTTTCGGAGCCGGGGCGGGCGAAATGTCGAACGCATCCAGAACCGCCTGATCGAGGCCCTGTTCGTGGTAGGCCAGCGGCGCCTCGTAAATGGATTTCAGGTCATAGGCGGCGACCACGGATTCCTTGCGCACGTTGCAGAACAGGGCGATCTTTTCCCGCTCCTTGTCGGGGATCGGCTGTTCGGACCGGCAGACCAATACATCCGGCGCGATCCCGATGGATTGCAGTTCCTTGACGGAGTGTTGTGTCGGCTTTGTCTTGAGTTCGCCGCTTGCCGCCAGATAGGGCAGCAGCGTCAGGTGCATGAAAATGCACTGGCCGCGGGGTTTGTCGTGGCTGAACTGGCGGATCGCCTCGAAAAACGGTAGGCCTTCGATGTCGCCGACGGTGCCGCCGATTTCGCAGAGCATGAAATCGACCTCGTCTTCGCCGATCTTGAGGAATTCCTTGATCTCGTTCGTGACGTGGGGGACGACCTGAATGGTTTTGCCCAGATAATCGCCGCGCCGTTCCTTTTCGAGGACGTTGGAATAGATCCGCCCGGAGCTGACGGAATCGGTCATGCGGGCAGGCACGCCGGTGAAACGTTCGTAATGGCCGAGGTCCAGATCGGTTTCGGCCCCGTCATCGGTCACGAAAACCTCGCCATGTTCAAAGGGTGACATCGTGCCGGGATCGACGTTCAGATAGGGGTCAAGCTTGCGAAGACGCACGGAAAAACCGCGGGCTTGCAAGAGCGCGCCGAGGGCCGCAGAGGCCAGGCCTTTACCAAGGGAAGACACCACGCCGCCGGTGATGAAAATATAACGCGCCATGGCTGGGAACTCCCGTGAAAACGTCCAAAATCTGTGGGAAAGCGAACGGCGAAGTTCGCATCATCACGGGATTTGACTATTACCGGATTCGGGGCGTGCGCGCAACCGGTGACGCAACATCATGTTGCCGAACTTGTCAGTTCGGCAACAGCTTGTGGTCTAGTCGCCAGTTGGAACCAGCGGATCATCATCTGCCGATGGTGGCAGAAGGCTGTCACCCAGATCAGGGGCAGGCACGCCTTCTTCGGTGCCGGTTCCACCCAACCGGTCCACCACGGAAGAGCCTGCGGATTTTTCCGCCGCGATCAGCGTCAGGGCAATGGATGTGCAGATAAAGGCGATGGCCAGAAGCCATGTGAACTTGCCCATCGCTGTTGGCGCAGGTCGTCCCCCCGTGGCAGCACCGCCACCGCCGCCCATGCCAAGACCGCCACCCTCTGACCGCTGCAACAGCACGGTGCCGATCAGGCTGAGCGCCAGGATCAGGTGGATGATAAGGACAACGTTTTCCATGACAGGCCTTTCGGGGCGTTCGCGAACACGCGGTATCTAAAAGCTGCAGGGCTATCCCGCAACCCCTGAATGTCCCTTATTCGTCGATGTCATCCACGTCAGTCTGGCCGGTCAGCTTGCGGCGAACAATGGACCAGCTAAGACCGATGGCCAGAACCACCGACAAGGCTGCAAGCGCGATCCATGTGTTGAGCGTTGGGTCATCCAGATTGACGATACCCTGATCATAAAGAACCCACAGAACCGTGGCGACCACGGCAAGGATCAGAACCATCCCGAAGATACCGATCGACCGCAATGTGGCGCGCAGATAGATGATGTAACCCACAAGCAGGACCAACCCGAACAGAACCGTCATGGACAGGTTTGTTTCGGCATTGGCCGCGCTCCACCGCACAAAGTTCCATTCCGTCGGATTATAGGTGGCCGCCAACAGGACAAAGGCAAAGACCCAGCGAATGACGAAACCCATGATATGCCTCACTTCTTTTTTATCTGGCCGGACAATGGCGAGGCCCGCGTGCCCTGTCCAGCCTGCGGGGAGCCAAATTTGCGGTTTCGTCTGAACTGTGGCGGCGATATAGGGGCGAGGGACATCTGTAAGGACAGCGCGTATGGCAAATGTAGTGGTCGTTGGCGCCCAGTGGGGCGACGAAGGCAAGGGTAAGATCGTGGATTGGCTGTCGGAGAGGGCCGATGTGATCGCGCGCTTTCAGGGCGGCCACAATGCAGGCCATACGCTGGTGATAGATGGTGAGGTCTACAAGCTGCACGCGCTGCCCTCAGGCGTGGTGCGCGGTGGCAAGCTGTCGGTGATCGGCAATGGGGTGGTGCTGGACCCATGGCATCTGGTCAAGGAAATCGAAACCTTGCGCGGCCAAGGTGTGCAGATCACACCCGATACGCTGATGATTGCCGAAAACACACCGCTTATCCTGCCATTTCATGGCGAATTGGACCGGGCGCGGGAAAGCCAGAACTCTGTCGCCAAGATCGGGACGACAGGGCGCGGCATCGGCCCATGTTACGAAGACAAGGTGGGCCGCCGGGTGATCCGTGTGGCCGACCTTGCCGATGATGCGACGCTGGAATTGCGGCTGGACCGTGCGCTGATCCATCACGACGCGTTGCGTCGTGGGCTGGGGCTGGAACCGATTGACCGTGATGCAGTGCTGGAACAGCTGCGGGGCATAGCACCCGAGGTTCTACAATACGCAGCGCCTGTCTGGAAGGTGCTGAATGAAAAACGCAAGGCGGGCAAGCGGATCCTGTTTGAAGGGGCGCAGGGCGCGCTCCTCGACATTGATTTCGGAACCTATCCGTTTGTGACCTCGTCCAATGTGATTGCCGGTCAGGCGGCCACCGGTGTTGGTGTCGGGCCGGGAACGATTGATTTCGTACTCGGCATCGTCAAAGCCTACACCACCCGCGTGGGCGAGGGGCCGTTCCCAACCGAACTGGAGGATGCGGACGGGCAGCGGCTGGGTGAGCGTGGCCATGAGTTTGGCACCACCACGGGCCGCAAGCGGCGCTGCGGCTGGTTTGACGCCTGCCTTGTGCGGCAAACCTGTGCAACCTCTGGTGTGTCCGGCATCTCGCTGACCAAGCTGGATGTGCTGGACGGTTTTGAGACGCTTAAGATATGTGTTGGTTATGATCTGGACGGGGAAAAGCTGGATTACCTGCCGACCGCCGCGGACCAGCAGGCGCGCTGTGTGCCAATCTATGAAGAGATCGAGGGCTGGTCTGAATCAACCGAAGGGGCGCGCAGCTGGGCGGACCTGCCAGCGCAGGCGATCAAATATGTCCGCCGGATCGAAGAGTTGATCGAATGCCCGGTCGCGCTAGTTTCTACCTCGCCTGAACGCGAGGATACGATCCTCGTGACTGATCCGTTTTCCGACTGAGGATGAATGACGTATAAAGCGCGCAAAAGACTGGCCCTGTTCGTGCTGGTGGTAGGCCTGCCGGCCTATATCGTGCTGGCGGTGACGATCATGTCAGAGGCGTCGCGCTTTCCCAAAGTGATCGAGTTTTTCATCTATGTCGCCCTTGGCATCGGCTGGGCGTTTCCGCTGAAATGGGTGTTCAAGGGGATCGGGCAGCCCGATCCGGATGAAAAACCCTGACCAAAATGCGCGGACCTTCGGCCCGCAAGACATGTTTGGTTTGGCGCATAAAGGCACGTCATGGTCGACGGTTAGGCGGTGTCAGAACTATCAGCCATCAGATGGTCGCGACTGCACCGTCTTTGCTATGTCCAAACGAGAAAAAGGCGGAGTTTTAACCCCGCCCCTTTCACCCTAGCGTCTGCTCGACGGTCAGCCTTGTGCGGCCTTATCATCAGGACGGAATCGCGTGTCTTCGGACACCTGGAAACGCCCGTTATTCAGTTTGATAATTTTGCTTTGCCGCAGCAGACGCCCGAATGAGCGGAGCCCATCCTCGCGGCTGAACTGATCGGCGGAAGCCATCTGAACCTTCTTCATCACCTGCGGACGCGAGAAATCGTCGTCGCCTTCGACAAACGCGATATAGGCGGCGGCGGCCTCAAGCAGATCGGCAAGCTCGGTTGCGCCTTTTGCGCTGGCAAACTCGGCAAAGCCGCCTTTCTGACCTTCGCCATCATCCTTGACAGAGGCGATCTGACGTAGGCGGTCGGCGGGATCGGACGGTTCGTCCTCGATGCGCTGCTCGGCCACCAGTTTCAGCGGGGTTGAAACAGGGCGGGCGGCAGGCGCCTCGTCGCTTTCCTCGTCTTCTGATCTGACAGCCTCATCCAGATCTTCACGGAAAGCGTCGCGCGGATCCGTAGTCTCGTTTTGATCGCCCAACTGGCGCGCGGCCTCAGTTGCGGCCACAGCGGCCTTGAGTTGCGCAAACGCATCGCGATGGCGCCGCCCCTCGGGCTCGTTCAGGCGTTCATCGGCCTGCGACATGATCCGCGACATGGCGTCATCGTCGTTTTTGGGCAGATTGTCCCGCTTGGACCGGTTGTCGCGCCGCATGGCGATGTCGTCTTCTGTCTCGCCCTCGTCGGCATCCATGGCGGCATCTTCTGCGCCATCGTCGTCATCGGCGAGATGTGCGGCGGTATCCTCTGCGTCATCACGGTCGAAATCGTCGGCGTGATCGGCCATTTCGTCATCAGCGCTGTCTTCGTCAGACAGGACCAGCGGCTCGGCCTCGTCAGCTTTGAAATCGAAATCATCAACCAGATGATCATCGGTTTGAGGGGCTTTGCCGGTCAGGGCCGACAGACGGTCAGCGATACTGCCCGACGCTGCAGGCGCGCCCGCGTCAGGGGCGGCAGTGCGGTTGGCGGGAGGCACGCGCCCGACCAGAGAGCGGATACGCTCCAGCTTGGCGGCAACGCTGTCATCCTGATCAGCAGCGGGCTGGGTCGCAGCGGGATCGTAGAAGGGTGCGTCAGCTGTATCATCATCGGCAACATCATCTTCCGCTACCAGCTCGGCCTCTGCCATGTCGTCATCGGCGTCGTCTGCTTCGGCAGCAACCATCTCGTCTTCGTCGGTGTCGTCATCCGCGGCCAGGGTGTCTTCTTCTTCGACCTCGGTATCTTCGACAAGGTCCATATCTTCTGCCGCGACCTCATCGAGGTCATCTTCGGCGACAGCGTCGTCCAGTTCGGCGGCTTCATCGACCTCTGCATGATCATCGCTGTCATCGTCAGAAGCTGCGACATCGTCATAATCATCCAGATCAGCGACATCGTCTTCCAGATCATCCAGATCGGAGACATCATCATCATCCAGATCGTCGAGGTCTGAAACCTCATCCGCCAGGTCATCCAGATCAGACACATCTTCGTCTACGGGCTGTTCTGCCGGTTTGTCACGACGCAAGCGCAGGCTCGGCCGTTCCTCTTCTTCCGTCGGTTCAGGGCGCTGAATGCGCAGGCTGACCACACCGCTATCGACAACGGCTTCAACTGGGGTTCCGTCATCTTCGACCGTCAGATCTGCCAATTCGTCCAGATCAGGGGCCTGCGGTTCCATATCCATAAAGCGGTCATGACCTGCCAATTCGTGGAA
The DNA here is from genome assembly GCF_046762885.1 of Yoonia sp. SDW83-1. Classification (NCBI taxonomy): domain Bacteria; kingdom Pseudomonadati; phylum Pseudomonadota; class Alphaproteobacteria; order Rhodobacterales; family Paracoccaceae; genus Yoonia; species Yoonia sp. SDW83-1. The sequence goes on from NZ_JBKQXO010000007.1 coordinate 128,602, forward strand.
GTAGGACACCACGGTTTTCATCGTTTCGACAGAGTCTTCGAACCCTTCAAGGCGGCACGAAAAAGTGCCATATGAAACGCTCAGAATTTTGTTGGCTTCGCCCATATTTTCCGCTTTCTAGATCTATTGGCCGCAGTTTGCTGGACAGATACTCATTCTTAATCGAGAACAGCATGACGGAACATTCGGGATCATTTTGTGACCGTTTTGAGGAATGTTTGTGAATTGAGGTTAATAACGTGCCCATCAAACAAATTGTTTCTGACGCAGGTATAGTTTGCCTGGTCGGAGGCGCAAGTGTGGATGCGGCAGAGATCCATCAGCTTTCCCCCTTTGTTTCCAAACACATAGGGGTTGATGGCGGTGCTGACAGTCTTTTGCAGGCGGGAATCACCCCTGCCGCTGTGATCGGCGACCTGGATAGTTTGTCTGAACACGCCCGTGCCACATTTGCAGATCTGCTTTGCCACATTCCCGAACAATCCACGACGGATTTTGAGAAGGCGCTGACCCGCGTTTCCGCCGCTGCAATCATCGCGCTGGGCTTTACCGGCGGGCGGATTGATCATGCTCTGGCTGTATTGAACGTGGTCGCCCGGTATCCCGACAAGAACGTGCTGCTTGCTGATGCGAACGATGTCAGCTTCATGGCATCCCAGGGTCGCACGGTGTTGTACCTGCCACGCCAGACCCGTGTGTCGTTGATGCCGCTTGGCACCGCACGGGTCAGCGTCAGCGGTGTGCAATGGCCCTTTGCCGATCAGGAGATGCATCCAACGGGTTTTATCAGTTCGTCAAACGCCGTGGCGGATGATGCGGTGGTGATCGACGCGGCAGGACCGTTGCTGATCACTCTGCCGCGGTCGCATCTTGCGGCCGCCTTGAAAGCTGTCGTTCCCGCATGATGATGTAAAGGCCCGCACCGACAGTAATGCAAATTCCGACGGCAGCGAGCCCGTTTGGTAAATCCGAAAAGATCATCCAGCCGATGGCCGTGCCAAACGGGATTTCGAGATACTGCATCGGCGCAAGGGTCGAGGCGGGGGCAAATCGCAGGCTCCATGTCATGAACAGATGGGCGCTGGTCCCGATCACCCCAAGCGCCAGCAGCAACCAGAGCGTAGATGGGGCGAAGTCGAAAGCGCCCGTACCTCGGGCATCGGGGAACAGCAGCAAGAGCGGCACCAGCATCACGGTCGCTTGAACGCCACTGATCGCCTGCAACCGGATCGGGTCAACATCGCGGGCAACCTTGCGTGTCAGCATCATGAACAGTGCAAAAACAAGCGCGACGCCAAGCGGCAACAGGGCAGGGTATCCGACCTCGACAAAATTGGGCTGGATCACCAGAAGCGTCCCGATAAAGCCGACAAGACAGGCCATCATCCGTGGCATGCCGACCTCTTCCCCCATCGCGAAATGCCCCAGAAGCAGCATGATAAACGGCATGACAAAAGCGATGGCCAAGGCATCAGCCAAGGGCAAATACCGCAATGCGGTAAACATCAGGCCGATCCCCAGAATGTGCAGGCCGGTGCGCATCAGGGTCCAGATCAAAAGATCACGCGGCAGGGTCAGTTTTTGACCGTTCAGCAGAACCAAAGGCAACAGGATCAACGCCTGCATGACAAAGCGGACCAGCAACAGAATACCAAGGGCGACAATCCCGCCAAGCAGTTTTGCCACAGCATCGCCAAGCGGTGCGAGGACGCAGAACGCGAGCATCAAAAGGACGCCAAGAAAGGGACGATCGCCAGACATTCATGCAGCCTATCGAGAGTGCGTCTTCGGCACAATCGCGCCGACTTTGTTGAAAGATTCGAAAAAATCAGAAACTTGTGCTAAGATCGTTTCGCAGAACCGGCGCCCGTATTTCAAGCCGTCTATGCGTTTTACAAAAGGTGAAGCACCGGCTTCTGCATTTAAATGTTTGTTTTAAAAAGGATATTGTTATGATCTCTGAAGATCGCTTGGAAACGCTTCGCAGTGGGGGCCGCTATGTCGATGTGGCCCAGACCGGCGACCCGGATCTTGGGCCGCTGAAGCTGCTGCCGGGTACATGGAAAAACACTGACGCCTTTGACGGGCGGGGCTGGAACATGATTGCCCTTCCCTTTGCCCGCGAGGACAACCCGATCAATTACCGGGTGCTGGCCAATCAGTACAACGAAGAGCTCAAGTTCTCGCTGGTGGACAAGGCGGTGCCCAATCGCGGCATCGCCTTTGGTAACCCGTCCGAGAATACCGACCAGTTTGTCGTCACGCTCGACTATGAGCAGATGATCAAACAGAAGGCAGCCGATGATCACCCCAAAAGCGGGCTGGCCGGACCTGCCGATCTGGCCATTCACCACGAACCGGGGTTGTTTCTGCACATGCTGAACCGGCAGACAGACAACCTTGATATCGCGCGGCTGGGCACCATCCCGCATGGTGACAGTGCGCTGGTTATTGGCGAAAGCAAGGTGATCGATGGCCCACCCACGATCCCCGATGTCAGCGGCCTGCCGATTGGTGTCGCAACGGATCTGAATGGGGTCTACCTGTCGCCCTACAAGGCGTTCAATGACAACCCCTTCAAGGGCACGGTCACTGCGCCGGGCTTTCCCGGTTTCAATCCGGTGACCCCGAACGATCTGCTGAAAGGTGCAGTACCGGGAACGGTCAAGCGCACAACCGTGCTGGAGATGGAGACATCTGTAGAACAGGCGCGGATTTCGAACATTCCGTTCATTGTTAGGCAGGCCAATGCGACCGACATGAAATCCATCTTCTGGATCATGGAGGTTGATGACAACGGCACCGACAAGCTGATTATGCAGTATTCACAGCTTGTGATGCTTGATTTCTTCCCGCGTCGTGACGGCCAGCCCGGCCTGATCCGCTGGCCGCATGTCAGCATCAACACGATGGAGAAGGTGGCAGAGCCTGACACGTCGAAGGCTGAAATGCCATCTGTTTAAAGAGGATTAGGCGGCATTCCTCAAGCGAATGCCGCTTGCATGAAGGGTGCTGTCCCAGACCGCTTTGATCGGGTCCAGGGACGGCACCGAACGCAGCGAAACCTCCCGCGCTGCAAGAAGCGCTGGCAGGCCTGTCAGCGCTTCGATATTATCCGGCACGACGGGGCGGTCGGACACCGCCATGCCGACATCATCGATCGCCGTGAAATGATCGCCGGGCAGGCTGTAGCGATAGATCGTTGCTTTGCTGATCCGGTCCATCCAGTTGTCCTGCACAAACGCCACCCGCCGATGTCCGCCCAGCCAGTACTGCGCGTCATTGTCGGCCGTCCGCTCCGTTGCCCAGATAACGATCCGGGGACAGTCGCGGGGGAAGAGGTAGAGGAAATCAAAGGCGTCGCTGATCGCCCAGACCAGCGGGCGGTTCAGCCGGGTCGGCCGCGGAACAAATCGCTTTATTGTGGGCTCTTCGCTGAAGTGAAAAAGCATGCACCGGGCATTAGCAATTCGGGACGTTCACGGCCAGCCCGCCGAGGGCAGTTTCCTTGTATTTCTCGCTCATGTCCGCGCCAGTCTGGCGCATGGTTTCGATGGCGACGTCGAGCGAGACAAGGTGTTGCCCGTCGCCGCGCATGGCGAGTGATGCGGCGGAGACCGCCTTGATCGCGCCCAGCCCGTTGCGTTCGATGCACGGGACCTGCACCAGCCCTTTGACCGGATCGCAGGTCATGCCCAGATGGTGTTCCAGCGCGATTTCGGCGGCGTTTTCAATCTGTTCCGGTGTGCCGCCAAGGACTGCGGCCAGCCCGCCCGCCGCCATGGCAGATGCGCTGCCGACCTCGGCCTGACAGCCACACTCGGCACCTGATATCGAGGCGTTGAATTTGATCAGCCCGCCGATGGCCGCCGCTGTCAGTAGAAACTCCGGGACGCGGGACGCGGTGGCCCCCGGCACGTGGTCCAGCCAGTAGCGGATTGTCGCAGGCACAACGCCCGCCGCACCGTTAGTCGGCGCGGTCACAACCTGACCACCAGCGGCGTTTTCCTCATTCACGGCCATCGCATAGGTCGACATGTAATCGTTGATGGTGTGCGGCGCGGTCAGGTTCATGCCGCGTTCAGCCATCAGCGCGTCATAAATCCCTTTGGCCCGGCGCCGGACCTTCAGCCCGCCGGGCAGCGTGCCATCGGTCGTCAACCCCCGGTCGATGCAGGCATTCATCACCTCCCAGATCCGGGCGAGGCCGCGATCCAGATCGGCATCGGGCATCCGCGACAGTTCGTTCGCCCGTTTCATGCCCGCGATGGTCTTGCCGGATGTGGCGGCCATTTGCAGCATCTCATCGGCGCTGTGGAACGGGAACGGGATCGGCGGGCCGTTATCTGTGTCTTTGCCTGCGGCCAGTTCCGCCTCGGTCAGGACGAAGCCCCCGCCGATGGAATAATACGTGACTTGCGTGATCACGTCGCCCTGCGCATCGGTGCCGCGCAGGATCATCCCGTTGGCGTGGCCGGGCAGGGCAGGGCCATAGTCGAATTCCAGATCGTCCTTGGGGTGAAACTTGAGCGTGCCCAACCCGTCAGGACTGACAGTATGGTCGGTTGTGATCCGGGTCAGTTCAGTCTCGGCCCTTCCAGCGTCGTAGTCATCGGCGCGAAACCCGGCGAGGCCCAGAATTACGGCCCGGTCGGTGGCGTGGCCCACGCCGGTGAATGCCAGACTGCCATGCAACGAGGCGCGCAGGCCTGCCACCCGGAACGGCTGCGCGCGCAGGTGGTCCAGAAACCGGGCTGCGGCGACCATGGGCCCGATTGTATGGGACGAGGATGGGCCGACACCGACCTTGAACATATCAAAGACAGACAGGAACATCAGACAGCACTTCCTTCGGGCGGATGACAGTGAATAGGGGCGGAAAACGGTTTGGGGCCAAGCCCCTCAGCACTGGCTGCCTTGCGGGCGGCGGGCCGAACTTCGGCGCGTTGGGCAAAGGCCAGCAGACGCGGCCAGCGCTGCAGGGCAAACCAATCCGTCGCCCCGTCATAAAGCGCAAACCAGCGCAGGAGCGGCCCAAGATAGCAGCCCTGCGCGCTGACGCCGTCAGCGTCGATCCAATCCGCATAGCTGGCCTGTTCAAGCAGGCCCAGCTGCTTTGACAGGCGCTGGCGTGTGGTCCGGCGCAACCCTTCGGCATCGCCATCGCAATACTGATCCGGATAGAACAGCATTCGGGCGGTAGGATGCAGCGTATTGGCCAGCCAGAACAACCACTGCACCGCATGGGCGCGTGCCGGATCATCAGGCGCAGGCATCAAACCGCCATAGGTGTCAGACAGCCATAACAGGATCGCCCCGGTCTCAAACATCGGGCCCTGCGGGGTTTCCAGCACTGGAATCAGGCCATTCGGATTCATCGCCAGATAGGCGGGTGATTTCTGCGCCTTTGCCCGGCGGTCCACCAGAACATTGTCATAGGCCAGCCCCAACTCCTCCAACGCCAACCGCACGCAAAGCGAGGCGTTGTCCGGGGCATAGTGCAGGCGCAAGGGTCTGGTCATGGCCGGACGCTAGACCATCGCAGATCGCTCGTCCGCCCAAATACGACCATTGCACCCAAAAAGACGGAGATCAGGACACACTGCCGTGAGACGCCCGTGAGAGGCATTTGAGGTCTCGCACCTCGTGCCCATCTTGCCTATAAGGCATCAGGAACTATCGGAGCTGCCCCATGACCAGTGAATTGTCGCCCATCGACAAGGCAAAATTTGTCGCCGCCAAACAGGCTACGGAATATGTGAAATCGGGTATGAAAGTTGGTCTCGGGACCGGCTCGACCGCGGCGTGGCTGGTGCAATGTCTGGGCGAAATGGTGCGTGATGAAGGGCTGCAGATCAAAGGCGTGCCCACCTCCAGCCGGACGGCCAAGTTGGCACGCGAAGTAGGGATCGAAGTCATCACCTTGGACGAGGCGCGCTGGTTGGACGTGACCATCGATGGGGCCGACGAATATGACGATGATCTGAACCTGATCAAAGGCGGCGGCGGCGCGCATCTGCAGGAAAAGATCGTGGCAACCGCCAGTGACCGGATGATCGTAATCGCCGACGCCTCCAAAAAGGTGGACACGCTTGGGGCATTCCCGCTGCCGGTCGAGGTGATCCCATTTGGCATGGGCACAACACAGGCCCTGATCGAGGAAATGCTGATCGGGATGGATGTGCTGGGGCGCACCATCACGCAGCGGATGGCGGGTGACACGCCCTTTGTCAGCGACGAAGGGAATTTTATCTTCGATTTGCATCTCAAGCGGATCGGCGAACCACGCAAGCTCAGCCTGATGCTCAATCAAATACCTGGGGTGGTGGATAACGGGTTGTTCATCGACACCTGTGACATGGTGATTGTGGGTCATAGCGATGGGCGTGTCACCGTGCGCGATATCCTCAATGATGCCACTCAAGAAGTACGTTTCAATGTGTTGGACGATGACAATATCTTTGCCGACGTGACCGACTAAGAACCAAACATGACCGCGGAGAGTGAAGATATGGCGTTCGACTACGATCTTTTTGTCATTGGCGGTGGCTCCGGCGGTGTTAGGGCCGCGCGCGTGGCCGCAGCGACAGGGGCCAAGGTGGCACTGGCTGAAGAATATCGGATGGGCGGCACTTGCGTGATCCGGGGCTGTGTACCCAAAAAGCTGATGGTCTACGCCAGCGGATATCCCGATATCTTCGACGATGCGCGCGAATACGGCTGGGACGTCAGCCATAACGGATTTGACTGGGGTCATTTCCGTACCCGGCTGCATAGCGAACTGGACCGGTTGGAAGAAGTGTATCGTGACCTTCTGAACGGCTCTGAGGTCGAAATCTTTGATGGGCGGGCGACGCTGGACGACCCGCACACGGTGCGGATCAATGACAAGACGGTGACCGCCAAGCATATTCTGGTGGCCACCGGCGGGCACCCGGTACGTCCGGACATGCCAAACGCCGATCTGGGGATTGTGTCCAATGATATCTTCTTGATGGAGAAGATGCCGAAATCGGTGCTGATCATCGGTGGTGGCTACATCGCCTGTGAATTTGCCTGCATTCTGCACGGGCTAGGTGTGGAAGTGACACAGTATTATCGGGGCGCTCAGATATTGCGTGGCTTCGATGACGAGGCACGGGGTCTTTTGGCTGACGCCATGACCCAACGCGGTATCAACCTGCATGTCGGGACCAATATCGTTGAAATGGCCCCGGCGGGCGAAGATCACGGCGGACCGACACCCACGGATTCCGATGCCGCTATGGGTGCTTCGGCCAAGCACTCGCAAGATATTGCCAGCAATCCCAAAAGCGACACAGATAAAAAGGCCAAGGGGCCGATCTGGGTCAAATCGACCAACGGCAATGAACAGGTGTTCGATCACGTATTGTTTGCCACAGGGCGGGCACCAAACACCGACGGTATCGGCCTGAAGGAAGCCGGGGTTGAGATTGGACGCCGTGGCGAAATCGTGGTGGACGATTATTCGCAGACATCGGTGCCGTCGATCTACGCCATCGGTGATGTGACCAACCGGGTGCAACTGACGCCGGTGGCGATCCGCGAGGGCATGGCCTTTGTTGAAACCGTGTTCAAGGGCAACCCAACCAAGCCGGATCACGATCTAATCCCTTCTGCGGTCTTTACGCAGCCCGAACTGGGCACGATTGGCCTGACCGAAGAGGAAGCGCGCGATCAGGAACCGATTGAGGTTTACTGCACCTCGTTCAGGCCGATGCAACAGGCCTTTGCCGGAAAATCCGGGCGGGTACTGATGAAGCTGATCGTGTCCAAGGAAAGCCGCAAGGTGCTGGGCTGTCATATCGTCGCAGACCATGCGGGCGAGATGATCCAGCTGGCCGGTATCGCGGTCAAGATGGGCGCGACAAAGGAAGATTTCGACCGTACAGTGGCGGTACACCCGACAATGGCCGAAGAATTGGTGACCATGAAGGATCCGATGCGGACCGCTTGATTTTGCAAGACTAGGCCACACATGGCACAGGGATAGCCCGACCGACCGGGCGATGAATAAAGGAAGCGAAGACACACGATGGCAGGAAACACTGGGGGCCCTTGGGGCGGCGGCGGCAATAACGGATCAGGGGGCGATGACGACCGCAATCGCGGCGGCCGCAAACCGGGCAATGATGGGCCCGGCATCCCTGAAATCGACGATCTGGTGAACAAGGGGCGCGAACAGCTGCGCGTATTGATGGGCGGCGGTGGATCCGGCGGCAAAAACGGCGGTACAGGCGGCGGCGGTGGTCCGCAGATCACGCGCGGTATGGTGGGGCTTGGTGCCCTGATCGCAGCCGGGTTTTGGGTGTTTGCGTCGCTCTACACGGTCAAACCCGAAGAACAGTCAATCGAACTCTTGTTCGGGAGCTACATGGAAACCAACGGCGAAGGTCTGAACTTTGCGCCATGGCCCATCGTGACCCGTGAAATCCTGCCGGTGACAACCGAACGCAGCATTGATATTGGGACCAGCCGGTCTGGTATGGAAGCCGGTTTGATGCTGACGGGTGACGAAAACATCGTTGATATCGATTTCCAGGTGGTTTGGAATATCTCTGATCTGCGCGAGTATCTGTTCAACCTGGCCGATCCGCCACAAACGATTGCGGCCGTGGCTGAATCGGCGATGCGCGAGATCATCGCGCAAAGCGAACTCGCCCCGATTCTGAACCGTGATCGTGGTTCGATTGCAGAACGTTTGACTGATGAAATCCAGCTCACGCTTGATTCCTATAACTCGGGCGTGAACATCGTACGTGTGAACTTCAACAAGGCCGACCCACCCGAACCAGTCATCGCGTCATTCCGCCAGGTGCAGGACGCCGAACAGGAACGGGACCGTGTGCAGAACGTCGCTGACGCATACGCCAACCGGGTGGTCGCCGAAGCACGTGGTCAGGCAGCCCAAATCCTCGAACAGGCCGAAGGTTACCGCGCTCGCGTCGTCAACGAGGCCGAAGGTGAGGCAAGCCGTTTCTCCGCTGTTCTGGAGGAATACCAAAAGGCACCCGAGGTGACACGCAAACGTCTGTATTTGGAAACGATGGAACGGGTCCTTGGCGGGACTGACATCATTCTGCTTGATGAGAGTGGCGGTGGGGGCCAGGGCGTTGTGCCATATCTGCCCTTGAACGAACTGCGCCGCAATACAACCGGAGGGTCAAACTGATGAGTAGATCAGCCTTTATCCTGCCTGCCATCGCAGTCATTGTGCTTGGCATCATGTCCTCAGTGTTCATCGTCGACGAACGCAAGAAGGCGCTTGTTCTGCAGTTCGGTCAGATCGTTTCAGTGCGCGAAGATCCGGGACTTTATTTCAAGGTCCCGCTGATTCAGGAAGTCGTGCGTTACGATGACCGTATCCTCAGCCGCGACCTTGATCCGCTGGAAGTGACACCATCGGATGACCGGCGTCTGGTGGTCGATGCCTTCGCCCGCTACCGGATCGTGGATGTCGAACAGTTCCGCCGCGCCGTCGGTGACGGTGGCGAACAGCGCGCCGCCGATCGTCTGGATGGTATCCTGCGCGACAAGACCCGGAACGTTCTGGGTACTGTGGCCAGCAACGACATCCTGTCCATCGACCGGGCGGCGCTGATGCTGCGTATCCGTAATGACGCCATCGTCGAAGCGCGTGGTCTGGGCCTGCAACTGATCGACGTACGCCTGAAGCGGACCGATCTGCCTCCCGAAAACCTTAACGCCACTTACGAGCGGATGAAGGCCGAACGGGAACGTGAAGCGGCTGACGAAATCGCGCGCGGTAACGAAGCCGCACAGCGTATTGAGGCAGGCGCCGACCGGACCGTGATCGAACTGGTGTCAGATGCAGAACGGCAGGCGCAGATCACTCAAGGTGAGGCCGACGCCCGCCGGAACGAGATCTTTGCCAATGCCTTTGGGGCCGACCCTGAATTCTTTGAATTCTACCGGTCCATGACGGCCTATGAACGGTCCCTGCAGTCCGGCAATGCGACCATGGTTCTGTCGCCTGATAGTGAATTCTTCAACTATCTGAAGTCCGATCAGGGCAGCGCTGCAAACGAATAATTGCAGGATCAGCAGTCTCAAAAAGGGGCCAGGCATCGCGCTGGCCCCTTTTTTCTTTGAATCATCTCAAATTATCACAGCCTGGTGACACGGTTTGTGTTGAACAATTTGTGCCCTAGATAGATCATCATGAACAGCACGGGTCAGCGACTGGCCCATTTGTAATGTACAAGGAGACTTGCCTGTGAAATCGACGGCAATCGCAATTCAACAAGATCAGGCGCGTACACGGCGGCTTCTGGCGGCGCTCTTTGCAGCCATGACGCTCGCTCTTGCGCTGGTGCTCGCGCAGGCGACCGCATCCAACGCGCAGACGCGCCCCGCAACCTTCGCTGATCTGGCCGAGCAGGTCAGCCCATCGGTGGTGAACATCACGACCAGCACTGTTGTGGCAGGGCGGACAGGGCCACGCGGGATCGTGCCCGAAGGTTCACCTTTCGAGGATTTCTTCAACGATCTTGAACGGGGTCCGGGTGAAGGCGCACGTCGCTCTTCAGCGCTGGGGTCCGGTTTCGTGATCTCAGAGGACGGTTTCATCGTCACCAACAACCACGTGATCGAAGGGGCCGATGAAATCCTGATCGAATTCTACCCCGGCGGCGAACCCGGTGTACCTGCCGAACTTGTCGGCACTGACCCGAATACCGATATTGCCCTGCTGAAGGTCGATCTCGAGGACCTGCCATTTGTAGAATTCGGTGACAGCAATGGCGCCGGCAGCCGCGTCGGTGACTGGGTCATGGCCATGGGTAATCCGCTGGGCCAAGGCTTTTCGGTATCCGCCGGTATCGTGTCAGCACGCAACCGCGCGCTGTCAGGCACCTATGATGACTACATCCAGACCGACGCTGCGATCAACCGCGGTAACTCCGGTGGTCCGCTCTTCAACATGGATGGCGACGTGATCGGCGTGAACACGGCAATCCTGTCGCCTAATGGGGGTTCCATCGGGATTGGCTTTGCGATGTCCTCTGCCGTCGTCACCAATGTGGTCGATCAGCTCAAGGAGTTTGGCGAAACCCGCCGTGGCTGGCTGGGCGTGCGCATCCAGGACGTGACGCCCGACATGGTCGAAGCTATCGAAGGGCTTGATATGGCACGCGGTGCCCTTGTCACCGATGTGCCTGCTGGCCCTGCCGAAGACGCCGGTATGGTGTCTGGCGATGTCATCCTGAATTTCGACGGGATCGAGATTGAGGATACCCGCGAACTGGTCCGCATCGTCGGTAACTCGCCCGTGGGCAAGGAAGTCCCGGTTGAGGTCCTGCGCGATGGCGATATGGAAGCGCTGATCGTGGTTCTGGGCCGCCGGGAAACGTCAGAGGCTGTGGCCTTCCCTGCATCGACCGAGCAGGAAGAAGACCCCGCATCGGCTGAAGTCCTTGGCTTGACCCTTTCGGAAATCACACCGGAACTATCCGAACAGTTCGGCCTGTCGATTGAGGAAGGTCTTGTGATCACCGGCATCAACGCTGAATCAGAGGCAGCCTCCAAGGGTTTGCTTGAAGGTGATGTGATCACCGAAGCCGGCCAGCAAGCCATCGCCTCGATCGCCGATCTCGAAGCGCAGATCGAAGCTGCGTCGGAGGCAGGCCGGAAATCTCTTCTCCTCCTCGTTCGCCGGGGTGGTGACCCACGTTTCGTGGCGCTGTCGCTCGAGGAATAAACAGTTTCAGAGTGAGTGAGAGAGTAGGGCGGGCCGCGCAAGTGGCCCGCCCTTTTTCATCGCATTAACGATCGTTCTGCGGCAACCCGTCGGCGATATCATAATAATCGCCCTTCTCTGATACAAAGATATGCATCGCCAGCTTGGTCTGTGTCGGCGTGTCAAACGCGCCCATGGCCACGGCGGTCCAATCGCGAAACACCGGGTCCCAGAACAGGGTGGACCCGCAGATGTCGCAAAACCCGCGCCGGACTTTCTCGGATGACTGGTACCATTTGACATGCGCTTCACCGGATATCGTCAGCGTATCTGCCGGTATGTCTACTGAGGCCTCGAAATGGCCGGAATGTTTGCGGCAGGCCACGCAATGGCAAGCTGATGGTTGCGGCAGATCGCCGGTTACCCCAAATGTCACCGCACCGCATAAACAGCTTCCCCGATGCATCGCAGAACTCCTTAAGCTGTCGCGACGACCGCCGGTTTGCGCATATTGATCACCAGCAAACCCAGCACAATGACGGCGGCCACAAGATTGATCCAGATTTCAGTTGGCCAGACACAGGCGGCCCCGGCAACGGCAAGGATCAGGCGTTCCAACAACCCGACCGGGCGCTCCAGACAGCCCTGTAGTGCACCGGCCAGCCCATAAATGCCCACGACGCCAAAGGCGAAAATCGTGATCATCGCAGGCCAGTCGCCGGACAGGAACGGGGTATAGGCCATCATGATCGGCACGATATACAGCCCCTTGGCCAGCTTCCAGCTGGCAACACCTGTGGCCATGGCGGGGGCCTTTGCAATCGCCGCGGCGGTAAAGGCCGCCAGAGCGACGGGCGGGGTGACGTTACTGTCCTGGCTCAGCCAGAAAATGATCATATGGGCTGACAGGATCGCCGCGACGGCGACCTCGGCCGGAACAACCATATCCCGCAACGGGGCTGCTACCTCCAACGGTAGACTACGCACGATGGCGGTCGCATCTTCAGCACTGACAGGTCCCGCCAGAACCGACGGGTCCGGCAGGGCCAGCATCAGGATCGGCATGGCACTTGGGTCCAGCGTGCCACTTGCCAATGCGTCGATAACGAACCGGTCCTGGATCATGCCGGCAAGGGCAGGGGCCGATAGCGTGGCCAGCACGATATAGGCCGCCGTCACCGGCAGGCCCATGCCCAGCACCAGACTGGCAATGGCGACCATGATGATCGCGATCAGCAGGTTTCCCCCGGCCCATTCGGCAATCATCAGACTGAACGTATTGCCGATCCCCGCCGTGGCAATCACGTTCACCACAAGCCCGACAGCGCATAGCAGAACAGCGGTCATGATCATGCCTTTGGTGCCCATAACCATCGCCTCGAACACCGCCTTGGGGCCCATCGGGTTCTGGGTCAGCCAGCTGGATGCTATGACGGCCAGAATGCCGAATACGGCAGCATAGGCAGGGGTAAAGCCCGACACCAGCATCGCGATCAAACCGCCAATGGGGATGACAAAACTGGCCCCGCCCTTGCGAAAGGCCGACCCAAATGTCTCGCCATCGCTTTCCATCGGGGGCAGGCCCAGACGGCGCGCCTCGATCCGGACGAAAAAGACGACGGACAGGAAATAAAGCAGGGCGGGCAGGGCCGCGACGGCGACGATTCTTTCGTAAGGGATCTGGGTAAAGCTCGCCATGACAAAGGCGCCAGCCCCCATGATCGGCGGCATCAACTGGCCGCCCGTGGACGATGCAGCCTCAACCCCGCCGGCAAATTTCGGCGGGAAGCCCGCCTTTTTCATCAGGGGGATCGTAATCACGCCGGTTGAGGCTGTGTTGGCTACCGCAGACCCCGAAATCGTCCCAGTCAGACCAGAGGCTATAACCGCCACGATACCCGGCCCACCGACCATGCGCCCCGCGACGGCGCGGGCCAGATTGATCACAAAATCTCCCGCGCCCGAACGCAGCAGGAAGGCCCCGAAGATAATGAAAAGAAAGACAAAAGTGGATGAAATCCGCGCAATCGTGCCGAACATCGCGTCATCGCCATAGATCGACCGGAACGCGATGGATTCCCAGCTGAGCCCGGGAAACGAAAACACCCCGCCCACATATTTGCCCCAAAACCCCACATAGCTAAGCGCAATGATGATCAGCAGCGGGATGACGAGCCCGGTCAGACGGCGCGTCAGTTCGATCGCGCCGATGACACAGATAACCGCTGCGATCCAGTCGGCGGTCGAAAACTTCACGCCCCGATCATAGATGCCCTGTTCGGCATAGGGTAGGTAGATGGCCGCCGCTGCAATCGCGACGCCAAACGCCAGATCAAAGGCCAGCAGGGCCGGGCTGCGCACCGCACCGCGCACCAGCGGGTGAAACACAGCCGCCAGAAAGGCAAAACCGGCAAAGTGATAGGCATTACGTTGAAACTCGGAAATGAACGGGTCGAACGCCACATAGATATGACCGACCGCGATCAGAAAACATAACAGGGTCAATGCGGTATCGGGCAGGCCGGTAAAGCTGCGCTGTACCGCCCCGTCGGTGGGGCGTTCGTCGGACATCGGCAAATCCTCGGGGTCAGTTTCGGCCCGCGCGGGATGCGCGGGCCGAAAGATCAGTTATTCGGCGATCAGACGGTCAGGAATTTCGATCCCGACTTCCTGATAGTAACGCACTGCACCGGGGTGCAGTGGCACGGGCAGACCGGCAATCGCCCGCTCGATCGCCATCGCCTTGGTGGCCGGGTGAATGGCCTGCAAGAAGGGCAGGTTTTCATAGATCGTCTTGGTGATCTGATAGACGTTCTCTTCCGGGATATCAGCATGGGTCGCCAGGAAATTCGGCTGCGCGATGGTGTTGATATCCGCGTCCTGACCGGGATAGGTGCCTGCAGGAATGGTGTAGGGGGTCCAAAGACCACGACCGCCATCCGCCTGCGCCACCTGCTCTTCGGTAAAGTTCAGCATGGTCACGCTGTCACCGGCTGCGGCCATCAACTGGCTGATAGCACCGGTAGGCACGCCCGCTGGTGTCCCGATCCCCTTGACCTGACCGTTCTGCAAGGCTTCGGCTGATGGGCCATAGCCTGCAAAAACCAGTTCATAGTCGTTTTCGATATCAACGCCAAAGCCCGACAGAATGGTCGCGTTGGAGCCGATCGTGCCAGAGTTCTGGCGACCAAGCGCCATGCCCTCCCCCTTCAACGCGACCATATCCTCGATCGTGCCGGTAGGGGCGGCGTCAGCGGCCACGACAAACTGTTCCACATTCTGCCACAGCATCGTGACCGAACGCAGATGCTCCTGCGGGCCAGCCTCTTCCAATGGGCCGGTGCCGGTGGCGGCATAATAGCCGAACAGACCCTGCAAAATGGCAAACTGCGCCTCGCCTTCGCGGATCAGGCGCACGTTTTCGCCAGACCCGGCAGAACTGATGGCCGACATGCCGATTTTCTGTGACGGTTCCAGCTTGACCTTGATCAGCGTCGACAGGGCCACACCGACCGGATAATAGGTACCGCCCGTTGATGCGGTCGACAGAATATAGCTGGCCTCTTCGGCCTGTGCCACAGGGGCTGCCAGCACAAGACCTGCCGCAACAGCGGCTGTGAACATTTTCATAATGTTTCCTCCCTCAGGATATACGTTGTCGCCCTTTTCGGACGGACGAGACAACAAAACCGCGATGCTGACCGAAGGACAAGCAGGATCGGGTCCGCGGCGTTAACAATTTGACTTATTTGGCTAATTTGCACGGTCAATGGGCAGGATTCGCAAAAGATGTGCGGATAACCGCACACTGCTAGCGCCAACATGACGATGCGGCGACTCGCCCCACCGAACACAACTGAATTTGCACAGCCCGACGGTCATTTGCGCTGGCCCAACCTCTGCAGGTGAATTAGTAATCCATGGAACGGATTTTCAGTGCGAGGGACCAAGCGAAATGGCCAAGATTACTTACGTCGAACATGGCGGCAAAGAACACGTCGTCGAGGTCGCCAATGGCCTGACCGTCATGGAAGGGGCCCGCGATAACGGCATTCCGGGGATCGAGGCTGACTGCGGTGGTGCCTGCGCCTGTTCGACATGCCATGTCTATGTCGATGACGCTTGGGTGGACAAACTGCCCGCCAAGGACGCGATGGAAGAGGATATGCTGGATTTTGCCTATCAACCCGACACGACCAAATCGCGCCTGACCTGCCAGTTGAAGGTGACCGACGATCTGAACGGCCTGCGCGTGCAGATGCCGGAAAAGCAGATTTGATGCGCTTGGGGCTTATCGCCCTTTGTGCACTGCTGGTGCCCGCGGCTGTCTCTGCGTGCCGGTCACCGCCGCACATTTCTTCCGATTTCAGGGTGGAAAGTTATGTCAGCTTGCCTGGCTGTTCAGGACAATGGCCCGCATGTGATGTGATAGGGATAACAGCCGCCTGGTACGAAGTGCCGACGGATCGCTATGCTCATGGTGTGTTGGGCGATGCCATCGAAGGCAGTCGACTGGCCGCATATTATACGCCCGTTTTGGGAGGCGAAACAGTCAGCAGTTGTGGCGACAAACACGCGATACTTGATGACGCGCATGTGTTTGAAGATACGCAACCGCGTCTTGCTGACCTGAACGGTGATGGTCAGGCCGAAATCATAGCGGTGCGCAGCCACTTGCAGAAGGGGGCGCAGCTTGCGATCTACGCGGCTGTGCCGGGTGAAGTCGATTTGCGACTCATTGCAGCTACACCTTATATCGGCCAACGCAACCGCTGGCTTGCGCCCATCGGTGCTGCTGACCTTGACGGCGATGGCTATATCGAAATCGCCTATATCGATCGTCCGCATTTGGCCAAGACGCTGCGGGTCTGGCGCTTCAAAGATGGTGAATTGACCGAGGTGACGGCGGCCTCTGGCCTCACCAATCACCGGATCGGCGAGGATTACATCAGCGGGGGTATCCGCGACTGCGGGCAGGGGCCCGAGATGATCACGGCCGATGCCAACTGGACCAATATCATGGCGACCCGGCTTGTGGATGGTCGGTTGCAGGCCCGGATCGTCGGACCGCATGAGGGGCGCCAGTCGTTCGAGGCCGCCCTTAGCTGCTGATCAGCCCGACCACCGTCACCAGCAGAACCATTTCGGTCACCTGCTGCGTGGCCCCCAGAATATCCCCGGTCTGTCCCGCGATCTTGGCCTTTGCGACCAGCCCGCAAAACAGCGCGGCCATACAGGCGGGAAAAATCAGTCCGAAGCCAAAACAAACCACCGCGATGATTGTGGCAAGACCAAAGGCAACAACGCCCGTCATCGTCTCGGGACGGCCCACGCTATGGCTCAGCCCGGTATCACGCGCATGGGGCAGGCCGGACATGACCCCGACCATCCCCGCCCGGCTGAGCGCGCCAACAGCGATCAAGGCCCCCCAATAAAGCCCACTTTGCGCAATTGCCGCCAGCGCCAGCCAGCGGATCAACAGCGCCAACCCAATCGCCACAACGCCGTAAACACCGATATGGCTGTCCTTCATGATTTCCAGACGTTTCTGTTTGTCCCAGCCACCCCACAGCCCATCAGCCGCATCAGCCAACCCATCCTCATGCATTGCGCCTGTAAGAATGACCGATAAGGCCAATATCAGCGCGGCGACGATGGCAGCAGGCAGGCTCAGCCAGAGCAACAGGGCGGCAAGTGACGCCATGATCGCCCCGATCAAGGCGCCCACCAGAGGATAGGCCCATGCCGCCCGCGCACCCCGGGCCATGGCCCGGTCCGTATCGACAGGCATGGGCAGGCGGGTCAGCAATCCGACCGCCGCTGCCACGTCGCCCACGGTCATTAGTGATGTGTCGCGATTGTTCACGCGGATGCCCCTTGTGGCCCTTTTCATCGCCGTCCTGATCGTTAGACAGTTCGCAGGATTTACGCAACGAGGACCTGATGCCAGCACCTTTCACGACCCTTGATGAGTTCCGCACAGTTCTGGCGCAGGCTCCCGCGCCCGATGCTGTAGCCACCGCAGGTGCGCAGGACCGCAACAGCCAGTTGACCAAACCACCGGGCGCACTGGGCCGGCTGGAGGATCTGGCGATCTGGTATGCCGGGTGGCGCGGCACGCCGCAGCCGCAGATCAACACACCGCAAGTCATTGTCTTTGCGGGTAATCATGGCGTCTGCGCACAAGGCGTCTCTGCCTTCCCGCCAGAGGTTACGGTACAGATGGTCGCCAATTTTCAACATGGCGGGGCCGCGATCAATCAATTGTCCAAGGCATTCGGGGCCAGAATGGATGTCCATGCCCTGTCTTTGGAAACACCAACCGCCGATTTCACCCAAGGCCCCGCGATGACAGAGGCAGAGGTGATCGACGCCCTGCAAACCGGCTGGACCGCTGTTGATCCGCAAAGCGACCTGCTGGTCACCGGCGAAATGGGCATCGGCAACACAACATCCGCTGCTGCCATCGCCACCGCCATATTGGGCGGCGAGGCGGCCGACTGGACCGGGCGTGGCACCGGGGTGGACGACGCCGGGCTTGCGCACAAGACGGAAGTGGTGGCCCAAGGTGTCGCCCTGCACGCCACCGACGACCCGCTTGAGGTGCTGCGCTGTCTGGGCGGTCGCGAGCTGGCGGCCATGGCCGGGGCCATTGCGGCGGCACGGCAGCACCGGACCCCGGTGATCCTTGACGGTTTCATCTGCACCGCCGCCGCCGCTGTGCTGGCCAAGACACAAGAAGGGGCACTGGACCACACGGTCGCCGGGCATCTGAGCGCGGAAGGCGCACACCAGAAAATGCTGGACGCGCTGGGCAAGGAACCACTACTGAACCTTGGTCTGCGGCTAGGCGAAGGATCAGGTGCTGCGCTGGCCATCGGGGTGCTGAAAGGGGCGGTCGCCTGCCATTCCGGCATGGCCACATTCGCAGAGGCCGGGGTCAGCGACGGCTGACCCTATTTCTTCTTGTTGTCATCCGCTTGCTGACGGGCGGCAAGTGCTGTCTCAAGATCGGTGTTCAACTCTTTGGATCGTTTGACATATTCAGGAACTTCGGCCACCGGCACGCCCGGCTTCCAAAGGGCGGCCAGCTCGCGCAATGCGGTCCGGTCATGGTGATAGAATGTCTCTTCGGCCTCTGCCGCTTCAAACTCGGTCAGGCCGAGATTTTCGAGCGCATACCGGCCCGCACGCAATGAGCTGTCGAACATCTCGCGGACGATATCATTGGCACCGGCATCGTATAGCTCATAGACATGCACGCGGTCACGGGCGCGAGCGATGATATGCAGATCAGGGCGGGCCTTGCGAGCATAGGCCACCAGCTTGACCGCCGATTCCTTGTTGTCGATGGCCACCACCAGCACCTTGGCATCTTCGAGGCCAGCAGCATTCAGCAGGTCAGGCCGGGTCGGATCGCCAAAGAAGCCGCGAAAACCAAATTTGCGCATGGTCTGCACCGTGGTCAGGTTGCTGTCGATCACCACAGTCGAAAACCCCGCACTTTGCACAAGACGGTTCACGATCTGACCAAAGCGACCAATGCCCGCGATGATGACGGTGCCTTGTTCATCCACCTCGTCCTCATCGGCCTCTTCGTGATCAACCATGCGACGGCTCAGCTGGTCGTAGACGATGAACAGCAATGGCGTGATCAACATCGACAAAGCCACCACCAAAAGCAGGGTGTTTGATTGCCCCTGACTCAGCACCCCCTGCTGCAGCGAGAATGAGATCAGGACAAAACCGAACTCCCCCGCCTGCGCCAGACCAAGGGTAAACAGCCAGCGATCCTTGCCCTTCACCTTGAACAACAGCGACAGGGCATAAAGGATCACACCCTTGATCAGCATGACACTCAAGGTCAGCGTCAGGATGTAACCCGGCTCATCGAAGAGCAGGGAAAAGTTAATCCCCGCACCCACGGTGATAAAGAACAGGCCCAACAACAGCCCCTTGAACGGTTCAAGGTCGCTTTCCAATTCGTGCCGGAATTCTGAGTTGGCCAGAACCACACCCGCCAGAAACGTGCCCAAAGCCGGCGACAGGCCGACCATCCCCATCAAAACGGCAATCGACACGACCATCAGCAAGGCAAGGGCGGTATACATCTCGCGCAGGCGGGCATGGTGGATGTAACGAAACACCGGACGGATCAGATAAATCCCGGCCAGGATGACGGCGATGACCGCGCCAAGGGTCACAAGGGTAACACCCCAACCGGGCAACCCCTCGACAAGGCTCATCGCGCCATGATGATCGTCTTGATGTGTATCAACCCGCTGAACCGATCCATCCGGGCCCAGCTGCATGACGGCGGGAACGGCCAGCAGCGGCAAAACCGCCAGCATCGGGATCACGGCGATGTCCTGCGTCAGCAGAACCGAAAATGTCGCCCGCCCGCCACCGGTTTGCATCAATCCTTTTTCCGTGAGCGTTTGCAAGACAATAGCCGTCGAAGATAATGCAAAAATCATGCCAACGGCAAAGGAGATGGTCCAGCTGTAGCCCATCAGCAAACAGCCACCCATGATAGCGACCGTTGTGACCACAACCTGCAAACCACCCAGCCCGATCAACCTGTCGCGCATGTCCCACAAGGCGCGGGGTTCCAGTTCCAGCCCGATCAGGAACAGCATCATCACCACGCCGAATTCGGCGAAATGTTGGATATCCTGCGCCTCTGTCCCGACCAGCCCTGTCAGCGGGCCGATGACGATCCCCGCCAGCAGATAGCCCAGCACGGACCCAAGCCCCAGACGTGCGGCCAGTGGCACTGCGATGACCGCAGCGCCCAGATAGATCGTGGCCTGAAGCAGAAAGGATTCCATACGCGACGTATCGCAACCTCCAATGTCATAAGCAACGCGCGATTGCGTGTGCCCGCGCTTCATGCGAGGCAGTGATGCAATGGCCATATATTACTCTCGATTGGTTAATGCCCGCTGATGCCCACCAACCCCCTTTCGCGTGACCTGCGCCGCCTGCTGGCGGCACAGCTGCCCGCCGATTTTGCCGATTGGCTGGATTTCGTAGCGATCGGGGCGCTCTTGGCCTATGTCTGGCAGGCCGAACCATTTGTGTTTGCCCTGCTGGCTGTCAGCATGGGCGCGCCTTACCTGCTGATCGGTCCGTTCGCCGGGGTGCTGGTGGACCGGATGGCGACCCGCCAGGTGCTGATCCTCAGCAACCTCGGCCGGGCGGTCACGACTGCGGCACTGTTCCTCGCCCCCGACTGGCCGGTTCTGTTGGCCCTCGTGTTCTGCCGCAGCGCGGTTGATACCTTCTACACGCCCGCCAAACAGGCCGCGATCCAGGCGCTGACCGAACCCGACCAGCGCAACCGGGCCAACGGGTTCAGCCATGCGATCAACCAATCGTCCAAGATCGTGGCCCCAGCGCTGGGCGGCGTCTTCCTGATCTGGCTCGCGCCGCAGATGGTGTTTCTGATCAATGCGCTGGTCTCGCTGTTGGCGGCGGCGATGATCCTTCGCTTGCCTGCCATTGGTGTAACAACGGCTGCCCCCGACGAAAACATCCTGCACAGCATCCGCGACGGGATGCGGACGGTGCGCGGCAAACCGGTCCTCCGCGCGGCCTTGCTGATGATGGCCGCAGGCTATTTCGCCATGTTCTTCTATGACACGCTGATCGCCCCGCTGACCCGTGATCTGGGGTTTTCGCAAACCGTGCTGGGGCTGAGCCTTGCGGCCGTCGGGGCAGGCGGTGTCGCCGGGTCGCTGGTGCTTGGGACAACCAAACGCGCGCTCAAACCATTCGTCTGGATTGCCGGCGGCTTCGCCATCGGCGCATCCATGACCGTGATCCTTGGCCTGTCAGAGGTCACATCCACCCCTCTCCATGTCATCCTTTACATAGCTCTATTCGGTATTCTCGGTATCGCCTCAGCTATGTCGGTCGTGCCCTTCCGAACCATCATCCAGGATGCTGTAAGCCCCGACCAGATCGGTCGGATCACGGCCCTCAGCGAAGCAATCAACACCTTTGCCCTGCTCACCGCCCCGTTCATCGGCGCGGCCATTGCCGCGACGTTTTCGATTGGGGCGGCCTTCATTGCCGGTGGGCTGGTCATGTGCGGGGCTGCGATCCGCGCGCTGACCTTGCGCGATAAATCCTAAACAGGCAGCGGCGCGTCCGGCTTCACCCGCTCCATTACGATCTGGCTTTGCACCCGGCTGACAGCGGGATGCGGTAGCAAGACCTGCTGAACCAGCAGGTTCAGCGCCGTCAGGTCAGCGCAGTAGACCCGCAGCAGATAGTCGGCTTCCCCGGTCAGCGTCCAAGCCCCCACAATCTCGGGCCGGGTCCGGGTCAGGCGGACAAAGTCGCGCGCGTTCTGTTCAGTATGGGTGGCCATCACAATCTGGATAAAGGCCTGCACGCCCAGCCCGACCCGCTCCGGGTTCAGATAGGCGCGGTAGCCCGCAATGTATCCCTCCGCCTCCAATCGCTGGCGGCGGCGCCCGGCTTGCGAGGCTGACATGTTCAGGGCCTCACCCAGATCTTGCGCCGTTAGGGTGGAATCGCGCTGCAGGGCTGACAGCAATTTCAGGTCGGTCGGATCGAGTTCCATGCGGCCTCCACGCGCAAATTTCTAGAAATTTGCGCTACACTCGCACATATTTGCTGATCGAGCTACGAAAATGCGCAAAACCGGACCGCCAGATGCGGTAGGATGCATCAAACGCGAACAGGAGAATACAACATGGGTCCTTTCCCGCACGACGCCCCCAAGGCCACGATCACCGCTGAAAATCCCGCAGGCACTGACGGTTTCGAATTCGTCGAATTCGCCCATCCGGAGCCCGACACGCTTCGCGATCTCTTCAGCAAGATGGGCTACACCCACACAGCCACGCATAAGACCAAAGATATCGAGCTTTGGCAGCAGGGCGACATCACCTACATCATCAACAACGAACCCAGTAGCCACGCACGCACCTTTGTCGAGGAACACGGGCCTTGCGCCCCTGCGATGGGATGGCGGGTTGTCGATGCGCAGCACGCCTTTGATCATGCGGTCAGCAAGGGGGCCACACCCTATGAAGGCGACGGCAAAACCATGGACGTCCCTGCCATCGTCGGCATCGGCGGCAGCCTGATCTACTTCATCGACCAGTATTACGAAGCCAACCCCTATAACGACGAATTCAACTGGGTCGCAGATGCGCACCCGATTGGCGTCGGCTTCCACTACCTTGATCACCTGACCCACAACGTCCACAAGGGGAACATGGACAAATGGTTCGCGTTCTATGGTGATCTGTTCAATTTCCGGGAAATCCGGTTCTTTGACATCGAGGGCAAGTTCACCGGCCTTCTATCCCGCGCCCTGACATCGCCTTGCGGGCGCATCCGCATCCCGATCAACGAAGACCGGGGCGAAACCGGGCAGATCGTCGAATACCTCAAGCGGTACAAGGGCGAAGGCATCCAGCACATCGCGGTGGGTGCGCAGGACCTCTACGATGCGACCGATGAGATCGCCGAGCGTGGCATCAAATTCATGCCCAAGCCGCCCAGCAGCTATTACGACCTGAGCTACGACAGGGTTGTCGGCCACGACGAACCGCGCGACCGCATGGAAAAGCACGGCATCCTGATCGACGGTGAAGGCGTGGTGGATGGCGGCGAAACCCGCATCCTGCTGCAGATCTTCTCCAAAACGGTCATCGGGCCGATCTTCTTCGAGTTCATCCAGCGTAAGGGCGATGACGGGTTCGGCGAAGGCAACTTCAAGGCGCTGTTCGAAAGCATCGAGGCCGACCAGATCGAACGTGGCGTGCTGGAAGCCGGTTAACCCGGCACCTGCAGCGCGTAAGTGCGGCCACGTTTGACATAGTTCAATGCGTTGTCGCCGATGGCGGTTACCTGACCGCCATCCAGCGAACTGCCGATTTCCACCCGCACAAAGCTGCCATTTGGAAGACGCACCAGCGCACGGCGGTTGTTGGGGCGGCCATAAACACCAATCAGATTGATCTCGCGCAGGCCAATTGCCTCTTCCTGCGTGGCCGCCCGGGCGACACCACCTGGGACAGGGCCGGTGTTGCGCGGAATATTCACAGGGGCCGAGGTTTGCTGGGGTGCGGCCTGTTGCGGCTGTTGCTGCGGGGCTGCTGCGGCCGCGGCCTGCCGGTTGGCTTCCTGCTGGCGCGCATTGGCCACTACAGTAGCAAAGTTACGCGGGCGTGTATCAGGGCGGCGCGATGCGCTTACCGCGCGGGGCGTCATGTCGATGAACGGTTCAGCAGCCGCTTCCTCTGCGATACTGGCGATCACGGATGTGATGTCAGGATTGCTGGGTAGATCAGCAGGCGGCGGTGGCGGAACCAGACCAGAGGGGCGGGGCTGCGGTCGCGGACCAATCGGCGTGGTTGACCCCAATGCGGCCTCTTGGGTTTCGACCAGCGGAGCTGCTTCTGCATCAGGCTGTAGTCCGGCCAGACCCACGCCGCCCGGCGTTGGCGCCGGTTCTGCATCTTCTTCAACCACGTCTGGCAATGCCGCGTTGGCTGGGCGCAGGGGCGGGATCACATCCGGTGTGCCCGCCACGATCACCACATCTTCAGCCGCCGGGGCCAGCAGCGCCATGCGGGCAAGATCATCCTCGGTCAGCGTCGGACGTGGGCGCACGTTCAGGTCGGGCAGCCCGGCAAAAACCACGGCCCCTTCCGGGGTGACAGCCCCTTCGGCTGTGGCCAGAACATTTCCGTTCTCATCCAGATCGAATGTCGCATCAGGAGGCGGCGGATCGGCTGGCGCGACAAAGGTCAGTTCCGGTTGCAGCGCGTTGGCATCCGGCGTGACGGGTTGCGCAACCTTGCCGGGGGCAATGGTCACGTCCGGCCAGATAATGCCCTCTGCCGTGGTCGTATCCGGCACATCCACGATCCGGGGCGCGCGCTGCCAGACGCCGGTTGCGGCGTAAATGCGGGCGGCCTCATCCGGGCTCAAGACGCGACCGCGCAGGATCGGCGCACCGACTTCGGCCTGCGCCGCTTCGGTCGGTTCGGCAGGTGCAGGCATCGGTGGCAGCGCGGCCAATGGCGCATCCGGCTCTGCGATGTCAGGGGCAGTCACTGGTGCGGCTGGGTTATAGCCAGTCCACGCCGCAATATCCGCTGCATTCGCCGGATCGGTTGACGGCACGGTCTGGCGCATCACATCCAATGTGCCGACACGTGGTGCCTCATCGGACAGCGGGGTGGCACTATCGGCGGTCGTTACCGGTGCAGCAAGAGCGGCAGAGTCAATCGTTTCCACCGCAGCGGCAGGTTCACCCTGCATTTCAGCAGGCGCATCGACCGGATCAGCACCCAGCTGCCACCAGGCCAACAACCCGGCCACGGCAAAGCTGGCTGCAATAGCCGTACCCACCAGCAGTTTTTTCGGCGGCGTGTTATTGGCGGCTGCCACCGGACGCGCCGGGGCCACAGGCGCTTTTGAGGTCTTGGGCGGCGGAACAAGGGCTGCGGCATCGGCGGCAGGGGCCACCGCCGTGATCGACCCCACAACGCGTCGCCGGGCGCGGCGCTTATATTTGGGCCGGGCGGTATGATATTCGGC
Source organism: Yoonia sp. SDW83-1 (assembly GCF_046762885.1). Lineage (NCBI taxonomy): Bacteria > Pseudomonadati > Pseudomonadota > Alphaproteobacteria > Rhodobacterales > Paracoccaceae > Yoonia > Yoonia sp. SDW83-1. The sequence goes on from NZ_JBKQXO010000007.1 coordinate 153,911, forward strand.
AATGATCGGATCGACCGGCATCGGATAGGTCGGATCGCGCAGTACGGGCTGCTTGGCTGTTGTCGGTTCAGCGACAGGCGGCGTTACAGTTTCGGTCGCCGCTACCTCGGGGGCATCTTTTTCGACCTCTGGCGTGTCCTCGACCGGTGTCTGGGAGGTTGGCGTATCAGTCGCGACTGCGTCGTCTTCCGGTGTCTCTTCCTTCGGCGCAGCGGTGTCTTTGACCGGCTCAGCCGCTTCAACATCCTTCAGGCTGCTGAACAGATCCGGTTCTGCTTCTGGCGTATCGGTTTCGTCGCTTGCAGGCGCATCATCAACATTTTCCGCAGTCGGCGTTTCGGCCACTGCAGCCTCATCCGCCGGGTCTGCTTCAACGGGCTCCTGATCCACCGCAGCGACGTCAGAAACCAGATCTGCGGTCACATCGGCAGGGCCGTCCTGCGCATTCTCTTCCGATTCCGCCGTCGTCGCGTCGGCGTCTGGCACGCTGGGGGCTGTTTCAGTGGCAGGGGCTGCTGTTTCCTCCTCCAGCACCTCCGGTTCATCAATCGCATCCGATAGAACAAGAACGTCCTTGTCCTCAACAACCGGCTCCGCCGGTGCCTCCTCGGATGCCCCGTCTTCGGGTGGTGCAGCCTTTATCTCGGGCTCGGCCTCCGTCTGATCCGGCGCAGCTTCATCAGACACCGCTTCCGTAACTTCGGGCTTTGGTGTCTCAGCCGGGGCATCAGCCTCCTCAACATGGGGGGCCAGCAACGCGGCCAGATCGGCACCGTCTGAGGGGGGCAATTCATCCTCAGGGATATCAAAGATCAGCAGGCGCGATTTGATGCGTGTGCCCACGACCATGATCGGCAGGATGTCACGTTCGACCGCACCGTCAGGGCCCAGCACCTCTGGCATCATTGCGGTGGGGCCGAAAAACACCTCGCTTTGAAAAGTGAACGGTTCCGGAATGGCGACAAAGGCGACAGGGTTGAACTTGTGGGCGCGGGCAAAGGCCTCGGCTTCATCCAGGGTCTCGCGGGCGACAGCCGCGATATGGGTGCGGCCACCACGGCGCTCACAATCAATAACCAACTCGTCCAGATCGTACGGCGTTGCGCCATCAAGGGCGGCGTTGATGTGATCCTGCGTGGTCTGCGTTGTGTCCAGAGCCAGGTATTTGATCTGATCCAGCGGGATCACGATCTTGGTGCGCAATCCGCCGGGTTCCAGCGCCAGCGCCTTCTGGCGCAGATCGGCCAGAACCGCATCCAGATTGGGGTCTTCGACATCCGCATCGCCCACGACCCGCCAGCCGCCTGTCACCCGATGCAACAGTTGAATACCTTCGAATGAAAGGGACAAAGCGAAATTGGTGGTCATGTGACGGGTCTAGCATTTTGTTGTTGCGGGCAAAACGCGTTTCGCCTGCGCGGGTTAACATTATAGCAGAAACCCGCCAACGCCAAGGGTTTGGCAGGCCCGAACGGGCCTGCCATTTTGATCAGGGCGCGACGTCAGGCAGTGGCCTTGGCCAGCGCCTGATCCAGATCGGCAATCAGATCGTCAGCGTCCTCGATCCCGATGGACAGACGGACAATCCCCGGACCGGCCCCCGCAGCTTCCTGCTGCTCGGCGGTCAGCTGGCGGTGGGTGGTGCTGGCGGAATGAATTATCAGGCTGCGCGTATCACCCAGATTGGCCACGTGGCTGAATATCTCCAGACTATCGACCAGCTTCACGCAGGCGTCATAACCGCCCTTCACGGCCACCGTAAACAGGGCGCCAGCGCCTTTTGGGCAGATCTTGGGGACCAGCTTGGAATAGGGGGAACTGTCCAGCCCCGCATAGGTCACGTAGTCGGTGCGCGGATCATCCTCCAGCCATTTGGCGATCTTCATCGCATTTTCCACATGGCGATCCATGCGCAGCGACAGGGTCTCGATACCCATCAGCGTGTAATGGGCGGCCTGCGGGTTCATCGTCATGCCCAGATCGCGCAAACCAATGGCGATGCCATGAAAAGTAAACGCCAGCGGGCCAAAGGTCTCAGCAAATTTCAACCCGTGATAAGCCGGTTCCGGCTGGCTGAGCGACGGGAACTTGTCATTCGCGGCCCAGTCAAACTTGCCGCTATCGACAACGCAACCGCCGGTCACCGTCCCATTCCCGGTCAGATACTTGGTCGTCGAATGCACCACCAGTGTCGCCCCATGCTCAATCGGGCGGCACAGATACGGGGTGGCCGACGTATTATCGACAATCAAAGGCACACCCGCCGCATCCGATATAGCCGAGATCGCATCCAGATCAGTGATATGCCCGCCCGGATTGGCAATCGCCTCGCAGAACACCGCGCGGGTGTTGTCATCAATGGCGGCCTTGACCGCCTCATGATCGTCGAAATCCACAAATTTCGCGGACCAGCCAAAGCGCTTGATGGTCTGGGAAAACTGGGTGACTGTGCCGCCATATAACCGGCTCGAGGCGACAACATTCATCCCCGGACCCATCAGCGGAAACAGGGCCATGATCTGGGCCGCGTGACCCGACGAACAGCAGACAGCACCAACACCACCCTCCAGCGTGGCGATGCGCTCCTGCAATGCAGCGACCGTGGGATTTGTCAGGCGGGAATAGATATAGCCGACCTCCTGCAGATTGAACAAAGCAGCAGCGTGATCGGCATCGCGAAACACATACGCCGTCGTCTGATAAATCGGGACCTGCCGTGCCCCTGTCGCGGGATCAGGGCGGGCGCCCGCATGGATCTGCAAAGTGTCAAAGCCGTATGTCGGGCCGTCAGTCATTGGTGGTCTCCCTTTGAAATCTGTCGGGCGAAGGTGTAGGCGGAAAACCGGGGGCACTCAACGGCCCTTGATGAAAAGGACCAGACCATGCCCGTACCGTTCCATTTCGCCTTTCACGTCACCGATCTGGACGCGGCCAGAGAATTCTATTCCGGCGCGCTGGGGGCTGTCGAAGGGCGATCCACCGACACCTGGGTCGATTTCGACTTTTTCGGACATCAACTCAGCCTGCATCTGGGCGAACCCTTCAGCAACGCGCCCACCGGCAAGGTCGGGGATCACATGGTGCCCATGCCGCATTTCGGGGTCGTCCTGCCGCTTGATGATTGGAACGCACTGGCCGGGCGCCTGGAAGAAAGACAAACCGATTTCATCATCGCCCCCTCCGTGCGGTTCAAAGGCGAGGCGGGCGAGCAATGGACAATGTTCTTCCGCGACCCCTCCGGAAACCCGATCGAGGTGAAAGGGTTCGCAGAGCAAAGCGGGGTGTTTGCGAAGGAAGGTTGAGCGGCTGGTTTAAGCCCAAGCCAGTCGTTTGCATTTCGTGCTGCGAGCGCACGCAGCACGAAAATCGCCGTATGAGCGAAGATATCTATGCTGCCGCGCATTGGGAGAGACGGTCATGGGTGCCGCTCGCAGCATGGATCAGGCGTAGCATTCACTGGCCGAGAGACTTTCCTGCCGTTCAGGATTGCCTTTGGCGATTCTTGTGCTCCAGAATATCTAGAGTTTTGCCTCAAATTCCAAGAGCTTGCGTGTGTTATAGAATGGTGTCGACCGGATCAAGCTGACCGGGTAGTCTTCGTCGTTTACAAAGCGTGAGGGGCTGAATCCCTCTTCCAGTTTGCGCAACTTCTGAAATGCGTACCGAGCATGTTCATCATCACCAGAGGCCGTGTTCAAGGCCAGTGCAAAGCGATGTGCCGCCCGGAACTCGGGTCGCAATATCGAAGATGCCTGGCCATGAATGCGCGCTTCATCTAGTTTACCGCAGAAGGCGGCAGCAAAAGCTTTTTGAAAATCCAGCCAGTATTGCAGGAAAGTGCCCCGCGCCAAGACCTGCCCGCGGCAGCTGGTGTGATAGGACTCATCATATTGCCCGCAATACAGTTGCACATGTCCCAGCACCCACCAAGCCATGGCGTTGGCGGGGTTGGCCCGGACGGCTGTGCGTGCAAGATGGCCCGCCAATTGCGGATCGCGGTCAAAGACCAACGCACAATTTGCCGCCACCGTCAGCACCTGACTGTTTTCGCCTTCTGTTTCCAAGGCGAGGGCGATGGTTTGTTCGGCCGAACTGGCCATTTCATCACGTGCGGCAAACCCTTCGATAAAGGAAATCGTGTTGATCTGGGCAAGCCAGGCCTGATAGACCCCGCGCTGCCTGCGTTCATAGGCGGCTTCGAGCATGGCCTCGGCGTTCTGGGCTTCATCCGCGCGCAGCAGGAAAACTTTCTGCATTGCCAGAAGTGCCAGTACGTTGGCATCGGGGTCAAAATCGTTTGAGACCCTGTCCATCAGGAAGGCCCGAAAGATACGCCCGGCAATTATGGTACTGAATGCCAGAATTTCGGGCGGCGTCGATTCAAACGTTGGGGCAGTCGCTGTGGGGTGGATGTCGGACCAAAGCACCTTGCCGTCTGCCACGGTCTGTAGCGCGGCACGGATTGCAAAACCGCCACTGGTAGGCGCAAAGCACTGAATTTCGATAACTAGCGCGTCCGGGTGCGTGGCAGGGGGTGCGCTTGTGTGGACGTCAAAATCGGCCTGTTCACGCAGGTTTCGTTTGACGGCCTCGGCGGTAATCTCCTCGATAAACCCAATTTCACCCTGTCCTGCGTTTTGCAGGTTCAAGATGATCTGGCGCATCTTTGCATTGTCTTTCCGCTTGATCGTGTCGGGTGTGCCAAGACCCGCGCCAGTGTCAGATGTGTACCCGGCATTTGCGCGCAGACTGACCAGCCACAGGTCAAATTCATCGTCACGCACATCCAGCCCTTCGAAAAGCTCTGCGTTCTTGTCCAGCCCGGCAGGTTTTGCGTTTACAGTGATACGGGACTGATCCAGCCAAACGGCATTTCGGCTGGCTTGCAGCGTATCTTTGGCCGGGCCGAAACTGCGTCTAATCTCACATAGCGCCTGTCGCAGGCTGCCAGCCCCCTGTTCGGGTCCGCGGTCGCTCCAGAGTTTGTCCTGAAGCCATGCGCGGGTCCGCCCGCCGGTATCCGATGTGACCAGAAGGGCGAGTACGGCCTGCGTTTTGCGCCCCTTGGGCGTGACATCGCGGCCCTTGGGATCAAGAACGTGAAACTGACCGCAAATGTGAAATCTAAGATCGGGAACAGGACCTGCACATGCCATCTTACCACCAAACACCTCTAAAATGAATTTCCACAAGCTACGCCATGGCTGTATTGCCTGACAAGAAAAACAACTTCTCCGCGAATTTACCGTGAAAAAATAGAGTTCTTTGGGGTGCAAGCTTGCGTCCGCACCACCTGATAAGGAAGCCTTGAAGCATCAAAGTAGTGGATAACGAGGTGGCGAAATGGCGATGCGTTGGGGAATTGGTGCGGGACAGGGGTCTGGTCAAGGGTCGGGGCAGGGGTCTGGCCAGGGGTCGGGACAAGGGTCTGGTCAGGGATCAGGCCGGGCGGCCCATGCCGGATCCGAAAGTTCGACACAGCTGAATTTTGCGCTGGCCATGATGGGTGAGGCTGTCACCTCCATCTGGCAAGAAAACGCCGCATATCGCCCCAATGTTCCCAAGCCACCGGCTGACAGTCTGGATTATCTGGGCAGCGAACGCCGCCAGATCGTGTTGTTTGCAGAGTTGGCCAGACACATCCGTGTTGCGGGATGCCGTGACCAAGCAACGCTGTACCTGGGCAAAGACGCCTTGGCGCAGATCAGCGCGCCAGACATCGATCTGCTTGGTGCACAGGTCACCTATCTGCAAAGCTACAGCGATCTGCGGGCCGACCGGATTGGCGAGATCAATCAGCAGATTGATGATCTGCTCTCGTTCTTTGGTGCTGTCGCATTGATGAACAATGGCGAACGCGAAAAGACAATGGAACTGCTCGCGGTCACGCAAAGCTTTGCCATTATGTCGGAGATGACGGCGAAACATATCTGCTGGACCCCGCGCCCGATCACACTGGAGCCGCGGATTTTTCCGATTATCCAGACCCCGGACCATTCGTCATTTCCATCCGGTCACGCGTTTGAGGCCTTTGCCATGGCCACGGTGCTGGATCGGTTGATTACAGGTCAGCAGGCGGCGCATGTTGGTGCGGTGAAGGGTATCCGCGACCAGCGTTTGCCATTCAAGGTGGCGCACCGCATTGCGGTCAATCGCACGGTGGCGGGCGTACATTTTCCCGTAGACAATGCCGCAGGTGCCATTCTGGGCGTTGCCTTGGGTGAGGCGCTGATCGCGCTTGCCGGGGTAGGTCAGCCGCTTGATCTGGGTTCATTTACGCCGGGGGAAGGGTGGTTCACAGTTGCTGATAGTCCTGATTTTTTGCTTTCCGGGTTTTACACCGAGTTCTTGGAGCACAAGACCGCCAAGGACGTCACAGAATGCCTTGTTGCAGACCTGTGGCGCAAGCAGTTCCACACAGCCACCGAGGAATGGTCATGAAGTGGTCGCCGTGGCAGTCAAAGTCAGTGGAGGTTTGGGACCCCAAGGTCCAGTCCCCCTATCTGAACTGGTGGCTTTTGGTGGATGCAGATCAGTATGAGGTGATGCCAGATCAGAGGTTGGAAGAATTTGTGTTCGGTCCGTCTGACCCCGTGCGCAAAATTGCCGGTCGTTTCCCCAATATTCCGGGCATTGGTGACCGTGTGCCGCTGCGACCACGGTTTAGAAACGATGCATTTGAGGAAGGGGACTGCTGGCTTCCATCACCAGATCAGCTTCGCACCGACCCGCCGCCGCCTGACACGGTGATCACGGTGGTGATCGATGAAGGGATCAGCCTGTCGCATCGGGCGCTTCTTGACGGAGGCAAGACGCGTGTACTGGCGGCATGGCAGCAGAATGCGACGTCTTTGCAGGCCGATCAGAAGTATCTGCCCTTTGGCCGAGAGCTCTATGCACAGGATATCAACGATCTGTTGCAGTGCCATGACACCGGTATTGCCATTGACCAAGAGGCGTTCAACCGCGCCGCTGACCTTGTTGATATGGTCAACTTTGACGGGGCGCGTGCGCTGGCACATCGCGCCGCGCACGGCACGTTTGTGGCTGATATCGCGGCAGGCGGCACATGCTCTGCCATGATGGTGGTGAACATGCCGAACCGCGCGCTTGTTGGTCTGTCGGGTACATTTCTGGAGTATTTTGCGGTACTCGGCATGCTGCGCATGATCGACCTTGCCGACGTGCTCTGGAAGCAACTGCCCGCCGAGCAGAAAGGGGACGGACCGAAAGGGTATCCTATGGTGATCAACCTGTCCTACTCCAAACTCGCCGGTGCCCGCGATGCGTCAACCGGGATTGCGCAGTTGATCGACAGCATAAATGTTGACCGGAAGTGCGCGGGCAAGTCGAAAGTGTACTTCGTCTATCCCGCTGGAAACGACAACCTGACCGAAGGGGTGGGTAGGTTCACGCTGGAACCAGGTCAGGTGCGGACTTTCCACTTGGATGTCCCGCCTGAGGATCAGTCGTCAAGCTATGTTGAGATATGGTCAAAAGAGCTGGAAGAAAAAGCGGTGCCAGATCCGAAACCCGCACCGCTTGCGATTGATATTGCACTGTGCGGTCAGGACTTGCCTGACACATGTTCTGATGTGCCTGAAAATGGAGGATATCGTGATCTGATCACGCCTTTGGACGAGACTGTGGCAAGGATTTATAGCAACGTACCTGAGCTTGGCGGCCATGTTGATCCTAGTAAAATGCCCGTCGCGCGGAGCCACGGGAACCAAAAACAGGCTGCCCCACTTGGTGAAATTCCACGCCAGCGTTATACGCTGGCCATGCGTCCAACCTTGATCAACGTCATGCCGAGCACACCCGTGCCCTCGGGACGCTGTGCAATTCGCCTAAAGAATGTTTCCGACAGTTACATCAAGGTGAATGTGGCCGTGCAAAGCGACCAATCCTACCTGCCGACAGGTGCAACCGGATTGCGCCCAAGCTTGCGCGACTTGCACTACGAACGGCACGATGAGCGGGGTGAGATGATCGACAGCTATGCGACAGACGAACCTATCGATAGCAGCGAATTGCCCGAAGACCTTGATCGGCCGTCGGGAATGAGCCCGGACCGCTATGTTTTCCGACATGGAACGATCAATGCAGTCGCAGCCAGCGTGCTACAACAGCGCCGTCCCGATAATGGCAGTCGGTCCATCATGGTGGCAACAAGCCATCGTGCCACTGACGGCCAGCCCTGGATTCATGCCTCAACCGGTGCTGTATTCGACCATGTAACCAGCCCCTGCGATATCGCACTCCAACCCAACCTGTCCTATCCGACCGAGGATGGCGCTGTGACCCGTGGGATCCTTGCGGCAGGCAGCGCAGACGGGTCCGCGGTGGCCTTTTCCGGCACCAGTTTCGCGGCAGCACAGGCGACACGGGAAATTGCGGCCTATTTGCAGTGCGCGACGGACCCGGGGTCCTTCGAAACAGATGCGATCAGGATGGTTGAAAACAACCGCGGGCATTCTTACGGGACCAAAATCGCGCCGCTCAAATCTGGCAAGGGTCGCAAATGTCGGCAGGACGCTGGCCGGCGGATCGATCGCCACAAATAGGTCCTCGTCAGCATTGGATGATTTGCACTCGCCGCGCGGTGTCTTCGCCTTTGGTTTCAAACTCGCCAATGCCAAAGGCGATCAGGCGCAGCCCATGTGTTTTCATCAACGTCTGAGCGGCTGCCTCCGGGTCGGGCAGGTCCCCCGCATCAAGGAAGTAGCTGGTGATCAGACGCCCGACCATTTCGGCGCGTCGTTCTGATATGATCTGATTGGCGTGCGGCGGCCCCGACGCGCTGGCGCTACCCAGCAGCAATAACGTGGTGCTGTCGCCCTGCGCATGTCGCGACGCGACCAGTTGGCGGATGTCACCAAAGGGCAGGGAGCCCGCGACGAACTGATCCGTTGTGTTTTCCGCGAACTGCACCGCGGCCATGGCATCGTCTGACCTTTTCATGCATTTGGCGACTTCGCGTGCTGCTTGCCGCTGCGTCGGGCCCAGTATTTCCAACACTGCGTCGGTCAGGGTATCGACCTGTGGTTCGGTGCTACTGCCGTTCTCGGGCATGCTGACGTTAAAGTTGACCGTCCACTGCCGATGATGCAGATCGCGGACGAAAGCATAGTCGTTTGTGTATTGATGTTCATGTTTCTGCGCTTGGCTGACCAGGACATTCACGTCTGGTATGTGGGCGGCAGCACTGCCAAACCAGGTTTGCAGTTTCGCGGCGGCCTCGGACCAAGACACAGCGGGCGCATCGGGGTATTGGATGGCGATTTCCATTGGTGCTGATCTGGAGATTTCGTTGATGTGGCTGCGTTTAATCAGAACGCGGCGACTTGGATCATCCGCATCGGCCAGATAGGCCCAGGGGCCAAAATCACCAAGATAGTAGTAGGGCTTTGATATGAACGGTGCATAGAGGTCGGAATCTGTTGCCAGCGGCTCCAGATAACCCATCGCGGTACGTTCACGTGCGACAGCGGTCACATGGATCAGCGGATAGTCGTTAGCCAAGCTGATCCAAATCTCACAGATCCGGTTTTGGACGACAGCGATCACCGGTAATTGACGATGTGAGTCGCAGTCGAGTGACCACTCCAGAATGGTGACATTTAACTGCACAGGTTCTGGAAGCGGTTTGCTATGCACAGCCGATCCGTCTTCCGCCCACATCCTTTTATTCTTGATATGGTTCCATGCGACCGCATTCGACAATGCAATTCCCAAAAACGCCATGACGACCAATAAGCGCAAGGCTTTTGGCCAGCCCGGACCAGCCGCCTTGGTGACCTGAAACGCCCGGACAAAACGTTTGGATTGTTTTTCGTACTTCTTCCGAAGTGCATCAATGCGTGCCTCAATGCTGGCAATGCGGTCCTCAAGTACCAGCCTGGCCTCTTCATCGGCTTTTTCGTGCAACACTGCGAGGTCTGTGCGCGCATCGCTCTCACCGCTGCCCGACATGCCTGCCCAGGCCGTTTTGCCACGCGCGAGCGACCAAGCCGCGCCGTAGCCAAGATAGGCGGTCGCGTACCAACCGGCGGCATGGATAGGGAGTTTGTTGAAAAATAGCCATGCCACGGTTCGCGCAACCATCATCGCAATTATAATGATGAGGCCAGCAAGCACGCTTAGATAAATCAACGTCCCAATGTGACTAATTCCAGAGGCAATAACATCAAAACCAATCAGGCCGACACTCAACGGGATGTCGAGACTGCGCATCTTGATATATTCGAGCAAACAAAGTGCTGCCGTTGTGATCGACCCACCGGCGACCAGCTTTAACGTGAATCCACCTTCTGACATCACGACCTCCTATGTGACCAGTTTCAGCAGCCGGTTCAAAAGCTTGATAAGATCGTTGGCCGCACCCAATGCCTTGGCGATTTTGGCGATTTGGGCCTTGGCTGCCTTGGCCGCAACGGTGATGTTTGTCAGCTCGGCAATCGGCCCCTTCAACGACCGCTGGAGGCGCAGCCGATCCCGTGCCTGTTGAATGGCTGCCATTGCGTCGGCGACCCGATAGGACTGATCAAGAAACGCTGCGCGCCCCGTGAAATCACCGCTTTTGCGCAGTGTCTCGGCATGCATCTGCAACGCTATGATGACCTGTGCCGCGGTATTGCTAAGTGATCGGATGTTGCCGTGGGCAAGGTTCATGTCCTGGTTTGTCAGTGTTGGCATCTCATGCCCCTTCCTTTGAAAGCGCGCGCAGCGCCTTGATCTGTTCGAATGTGGTCAGCCATTCATCGGCCGTCGGGTCGTCGAGCCGCGCAAGGATATCCCCGTGGGCATTACGCAAGAGCCAAAGCCGATTGACCGGGTCATTGGCCGCAAAGGTCTGCAATGCGCGGTGAGCATCCCGAGCTTCCTTGATCGCCGCGCGGTACCCGTCTTGCGTGCCATCAGTGCGGGCCAGCTCAAGCGCGCGGATCGCGTCGCGGAACCGTGTGTAGGGATTGGGCGCGGGATTGAGCGTGACATTGGCCCAAGCCGCGATCCCGTCGGTGATATCTGCAATGACCGGGTCTGCCCGGCGCATCACATTGCGCAGTTGGCGGGCTCGATACTGTTCAACCCCAAACTGCAGCGCTCCGAAAACAGCTGGCCCCCGATCAGCCGCCCTCTGGGCTGCGTTGGCAAAGGCCGGTGCTGTGCCGATCTCGGTGGCGCTGACAAGGGTGGCTTGCAACGCGCTGGTGGCGGTCGCAACCTCGGCCGTGGTTTCGGCTGCTGCCAATTCCGCCAGTGCCGCCCAATAGGCATCCATGGCGGTAATTGCGGACTGCACCTGCGCTGCATTGATTGTCTCGCTATCTGCCAAACTGTCGTCGGCGTAGCTGTCCAGCGTACAATCCGCCATGCTGCGCCCTGTCGTGCGGGCAAATTGTGGATCGCAGATGCCCGATTGCCCGACAACGGGTGCGCGTTGCGCAATCAGTTGTTCCTCGGCTGCTGTAAACTCTGCCTTGGCGATGGGCGCCACGACCGACGAAAGCGCGGCGGCGCTTTCGTCAAACACGGCATTTACCTGTGTCAGCTCACTGGTGACATCGGGTGCGGCGCAACTGCACAGCACCAAAACAGTGGCAGGGTATGAAAGCCCTCTCATGACAAAATCTCGCCCTCGGGTGCGGTCACTGCCACAATCTGGTCTTGGGCCCCGGGCGAGATGGAGTAGCCGGTGACAAACAGGACGACCGTCAGTATGACGCCCTGGATTTCGGTTGGGATGCCGCTGGGCAAGCGTTCATGCAGGACGAATGTCTCAAGTCCCCAAATCAGAAGTGTGGCAAGGGCGACGGCGATGGTAGTGCCCTTGACCTTGCGTGTCGTTGCGGAGGTAAGCATGCGGTACATGTGATGTCCTTTCTGTTGGTTCGGTGAAAGGAGCATCCCAAGTCGTCGTGAAAGCCCGGTGAGACCAGCGTGAAGGAAGCGTTAATTCAGAACAGGGGTGCACATGCTGCGTGATGTGGTCACCAAGTTGAGGTGCCTGGGAAAGCTGGACTCCGACCAACACCCCAACCCGAAACGTTATCCCCGAGAAAATGGTATATAGATGATCGTCGAGGCGCAGGGCGTTCGTGACAGTTTCGAACCGTCCCCGTGCCGGCCAGAATGACGCCCATCAACAACCGGAATGGCAATACGCGCTGCGTTGCAACAACATAGTTGCGGCGGCTGTGAGCAAATGCTGCCTCAGCGAACTCGTGAAATCCAAGGTCGGGTTTGTCCCGCAAATTAGCCATCGAGCCAGAAACATAACCTACACTCATGGCGAGTTTCTCAACCCACCGCAAGCCGCCTTAACCCACCAAATGCCCGACAAAAGGTCCGACGCTTTGCCGACGCAAATCCGACGTGATGCTGACAGCGGTTTTGTCAGGAAATGCAGGCGTTAGCCTTTGATTCGCGCGGTGCGGTCGTTGCGACCGTACGGTGGGGGTGACGCAACACCCTCAGCGCATCCAGAAACCCGCTGCCTTGATCTTGTTTCTTAACGCCTTTTCCTTGCGCGGCAGATTGGTCTGATCAAACAGCGCCCGCACTTTCCGCCCGCGCCCCTGATAGATCATGCGCTTGAACGGCTCATATTGCTTGAGCCATTTCTTGATCTTGTTGGGTGCCGCCACGGCCTCCAGCGTATCAATCACATGATCACTCTCGCGGGCATAAAACAGCGGTAATACCCTGTAATGGCACGTTATTTCGCCGTCTAATCCGTCCAGTTCCGGCCCGGGCCGCCCGCCGCCCAACGCATGGATCACCAGCGGCAGCACCACCTGATCCAGCCAGGGATCGAGCGGTTGGATGACCAGTTCCTCCGGCGGATTGTCCCGCACTGAAACCGCGTATTCGGTGAACAATCTTCTGAATTCCGCAGGGTCCGGGCCAAGAAACCAACCGGCGTTGAAATACAGATATCTCTCCCAGTATTCATCGGGTTGCGACAGATCAAGCGAGCTATCGAAATCCAAGGCAAACCGGTCGTACAGCGACTTCCAGATCGCGGTATATCCCGGCCAATAAAGCTCCTCCACCGGCCATGTGCCTTCGCGTTTCATCGACGCGGTTGGCCGCGAAAAGTCGCATTGCAGGCGGCTCAGATCGCCTGTCACAATGGTATCTGTATCAAAGAAAACAAAGGGTTGGCCGGCGGGCAGGGCCTTGAGCGCTTCGATCTTGTTGCCATGGGGATAGCTGTCGCCGAAATGGTCTGAGGCAAACGGCACAACCGTTGCCCCCAGATCGGACAGCACCGATTTGATGTTATCCGACATGCGCGGATCGCGCGCCCATTTCGGCCCCGGCTGCGGTTCGGCAACAAAAAGCTGGCCCGCGAAATCCGGACTATTGGCCCGCAGCGATGCCGCAAAAAGCACGGCTTCATATTGCACCCGACCGCCCTGACCGACGATCAGAATGTTGAACGGTTCTGCCATATTGCCTTTGTCTCGTGTTAACTTATCCTGCTGTAGCGTTGGCCCGGTTGCGTGACAACCGCTGATCAGGCTGACACTGTGCCGCGTTGCGTCACAAAGCGGGGACAGGGCGCGCGGGCAAATGACAGATGCAGATTTTGATTTTCAGCGGATTTTTCAGCTGACAACGGCACCACACGCTGTGCTGGATGCGGATTTTCGGATTCTGCTGGTGAATGACGCTTATTGCGCCAGCGTCGGGGTGGGGCGCGAGACCCTGATCGGCGCCCATCTGCTAGAGCTGTTTCCAGGAGATGAAGAGCGTCAAGCGCTTGTTTCAAATGCCTTTCTGACGGCCCTGTCAGGGCAGGTCGCCTCGCTCAAAGAGTTGCACTATGCCATCAGCGACCCAACGGATCCTGCCGCCCCGAAACAGGACATGTGGTGGACGCTGGATTGTATACCCATGCCGCCCCACCCGACCCATGGGCCGGTTTTTCTGGTCAGGGTCGAAAATGTCACCGAAGAGGTACAAGCACGCGGCAAGCGCGATCTATTCGCCTCGGAACTGCAGCACCGGATCGGCAATGTCCTGACGCTCGTGCAGATTATCGCCCGCAAGACGGCCCAATCCTCCGAAGATCTGAACGCTTTTCGTGCGACTTACGAAAGCCGGATCAGGGCATTGGGCAAGACCCATGCCTTTTTGTCTGGCACCAATTGGGACGGGATGACCGTGCGCCAAGTGCTTGAGCAGCAAATACAATCCGAACTGATTGACCGCGTCGATGCGATCCAGATCAGCGGACCGGACTGGCGCATGTCAGTTCTGCATGCCCAGACCTTTGCCATGGCGGTCCATGAACTGATTTCGAACGCGATGGAACATGGCGCGCTTGCCACCGCGACGGGCAAGGTCGAGATCACATGGGACCGTCCGCAGGATGGCAGCCACAATTTTGTCTGGAAAGAGAGCGGTGTTTCAGGTTTGGTCGCACCTGATGAAACAGGTTTTGGGATGCAGATGCTGACCAAGCTTTTGCCCGGGCAGTTGGGCGGCAAGGCTGTCTGCGCCTTCACGCCGACGGGATTTCACTACATGCTGGTGGTGCCGGAGGATGTCATCGTTCCGGTGGGCCAGTAAGGCGCGGTTTCGGCTGCATAAATGGGGGGAGAGTTATGCCAAAGGGCTATGTTATCGGTCATATAACGGTGGAAAATCCGGAAGCTTATCAAGAGTATATCCGCCGCGATACGCCAATGATCGCGGCCTATGGCGGCCGGCCCATCGTCCGTGGCGGCACAGGCGAAGTGGCGGAAGGGCCGGATTTTGCCCGGCATGTGGTGTTCGAGTTTCCGGACTACGAAAGCGCCAAGGCTCTTTATTATTCGCCGGAATATCAGGAGGTTGCCAAGATCAGGCGCGAGAATGCGACCAGTATGATCGTGCTGGTCGAAGGGGTTTAGGGCATCACTATGACAGCTGACTAGGTGCTCACGTCTTGGCCTGGTTGGCGACCGCGTCGAGTTGTGGCCGCAACCCGTCGAGGTTGTAGCCGGCAGCGGCGGTAGCGGCCAGAATCTGATCGGCTGACATTTGATCCGCGACACCAAGCGACCAGACAATCGAACTCCTTGTGCCGGAGGCACAATAGGCCAGCACCGGCCCATCGGATTTGGCCATCGCCGCCTTCTGTGCGCTCACCATATCCATATTCAGGGTCTGGTGCGTCACCGGGATGCATACAAACGCCAATCCCGCTGATTTGGCCGCAGCCTCAATCGCGACGGCCTGATGGCTTGGCGGAACCTCGGCATCGGGTCGGTTGCAGATGATGGTTCGATATCCTGCATCGGCAATCGCAGGCACATCATCCACCTCGATCTGGGGTGACACGGCGTAGGTCGGGCTGAGCGGTCTGATTTCCATGGCGGCGTTCTAGACCGCCACGGGCTGCTGGTCCAGCCGGGTTCGTATGGCAGGGGCCATCGCCATGCCTGCCAGCATCGCAAGCAGGAACAAGATCCCGCCAATCCCGCCATAGCTCAGCGATGCGATAGCTGGGCCAGGGCACAGCCCTGCAAGTCCCCAGCCCATGCCGAAAAGGGCCGAGCCGAGTACCAGATTGCGTCCCAACCGCGGTTCCGGCGGTGCTGGAAAGCTTTCCGCGAGGACGGGCTTGCGTCCGTTGGTGAAACGCCATGCGATTGCCATCGGAATGATTGCGCCGCCCATCACAAAGGCCAGTGTGGGATCCCAATTGCCGAAGACATCCAGCCAACCTTGCACTTTGGTTGTGTCTGTCATGCCCGATATCAGCAGGCCGGCGCCGAAGGTTGCGCCGACGATAAATGAAATCAGTACGCGCATCAGATGATCCCCCAGACATGTTTGAACAGCACCATGGTCAGACCGCCAGCGCCGATATAGAAGGCGGTCGCAACAATCCCCCGTAGCGAAAGACGCGAGATGCCGCAGACGCCATGCCCGGATGTGCAGCCATTGGCCAGTCTGGTTCCAACGCCCACAAGCAGACCGGCGGCGATGATAACAACCCAATTTCCGGTGAGGTGTGTTTCCCCTTCGCCGGTAAACAGGATGATTGCAGCAGGCGCCGCAATGAGGCCCGCAATCAATGCCGCCCGTTCGACCCAATCGGCGCGACCGGACCCATCAACAAGGCCGCCGATAATGCCGGATGCACCCATGATCCTGCCGTTCACCAGCAGAAAGATGGACGCAGCTATTCCGATGAGCACGCCACCGGCGAGGCCCAGTATCCATTCCGTTTGCATGTTTTCCCTTGTTTTTCTGAGGCCTAGAGCCTGTTGATTGGCACCTTGAAGTAACTTTGGCCATTGTCTTCGGGTGGCGGCAATTGCCCCGCACGCATGTTGGTTTGCAGCGATGGCAGGATCAGCCGCGGCATGCCTAGCCCCGCATCACGTTCGTTACGCATTGCGACGAATTCTTCCATCGGGCGGCCTGCGCCGATATGGACGTTGAGCGCCTTCTGCTCACCAACGGTCGTTTCCCAAGCGAATTTATCGCGCCCCGGCGCCTTGTAGTCGTGACCGACAAAGACCCTTGTCTCATCCGGCAGCGCCAGAATCTTTTGGATTGAGGCATAGAGATCCTCGGCCGAGCCGCCGGGGAAATCGCACCGCGCCGTCCCAAAGTCAGGCATGAAGAGCGTGTCGCCCACAAATGCCGCGTCGCCGATCACGTAGGTCAGGCAGGCCGGAGTATGGCCCGGTGTGTGCAGAACGTCGGCACGCATTTGTCCGATGTGAAAGCTGTCGCCTTCCTTGAACAAGGCATCAAATTGTGACCCGTCACGCTGAAATTCGGTCCCTTCGTTGAAGACTTTGCCAAACGTGTCCTGCACGATAGTGATATTGGCCCCAATCCCGATCTTGCCGCCTAGATGTTCCTGCAGGTAGGGCGCAGCTGACAGATGGTCCGCGTGCACATGGCTTTCCAGGATCCATGCGACCTGCAGGTTCTCTGCCTTGACCCAAGCAATAACCTCGTCAGCGGAGCTGGTATCGGTGCGCCCCGACGCCTGATCATAGTCCAACACGCTGTCTATAATGGCACATGCGCGCCCCTCGGGTTCGCGTACCACATAGGACACGGTGTTGGTTGCATTATCAAAGAACGCTCTTACATGGGGTGTCATTGCGAATCTCCTTTGATACAAAGATAGCGTATGAATTATACATTTCAATATTGGAATGTTTAAAGCGTCAGAAAGATAGTGATGACTGAACAACTGGAGACATTGGCCGATCCAATGGACGCCGCCGCCGCAGAAGCGGCAGATATGCTCAAGGCCCTTTCAAATGCTGGCCGGCTGCGCATTCTCTGCGCGTTAGTGCCCGGTGATTTGTCGGTAGGCGAGTTGGAGAAGGCTCTTGGTGCCAGCCAGTCATATGTGTCAGGTCAATTGTTGCGCTTGCGCAGCGAAGGTTTGGTGAGTTGCGAACGCCAGGGCCGCAGTATGCGCTACAGCCTTGCCGATCCGCGTGTTCGCCCGATCCTTGAACGGATTTACGAGATATTCTGCCCCGAGATGTAAGGCGCAAGTTCGTTCCGGGCGACTTGCCTGCGATGTACTGCGTCGGGACCGTCGGCCAACCGCAACGTCCGCAGGTGGGTCCATTGCCGCGCCAGTGTCGTGTCTTGTGAGACCCCTGCAGCCCCGTGCATCTGAATGGCCATGTCGGTGACGTTAAGCGCGACGCGTGGCGCGATTACCTTGATCTGGCTGATCCATGGCGCCGCTGCCCTTTTATCCCCCTGATCCATCATCCACGCCGCTTTGAGACAGAGGAGACGGGCCTGTTCGATGTCCATCCGTGCCTCTGCGATCAGATCGAAGTTTTCCCCAAGCTGTGCCAGTGGTTTACCAAAGGCCTGCCGCGCAATTGACCGGCGGCACATCGCCGCGAGCGCGCTTTCGGCCTGGCCGATGGCGCGCATGCAGTGGTGAATCCGGCCGGGCCCAAGGCGTCCTTGTGCGATTTCGAAACCCGCCCCTTCGCCGACCAGCAGGTTTTCGGCTGGCACGCGCACGTTGTCATAGCGGAAATGCATGTGCCCGTGGGGTGCGTCATCGTGGCCGTACACCTCCATCGCGCGGACTTTCTGGATGCCGGGTGTATCAGCGGGCACCACGATCATGGAATGCTGCCGGTGTTTGGGGCCGTCATGGGCGGTGCGCACCATGACGATATGGACGGCGCAGCGCGGGTCGCCTGCGCCGGTGGCCCACCATTTTTCGCCGTTGAGCACGTAATGGTCGTCGTCGCGTTCGCAGCGCATGGCGATATTGGTGGCGTCGGAACTGGCGACATCGGGTTCGGTCATCAGGTAGGCGGACCGGATTGTGCCGTCCATCAGCGGTTTCAGCCATTGTTCTTTCATGGCGTCGGTGCCGTAGCGGGCGAACACCTCCATGTTGCCGGTGTCGGGGGCGTTGCAATTGAATACCTCTGCCCCGAGATGGCATTTGCCCATTTCCTCGGCCAGATAGGCGTATTCGACGGTGTTGAGTTGGGGGCCGTCCTGGAATGTGTCCCAGAAGTTCCAGAGGCCCCGATCACGGGCCTTTTGTTTCAATCCTTCGAGGATTTCGGTCTGCCGGGGTGTATAGGTCCAACGGTCGCCGATTTCGACTTCGGCCAGGAATTCCGCGTCCAAGGGGGCGATTTCATCGCTGACCATTGTCTTGACGGCGGCCAGTACCGGTTTCAGCCGTTCGGTTTGCCCCAGATCCATACTCTGCTCCCTCTTGATGTGGGGTCATCGTGCATTGGTGCGCCCGAGTGTCAATCGAAGGGTTGTGTTATTCGGGTGCGTCGTTCCAAATGCCGTCATGGAAGAAGCAGCAATTGGTCTGGGCATGTCGCATGGTGCGCTTGGTGCGTATCTGGAAGATGCCGTTGCGGGGTTTGCGGCACTGGGGGCCGTGACCAAGTTTGGCACTGGTCAATCGAACCCGACCTACAAGCTGGAGGCCGAAAGCGGGACCTATGTGTTGCGCAGCAAGCCGCCGGGCAAGCTGTTGCCGTCGGCCCATGCGGTTGACCGCGAATATCGTGTGATGAAGGCGCTGGCGGGCACCGATGTGCCGGTTCCCGAGATGCTGCATCTGGCGGATGAGGCGGTATCCCCCAGCGGTCGCGCCTTTTTTGTGATGCGTTTTCTACCGGGGCGTATTTTCTGGGATCCGGCATTGCCTGAGGCGGGTCAGGCTGATCGGACTGCGATTTACGACGCGATGAATGCGGCATTAGCTGCCTTGCATGATGTGGATGTGGGTGCGGTGGGTCTGTCGGATTATGGCAAGCCCGGCAATTATTTTGCCCGGCAGCTTGATCGGTGGAGCAAGCAGTATCTGGCGTCGGTTGATACGCCTGATCCGATGATGGTTGCGATCATGGATTGGCTGGCCGCGGAGATGCCAGCGGATGACGGGCAGGTGTCGCTGGTGCATGGCGACTGGCGGCTGGACAACATCATGTTTGCGGCAGAGAGCCCTGTTATTGCGGGGGTTTTGGATTGGGAATTATCGACATTGGGGCATCCGATGGCCGATCTCGCCTATCAGTGCATGCAGTGGCGGTTGCCCAATCAGGGGGATATGCGCGGGCTTGCTGGCGTTGATCGCGCGGCCTTGGGGATTCCGTCAGAGGCGGATTATGTCGCTGATTATGCCCGCAGGCGCGGGTTGGGTGACGTGAAAGACTGGCCATTTTATCTGGTCTTTGCCTTTTTCCGGCTGGCATCGATTTTGGCCGGGGTTGCGGCGCGGGCCGCTGCGGGCAATGCATCGAACCCGGAAATGGCGCGCAAGTATGGTGCAGCCGTTCCAGCGCTTGCCGCGATGGCGACAGGTGTGATGCGCGAAGGCCGCTAGCTGAGCCAAACGCCGATGACAACAGCCATCAGCCCAATGGTCGAGGCGAAAAGCGCTCCGAGATTAATCGGAAGGATGCGCCCGATCTGCGCGCGCAATTCCTCATCACTCAGCCCCGCATTCTTGGCGCGCCGTACCGCGATCATCGTGTAGATGATGCCGAAAAAACCGAGCACAGTTAACGCCGTGCCGCCCCATACGACATATTCCATAATCACCCTCCGGCCTTTTGCGCAGCGTTATCGTGCCATGGATGGCTTCGCAAGGGTTGCAGGTATCCGGTGCTGCGGCTAGGGAAGGGGCGTCTGCGAGGAGAGCATTGATGAACGATTCAGTCACTGACACTACATCCACTGTCGCCGCGCAGGAGCTGCGTCAGTTTATTGAGCGTTTTGAACGGCTTGATGCCGAAAAGAAAGATATTGCGGACGCACAGAAGGAAGTTATGGCAGAAGCCAAGGGGCGCGGTTACGACACCAAGGTCCTGCGCAAGGTCATTGCGATCCGCAAGCGAGACGCCAATGATCTGGCAGAGGAAGAGGCTGTGCTGGACATGTATAAATCGGCGCTGGGCATGTAGCCCTTAGTCAAAGGGCAGCAGCAGTTTCACCCCGTGCATGCTGGCGATCTTTGCCACGTCGGCGTCATACATTTCGGTCATTTGTTCCAAGAGCGCCGGATCCAATTCGGGCTGGTTGATTTCATCCTCAACCTGATCGTCCAGCGCGTGGGTTTCCCAGATTTCTGCAATCATTTCATGCATATCCGCAGCGGATTGCGGCGGCTGAGACTGCAGTTTGGTGTGCAAAAGCTGCATGCCATCGCGCGAGATGATGGTTGCCAGCATATCGAGGCCGCCTACGATCGGTGTGTCAGGGTTCACGCCTGATATCTCTCGCATGATCTGTTCCCACAAGAGCGGCGCGTCTTCGTTGCACCAGACGGTCAGCGCCACATCCGGCGCGTCCTCTCTGATCCGGCGGATCATGTCGGACCACTGAATCTCCGTGGCGCGCATGATGCCCAGATATTCGTCGATTGTCTTGGCGTTGGATCGCAGAAATGTTTCTTGCAGAAAGGTCGCGGGATTTCGAATGCCCATAAACAGGGTGATGTCGTCCTTGGGGAACAATTGCCGCAACGCCCGCGCCTTGGGCCCAGCCTGGCTGTAAAGCAATCCATGATCGAAGATGCGTGGCGGGATGCAGATGAAGTTGCCGTTGCTCAGAACAACCCGGCCGATATTGTCGTTTTCAACAATTGTATCAAGCAGGATGTTGCGCGTGTCGTCGGCAGGTTTTGCCCCTTTGAGCGCCGCAATGGTTTCACGGATCAGCTTGCGATATCTACCCGGGCCGGGCACGGCGATTTGTTCTTTCAGAAAAACATCGGCGTTTTTGAGAAGTGATTTGATAAGCCGGTCTTCGTCTGTGCAGTTTGCGCCGATGTGAAATGCAATCTGCATTGCGTGATGCTGCCCCTGTTCGATCCGCGTCACATCATCATAGTTGGATTTCTGGACAGTTAAACTGCTTTCGGATAACCGGGATTTAAGATGTCCGAGCAAACTAGTCAGATATTTGCAGCCAATGCAAAAAGAGTGCGTTTTGACCCGTGGTCAGTGGGCGCGTTGATGATTGCAGTGCTGGTTCTGATACCAATCATTGCGGTGATTTGGTTTGCGTTGACGCCGACCGAGAATATCTGGCCGCATCTGATGCGCACCACCTTGCCGCGTTATCTGGGAAATACCGTGTTTTTGATGCTGTGGGTGGGTTTACTGACCGCCATGGTGGGTACTGGTGCGGCATGGTTGGTCGTGATGTACCGCTTTCCCGGTCGCAACCTGCTGCAATGGGCGTTGTTGATGCCGCTGGCGGTTCCGGCCTATGTCGGCGCATACGCTCTGGTCGATTTTCTGGAGTTCGCTGGTCCTGTGCAGACGGCGCTGCGTGATCTGACCGGTTGGCAGACCTCTCGTGATTACTGGTTTCCGGCGATCCGGACCCGCGAGGCGGCGGTTATTGTGCTGACTGCCGCGCTTTATCCATATGTCTATATTCTTGCCCGTGCAGCGTTTCGCGAGCAATCCGGGGCTGCCTATGAGGTTGCTCGAGCGTTGGGCGCTGGACCGTTTGCCCGTTTCTGGCGTGTCGG
Organism: Yoonia sp. SDW83-1; assembly: GCF_046762885.1. Taxonomy (NCBI): domain Bacteria; kingdom Pseudomonadati; phylum Pseudomonadota; class Alphaproteobacteria; order Rhodobacterales; family Paracoccaceae; genus Yoonia; species Yoonia sp. SDW83-1. The sequence goes on from NZ_JBKQXO010000007.1 coordinate 175,932, forward strand.
ATTGCCCCTTGCGCGCCCGGCGATTGCAGCAGGTGTTGCTGTTGTCATGATGGAGACAGTCAATGACTTCGGTACCGTCGACTATTTCGCGGTGCAAACGCTGACCACGGGTATCTTTTCGGTCTGGTTGCAGGGGGGCAATCTGGGGGGTGCGGCCCAACTGGCCACATGTGTTTTGGCGCTGATTGTCTTTTTGGTGACCTTGGAAAAACTGAGCCGCCGTAAGAGCCGATTTTTCGGATCGGCCCGGGGCCAACGCCCGGTAGAGCCAACCACATTGCCGCGTAAATGGGGGCTGGTCGCGATGGTGCTTTGCGCCGTTCCGGTGATTGTAGGGTTTCTGCTGCCAATTGGTGTGCTGATGACGCATGCCTTTGATGCAGCACAGTGGATCGCGCCCGGATTGCGCCGCGCAGTGTGGAACACGGTTTTTGTTGGTGGGGTCGCCGCAGTGCTGACGGTGCTCGGTGGTGTTTTTATGGTGTATGGTGTGCGTTTGTCGCGACGCAGATTGCCCCGCTTGCTGATGCCGGTGACGGCCATCGGTTATGCCGCGCCAGGAGCGGTGCTGGGGCTTGGTATTCTTGTACCCCTTGCGGCAACGGACAATTTTGTCGCTGACGGCATCGTCCGGCTCGGGTTTTCCGATCCGGGGTTGATCATGACCGGCAGCGCCGCTGCGTTGATCCTCGCCTACATCGTTCGTTTCTTTGCTATTGCGCAAGGCACTGCCGATGCCGCCCTGGGCCGTGTTGCGCCAAGCCTGCCAATGGCCGCGCGGTCATTGGGGCGCTCCGCAGGAGGTACATTGCGCGCGGTTCATTTACCGCTGGTCCGCGCCTCTGTCGGGTCCGCACTGCTGCTGGTATTTGTTGATTGTGTGAAAGAACTGCCTGCGACACTTCTGTTGCGACCGTTCAACTATGATACCTTGGCCACCCGCGTTCATGCCAAAGCGTCGTTGGAAAACATTGCAGAGGCGGCGCCTGCCGCGATTGCGATTGTACTGGTCGGGCTGTGTGCCGTGGCGCTTTTGGCACGGACGAGCAGGTAGGATTGATAGCGACCCCAATCGTTTGCGCCTGCCAAATGGATAGGCCATCCTGCGCGAAAACCGGGAAGTATTTCATGATACATCGCCTATTAATCACTGGTGCGGCCCTGATCCTTGGGACACGGGTGATTGCAGATGCAATCCCTGCGCCGGTGACTGACGATGATTTCGTTCCCATCCGCGCGGAGGAGGCCCGTCTGGGCCAGTTGCTGTTCTACGACCCGATCTTGTCAGGCAATCGCGAGGTGTCATGTGCGACCTGCCATCATCCTGCCTTTGGCACCAGCGATGGCTTATCACTGGGTATTGGTGACGGGGGTCTTGGCCTGGGGCCGGACCGGGTGGTGAACTCCGAAAATCCGCCTGAGCAGCGGATCCCGCGCAACGCCCCCGCCTTGTTCAATCTGGGGGCCAAGGAATTCACTGTGTTGTTTCATGACGGCCGGATCGAGGTTGATCCGGATCTGCCCGGTGGTCTGCGGACCCCGCTTGATGCCGATATGGTCCCCGGCTTTGCCTCGCTTTTGTCGGCGCAGACCATGTTCCCCGTCCTGAGCGCCGATGAAATGGCAGGCCATTATAGCGAAAATGATGTGGCACAGGCCGTGCGCCGTGGTGTTATCACTGGCGAGGGTGGTGCCTGGGATATTATATCCAGAAGGGTCGCGGGGATTCCGGCCTACGCGGATGAGTTTGTCACCGTCTATGGTCACATAGGAGCGCCTGATGATATTGCGTTTACCGATATCTCGAACGCTATTGCGGCTTTCATGGCGTTTGAATGGCGATCAGACAATGCACCGTTTGATGCTGTTTTGAGGGGGGAGGGGCCCCTGCCGGAACCAGCTGCTATGGGCATGGACCTGTTTTATGGAAAGGCAGGTTGTGCGACCTGTCACAGCGGCCCGTTTTTAACCGATCATCAGTTTCACGCCATGGGAACACCACAGATTGGGCCGGGTAAAGCGGCCCGGTTCGAGGATCATTCCCGCGATGAGGGCCGCTTTCGGGTGACGGGTGATCCGGCGGATCTTTATGCATTTCGCACGCCATCCCTGCGGAATGTTGCGTTGACAGGACCCTATGGTCACGCTGGTGCCCATTCGGAACTGCGCGCCTTTGTTGAGGCGCATCTTGACCCGGTGGCCGGATTGCAGAGCTACGACTTGAGGTTGGCGGTTTTGCCCCGGATGCCTGTCGATGATGCGCGCGGGCTGGCTGACAGTGATGCCATTGCAGCGGCTGTTTCAGTGGGGCCATTGCGGTTGACGGATGAAGAGGTCACTGCCTTGATCGCGTTTCTGGATGCGCTCACCGATCCGGCCGCACTGGAGGGGCGTCTGGGTGTGCCTGATACAGTACCAAGCGGGTTGCCAGTGGATCGCCCCCGCTAACGGCTGAAGGTTAGGGCCGTGTTGGCCATACCCTGATAAGTGTCTTTGGACCCATCGGGCCACCTGATCTGGATTGCGACGCTGGGCGCATCACCGATGCCGAAATGCAGAGGCTGGGCTTTGCCACCGGCATGCCCGCCACCCACGGTGACCTGTTGCGTTTGTGTGATCATGCCCGCGCGAACGGTCACTGTGGTCCCAACTGCGTTACGGTTACCGCCGGATTGCTCCAATGCGATGGTCAGCCAATTCCCGGTGTCAGGGCTGATGTTGCGATACAACTCCATCGGCGCGCGTCGATTAACAACGACCAGATCAAGCCGTCCGTCGTTGTCAAAGTCGGCCAGGGCCGCGCCGCGTGACCTGTCGGTTGTGGCGATGTCGGCGGATTCTGCTGCTTCAACAAAGGTGCCATCGTCGTTTTGCATCAAGAGGTTATTGGGGTCTTTCATCGCAAGCCCTGGCATCTGATCGACATTGCCTTTGGCGATGAAAAGATCGGGCCTGCTGTCATTGTCGATGTCACCGAACTCCGCATGCCAGCCTGTCGATGGCCGTCCATCCCCGCCAGTATGGGGGCGTTGCGCATAGGTTCCGATGCTGAAGGGGGCGGCCTGATAGGTTCCATCGGATTGTGCGATTTGAATCAACTGGTCCCCCATTGAGGTCAGCATCACCTCGTCCCTGCCATCACCGGTCAAGTCCCGACTGGCAATGCCCATGCCCCAGAGCGACACGTTCTGCCACCCATCGTCTGCGCCGAGAAAACGTTCTTCGGTGATGTCCCACATCTGCTCATACCCGCCGCGCACGTAATAGTGACGATCATTAGAGATGCGCAAAGTGGGTCGTCCACGCGCGTCATTGGCCGCGAGCATAGACAGAGGGCAGAAGCCAGGTGTGAGGGCGGAGACGGAATAGTCGCCCAAGCCGGGGCGCAAAAAGTAGTTGTCGTCGCAGGCCTCGAATGGACCGTCGGGGTTTGAGCGGTCGACATAGTTGCCGATGGCCATGGTCAGGGCGTTACCGTCCCACCACGCGCTGAAGGCTGTGGTCCAGTCATCGCGTGGGGGCAGTTCGCTGCCGCGTGCAAAGCGGCAATCGCCTGTGCCCATCTGTAGTTCGTTCTGTCCAACCCGCATGATGAAAAGGTCAAGCGCACCATCCGCGTTAACATCCAGCGGATAGGCACCGGTGACGCCGACGATTTCGGGGAAATCTGCGCGCGCGAATGTGAAGTCACCCTGATTGATGAACAGGCTGGCCGGATTTTCGCCGCCTGCAGCAAAGATGTCGGGCAGCCTGTCGCCATTGCAATCAAAAACCGCGACGCCACCGCCCACAAAATGTTCCCAGCCGCCGCCATAGATGTGTTCTGGCAAACCGCCGGATCGGTCCTCAAACAACGGGTCGGCGCTGGCGGTAGTGGCCAGCAGCAGTGCGGGCAGGGCGCGGATCATGTGCGGGTTTCACCCAATGCGGTGTCAGTGACCGCCGCCAGAGCGAGTGCCGAGGCGCCACGCGCCCAAACCAGATCACCCCAGGCGTGCATTTCGATCCGACATGGCGTGCGCCCGTCGCTGAGGGTGAGTTCATGCATCTCGGCAAGGACCTCGTCGGCGTAGAGGTAATCGTACTGCATCCGTTCACCCGACAGAATGATCAGTTCAGGGTCAAAAAGCTGGATGACGTTTGAGAGGCCCACAGACAGGTAGCGCCCGGCCCGGCGAAATATCGTGCGGGCAGCACTGTTGCCGGATTTTGCTTGTGCGAAGAGGGCATCCAGCATGGCATTGGGGCTTTGCAGGTTGCGCGGATTGCGGTGCAACGCAGTGGCGGCTTCGCGGGCGAGGGCGTAATCTGCGAGGTAGGCTTCGAGACAGCCACGCTGACCACAGCGACACAGCGCGCCATCAAGTTGGACCTTGGTGTGGCCGAGTTCCAGACCCATGCCGCGTGCGCCCCGGAACAGGCGATTATCAAGGACCACGCCCATCCCGACGCCGTGTTCGATAGTGACTACCGCAAAATCGGACATGGATCGACCGGCCCCAAACCATAATTCGGCAAGTGTCAGTACGTTGGCGTCATTATCCACATGAAGCGGCACGCCAAAACGGGTCTGGAAACTGCAGGCCATATCGATGTCGCGACTGGCCATCAGTGGTGACCATGGAACGGTCCCGGTCTTGTGATCGACGATACCTGACATGCCGACGCCCACGGCCGAGACGTCGGCCATCGTTTTGTTTGCGGCCTGAAGCACCAAATCCATCAAGGTGCCCATCTCGACCAGCAACTCATCAAGTGTCTTGCGGGTAGGCGGCGTTGGCAGCGACGCATCGGCCAGCATCCGGCCCGCAAAGTCGGTGAGAACAGCAGAATGGGTTTCGTCAGACAGCTTAATGCCAATGACGTGGCGCCCTTCTGGGACGACTTCCAATGCGACAGGGGGGCGGCCGCGCCCCGATTCGCGCGGCAGGCCTTCGACCTCGCGCAGATGGCCGGCTGCGATCAGGTCAGCTGTCAGTGTGGTGGCAGAACCTGCACTAATCCCCAGCGCGCGGGTCACGTCAGTTCGTGCGGCACGGCCAGCGGCGCGGACATGTTCAAAGATCTGCTGGCGCAAAGGTTTGGCGTTTTCGCTCGCCGTCGGCAAAATTGGACCGCAGCCCAAACTGGCCGATGATTCGTCACCTGTGGCGCTGTCTATGTCATACATACTTCATGGCTTGAATTATTAAAGCTGCGCGAACCCCGATATCTCGGGGTAAATTGGAGTGTGCCGAATATTTCGGCACTCTCAAAGCACTTTTTTCAGAAATGGGGCAATTTTTATTTTGACAACTGAAATTAATTTGTCATCCTTGCGACGTAGGGTCACGAGGCCCACGCCCCCGATGCATGGGGGCCGGTTTTCTGGGAGGAACACATGCATAAATCTATTATTGCCGCTGCCATTGCTGTGGTTGGTTTCAATTCAGCCGCTCTTGCAGATGCGCACGGTGTCACGGTTGGCGTCAGTTGGTCGAACTTTCAGGAAGAGCGCTGGAAGACAGACGAAGCCGCCATCAAGGCCGCTTTGGAAGCCGCTGGCGCGACTTATGTGTCTGCTGATGCGCAGTCGTCATCCGCAAAGCAGCTGTCGGATGTGGAAAGCCTGATTGCGCAGGGTGCTGACGCCCTGATCATTCTGGCCCAGGACGCATCGGCCATCGGGCCGGCAGTGGAAGCTGCGGCCAACGAGGGTATCCCCGTTGTCGCCTATGACCGTCTGATCGAGGACAGCCGTGCGTTTTACCTGACATTCGACAACGTCGAGGTAGGCCGTATGCAGGCCCGTGCGGTTCTGGCCGCCCAGCCAGAAGGCAACTATGTGATGATCAAGGGCTCGCCCACCGACCCGAACGCGGATTTCCTGCGTGGTGGTCAGCAGGAAGTGCTGCAGGCGGCGATTGATAGCGGTGCGATCACCATTGTTGACGAAGCCTATACCGATGGCTGGCTGCCAGCGAACGCACAGCGCAACATGGAGCAGATCCTGACCGCCAACGACAACAATGTCGACGCGGTTGTGGCATCCAATGACGGCACCGCCGGTGGTGTTGTTGCCGCGCTGACTGCGCAGGGTATGGAAGGTATTCCAGTGTCCGGACAGGACGGTGACCATGCTGCGCTGAACCGCGTTGCGTCTGGCACACAGACCGTGTCTGTCTGGAAGGACGCCCGCGATTTGGGTTACGCCGCCGGTCAGGTGGCCGTGGCCATGGCAAGCGGCGCACCGATGTCGACCGTGATCGGGTCCGAAGAGTGGACATCGCCCGGTGGCACAGCCATGACATCGCTGTTCCTGGCACCTGTGCCGATCACCGCAGACAATCTGTCAGTTGTGACCGACGCTGGCTGGATCACTGTCGAGGCGCTGTGCCAGGGTGTCAGCAACGGCCCCGCACCTTGTAACTAAGACGGCTTTGCCCCGGCTGGTCGCTGGCCGGGGCATCCCCACACCAATTCTTGCAGAGACCGCCAGCTGCCCCGCATGATGGGGAGGTGCTGCGCGATCTGCCCCACTTCTCCGCGATGGAGTATCACGCTATGTCCGATCAAACCGTATCCCCGGCCAATCCACCGCGCCGGTCGCTTTTGTCAACGCTTGAGGTCGATACGCGGCTTTTGGGTATGATTGGCGCCTTCGTTCTGGTCTGTCTGGTCTTTAATGTCCTGACTGACGGGCGTTTCCTGACCCCGCGCAACATATTCAATCTGACGATCCAAACCGTATCTGTGGCGATCATGGCCACCGGCATGGTGTTCGTGATTGTCACCCGCCATATCGATCTGTCGGTCGGATCGCTGCTGGCCACCTGTTCGGCAATCATGGCGATGCTGCAGACCAACTGGCTGTTGTCGACATTCGGTCTTGAGCTGGGCAATCCGGCCTTGCCGTGGCTGGCGATTGCCGGTGGTCTGATTGCGGGGACATTGATTGGTGCCTTCAATGGCTGGCTGATCGGCTATTTGACCATCCCGGCCTTTATCGTGACGCTGGGCGGTTTGCTGGTCTGGCGCAATGTCGGTTGGTATCTGACCAATGGTCAAACGATCGGCCCGCTAGATGAGACGTTTCAGGCTTTCGGTGGTATCTCCGGGACGCTGGGGGAAACCTGGTCGTGGATATTCGGGGTGATCGCCTCGGTTGTCGCGGTGATCGGTTTGTATAACGCCCGCCGCACCAAGATCAGCCATGACTTTCCGGTCAAGCCAGCCTGGGCCGAGGCCGCAGTTGCGGGGATCGTCGTTGCGGGCATCATGGGCTTTATCTGGGTTTTGAACAGTTATGAAATCCCGGAGCGTGTCCTGGCGCGGGATTTTGCGGCCCAAGGGCTGGAGGTGCCGGAAGGCTATTCCGCCGCCTACGGTCTGCCGATTTCGGTGTTGTTACTCATTGGCGTTGCTGTGGCGATGACGATCATCGCGTCCAAGACCAGGTTTGGCCGCTATATCTTTGCCACCGGCGGCAATCCGGATGCGGCGGAACTGTCGGGGATCAATACGCGTCTGTTGACGGTCAAGATTTTCGCGCTGATGGGGTTCCTATGCGCGTTGTCTGCTGTTGTTGCGTCTGCACGCCTGTCGTTCCATTCCAATGACATCGGCATTCTGGACGAGTTGCGTGTCATTGCAGCGGCGGTCATTGGCGGGACGGCCCTGTCCGGCGGGATCGGCACGATCTATGGCGCGATCCTGGGTGCCCTGATCATGCAGTCGCTGCAGTCGGGCATGGCAATGGTGGGCGTGGATGCCCCGTTCCAGAACATCGTTGTGGGTTTCGTTCTTGTCGTCGCGGTTCTGATCGACATCATTTATCGTAAGAAACTGGGAGCACACTAATGGCGGCACCTCTTGTTGAAATGCGCGATATCTCGATCGCCTTTGGCGGGGTCAAAGCCGTCGATCATGTGAGTGTCGATCTTTATCCCGGTGAAGTAGTGGGCCTGTTGGGCCATAACGGAGCTGGGAAATCGACCCTGATCAAGTGTCTGTCCGGGGCGTATCGCAAGGATGCGGGCGAAATCCTGATCAATGGCGAACATGCCGAGATCAACAATCCGCGCGACGCCCGCCGCTATCATATCGAGACGATCTATCAGACGCTGGCGCTGGCCGATAATCTGGATGCGGCAGCCAACCTGTTTCTGGGGCGCGAGCTGACAACCGCGCTGGGTACAGTCGACGATGCCAGCATGGAAGCGGAAACGCGCAAGATCATGGGCCGGCTGAACCCGAACTTCCAGAAATTCCATGCGCCCGTATCGGCCCTGTCGGGCGGTCAGCGCCAATCAGTCGCGATTGCCCGGGCGGTGTATTTCAATGCCAAGATCCTGATCATGGATGAGCCGACAGCGGCGCTCGGTCCGCAGGAAACGCAGATGGTGGCAGAGCTGATCCAGGAGTTGAAGCGTCAGGGGCTGGGCATTTTCCTGATCGATCACGACGTGCATCAGGTCAAGGCGCTGTGCGACCGGGCGGCCGTGATGAAAAACGGTCAGCTGGTCGGTGTCGTCAAGGTTGACGATGTGTCGACCGATGATCTGCTGGCGATGATCATTGCGGGTAAGAAGCCCGAACACCTGGCGGCTTGATGTATATCGGCCTTGATCTGGGGACCTCGGGTCTCAAGGCCGTATTGATTGATGACGCCCAGACAATTCTGGCAGAGGCGACAGCGCCGCTGGAGGCGGTGCGCCCCGCGCCGGGATGGTCAGAGCAGGCACCTGCCACCTGGCTGGACGCTGCCGATGCCGCGATGCGTGAACTGGCGGCGCAGAGGCCCCTAGACGGGGTGCGCGGTATCGGTTTGTCAGGGCAGATGCATGGTGCGACCTTGCTGGATGCCGATGATGAAGTGTTGCGCCCTTGTATTCTGTGGAATGATACGCGGTCGGCGGCGGAGGCCGCTGAACTGGATGCCGATCCGCGCTTTCGAGCGCTGACCGGCAATATTGTTTTCCCCGGATTTACAGCGCCCAAGCTGGTGTGGGTCGCCCGGCATCAGCCGGAGGTTTTCGCCCGTGTCGCCCGTGTCCTGCTGCCCAAGGATTACCTGCGCCTGTGGCTGACGGGCGAGGCTGTGGCGGAGATGTCGGATGCGGCCGGCACAAGCTGGCTGGATGTGGGCAGGCGTGATTGGTCGGATGATCTGTTGGCGGCGACAGGCATGACCCGCGCGCAGATGCCCCGGCTGGTGGAAGGGTCGGAGGTATCAGGGCAGGTCCGGGATGAACTGGCCAGCCGCTGGGGTTTGCCCAAGGGTGTCGTTGTCGCCGGTGGTGGCGGCGACAATGCTGCTAGTGCCGTGGGTGTTGGCGTGGTGAAGGCGGGCGATGCGTTTGTGTCGCTGGGCACGTCGGGTGTGCTGTTTGCCGCCAGCGACGCCTATCAGCCTGATGCCGGGACGGCCGTGCACACGTTCTGCCACGCGCTGCCGGATATGTGGCACCAGATGGGGGTTATCCTTGCCGCAGCGGATGCGCTGAACTGGTTTGCCGGTGTGGCTGGTGCACCAGCGGCGCGGCTGACCGGTGATCTTGGGGCGCTGCAGGCACCGGGGCGCGTATTGTTCCTGCCCTATCTGGGGGGAGAGCGGACGCCGCATAATGATGCGTCTATCCGGGGATCATTCCTGCATCTGGATCATGCGACGGATCGCGGGGCGTTGACACGGGCGGTGCTGGAAGGTGTGACGCATGCGTTTCGCGATTGCTATGATGCATTGTCGGCCACGGGCACGCGGATCGAGCGGTTGATTGCGGTCGGTGGCGGGTCGAAATCCGATTACTGGGTCAAGGCGATTGCGACCTCGCTCAACCTGCCTATCGAATTGCCTGCCGACGGCGATTTTGGTGGTGCATTTGGCGCGGCCCGCCTGGGCATGATGGCCGCCACGGGGGCGGGGGTGGAGATTGCCACGGTGCCCAAGATCGCGCGGGTGATTGAACCCGATACCGCGCTGACAGACGATTTTGCCGCGGCACATGCGCGCTATCGCGCCAGCTATCACGCATTGAAAGGACTAACATGACCGATTTCTTCAAGGGTATTCCGGCAATCACCTATGAAGGGCCTGACAGCGACAATGATTTTGCCTTTCGCCATTACGATCCTGATCAGGTGGTGATGGGCAAGCCGATGAACGAGCATCTGCGCTTTGCCTGTGCTTACTGGCATTCCTTTGCGTGGCCCGGTGGCGATCCGTTTGGTGGCCAGACGTTTGATCGCCCGTGGTTTGGCGATACGATGGATGCCGCCCGGCTGAAAGCCGATGTGGCCTTTGAGATGTTCCAGCTACTGGGCGTGCCTTATTTCTGTTTTCATGATGCGGATGTGCGGCCCGAAGGGGCGACGTTTGCCGAGAGCACGAAGAACCTCGAACAGATCGTTGATTACTTTGCAGAAAAGATGGATTCGACGGGGGTCAAGCTGCTGTGGGGCACGGCCAATTTGTTTTCGCACCGGCGGTTCATGGCGGGGGCAGCGACCAACCCTGACCCGGATGTGTTTGCCTATGCCGCCGCCACGATAAAGACCTGCATGGATGCGACGATCAAGCTGGGGGGCGAGAATTACGTTCTTTGGGGTGGCCGCGAGGGGTATGAGACCTTGCTGAACACCGATATGGGCCGTGAACGTCAGCAGGCGGGGCGAATGTTACAGATGGTGGTCGATTACAAGCACAAAATGGGCTTCAAAGGCGCGATCCTGATCGAACCCAAGCCGCAAGAGCCGACGAAGCATCAGTATGATTATGACGTGGCGACGGTGTACGGGTTCCTCAAGGACTTTGGGCTTGAGGGCGAAGTGAAGGTGAATATCGAACAGGGCCATGCCATTCTGGCGGGCCATTCGTTTGAGCATGAACTGGCGCTGGCCCGCGAGTTGGGGATTTTCGGGTCTATCGATATGAACCGGAATGATTACCAGTCCGGCTGGGACACCGATCAGTTCCCGAACAATGTGCCCGAGATGGCGCTGGCCTTTTACGAGGTGCTGCGGGCCGGTGGCTTCACCACCGGAGGCACAAATTTTGATGCGAAGCTACGACGGCAAAGCCTTGATCCAGAAGACCTGGTCCTTGCGCATGTTGGCGGGATGGATGCCTGTGCCGCGGGGTTGAAAGCCGCCGCTGCGATTCTGGAAGACGGCAAGCTGGAGGCGGCCCGCGATGAACGCTACGCAGGCTGGGATACGCCGGATGCGCAGGGGCTGCTGACGCAAGCGACGCTGGATCAGTGTTATGATTGTGTTATCCGCGACAACATCAATCCAGAGCCACGCTCTGGCCGTCAGGAGCGGCTGGAAAATCTGGTGAACCGCTACCTGTAAGGCCCCGGAAAACCTGACCTTGTGCCTTTCGCGCGCGCTGCCTAACCTTCCCTTCAAAGGGACAGGGATTGCGCAGTGATCGGCACAGTCATTAAAACACTCGGCCGCAAGCATATGGACGTGACCTTGCGGTCGGGGTCCGACTATGTCGTACGGATTGTCGAGCGGCCCGGTGCATGGATGGACCCGGCTGAGATTGCGGCACTTTCAGGTGACTTGCGCAGAATTGCCGGACGTACATTGGACGCAGGCAGCCTGACTTACGGTGTGTTTTCCGGTGATAGGTCGCGTCTGGAGGACGTGATCATCACACTCGTTAGCAAACGTGACGGTACGCCGATTGCGTTTAACGCACTGGCGGTGATGACGCTGGAAACCGCCCCGCAACCGACCGAAGTTCTGCATCTGGGTCTGGTTATGGTCGACCCCGACGAAAGGTCCAAGAACCTGTCATGGGTGCTTTATGGACTGACCTGTTTTCTGATATTTTTCCGACGCCAATTTCGGCCTGTCTGGGTTTCGAATGTCACGCAGGTCCCTTCGGTTGTCGGTATGGTGTCAGAGATGTTTTCGAATGTTTGGCCCAAGCCGCAAGGCGGGCGGCGGACGCTGAACCATCTTTTGCTGGCGCGCCACATACTGGACGATCATCGCGAGGTGTTTGGCGTCGGCGATGATGCAGGCTTCGACGAGGACAGGTTTGTCATCACCAATGCCTATACCGGCGGGTCCGATAATCTGAAGAAGACTTGGGAAGAGGCCCCAAAGCATCGCGACGATCACTACAACACATTTTGCGCTGATCAGTTGGATTATGAGCGTGGCGATGATGTAATCCAGCTGGGCCAGATGGACCTGTCAGCGATGCGGACATATCTGGCGCGCGAAGTGCCAAAATCCGCCGTTTTTGGTCTGCTGGTCGCCGGCAGTCTGGTTGCGTTGCGCAGATTTATCCTTCCGGTCATTTACTGGGCCGACAGCCGGACCCAGTTTTCTGTTTTGAGACCGTGGAAGGTTCAGGGCAAATGATCGCTGCGGCGACGGTGCTGACCGAATTGTTTCTGTCCAGCGGTGCCTTGCTGGGCCTTCTGAGCTTGCAGAATGCTTTGATCCGACGGGATGGATGGGATCCGATCAACCGCCGGTTCTTGTTCGGCATCAGGGTGACGATGATGCTGTTTGGAGGCCGTATTCTGCAAATCGTGCCTGGTGCGCCGGTTTTTCGTATTCTGGAGTTGCTGGCTGCAGGTCTGATACCGCTTGCTGTACTGCTGTTGACGGAGGGGTTGTTGCGCCGTCACTCGCCCCCTTTGGTAAAAACCTTTGTGGCAGGTGGGACGGTGGTTTTTGGTTTGAGCGCTTTTTGGTACGCAGAGAGCCTTGATCCACCTCGGCTAATCGCACTTCTGACTTTTCAGATGATTGCGTTCTGTCTGGCGGGATGGTTGATCTTGACCCGCGACAGGGCATCACTGGGCTTGAGCGAGAACACGATGGTAACGCGATTGGGCTGGTCGCTGATCCTGTTCATTCCCATGGCCTTTGGCGATTTCATGTTGCTGTATATCGGGCTACCGATCCAGTTCTCGGCGCTCAGCGTTCTGATCCTGTGCTGGCTGGCGATTGGACTTGGTCGCACTCATCTTGGGCATCGGGCGACGCTTATGAACCTTGTGGTCATGGTTCTGGCCTCGGTTGGAGTCGGTGTGATGATTGGTTTTTTTGGTGAATTGGGTCGGGATGGCACACTTTTGACCATTGCGTCGATCATGACGGCTATGTTTCTGGTCGCGATCTTTAACGATGCCCGGACTCTGCGGGTTGAGGAGCAAAGCTGGGGGCTGCTACGCCATATGGCGACCGCGTCAACCGATGATCCGATAGCGTTCCTGCGCGATTTGCAATCGCATCCGCTTGTGCAAGGGGCGGTCGTTATCAAAGAGGAGAACGTGCGCGGTTTGCAGGACGATACACTGCGGGCGATCTTTGAGGCTGCCCCCGTCTTGCGCCGTATGGCCCCGCCAAGTCTGGGTGCGTTGGCGGATGACCATATCGCCCACCTTTTTGAAACATATAGCGCAACGCATATCATGCTTGCCTGCGTGCAACCGCGTGTTCTGATTGCACTTTCCATGCCAGCTCTGAGCACGTCACCCAATGCTGAAGTGGAGTTGCAGGTAGTACAGCGGATGGCGGCGCTGATATCTGAGCAAAGGGGGCGTCCCAAGTGGGAGGAGGACAAGGTTGATGAACAGACCCAGAGCGCGCGCGCTGCGCATCTTTGATGCCGGGGTAAAAGCGGCCGATCCTTACGCAGCTGTCGCCAACGTGATCGGAGATTTGGAGGCATCAGCGACTATCATTGCGGTGGGCAAGGCGGCGCGCCTTATGGCTCAGGCTGCATTGGAGCGTTTCCCAAAGACCAACACGATCGTGGTCACAAACTATGAAAACGCAAAGGCGTTGAAGGGCGCCGATGTCTTTGCGGCTGGTCATCCCATACCAGATGAAAACGGAACACTTGCCGCGCGCGCTGTTATTGCCGCGTTGCGATCTGCTGGTGGACCCGTGCTGGCCTTAATCTCGGGCGGAGGGTCAGCGCTTTTACCTGCCCCGGCAGGGCAACTTACCCTTGCTGACAAAGCCTCGGTTAATGAGTTGCTGCTGGGTTCCGGGCTTGCGATTGATCGGATGAATTTGATCAGGCAACAGCTGTCCGACCTCAAGGGCGGCGGGTTTTTGAGCCTCGCTGCACCGCATCCGGTGACGGCGCTGATCCTGTCCGATGTTGTAGGTGACGACCTGTCGGCCATCGCAAGCGGGCCGACGGTTGCCCCTCTTGGGACGGCCGCCGATGCCATGGCGCTGCTGCATCAGGCCGGACTGTGGGATCGCGTGCCCCAATCTGTGCGAGACCATCTGATGGGCGCGCCGGCACCAGCAGTGTTGCCATCTTCGCGAAACATCCTTGTCGGATCGAATAGTCAAAGCGTGGCGGCGATGGCGGCTGCGACCAGAGGTGCCTTTGTCATCCCAGCACCGGTTGAAGGCGACGTTGCAGATGCAGCGGCGTTCATTTGTGATCAGGCCGGTCTTGGCACGACCCTTTGGGGCGGTGAAACCACGGTGGTCTTGAAAGGGACGGGGCAGGGTGGTCGCAATCAGGAACTGGCGTTGCGCATTGCGATTGAGGCCTCGCTTCGTGGATGGACAAAATGGACGTGCCTGCAAGGGGGCAGCGATGGGCGCGATGGTCCGACCGATGCGGCAGGTGGCATCGTCGATCAGGGTACGTTGCAACGAATTGCCAAGGCTGGCGGCGATGTTGAGGCGTTCCTGAACAACAATGACAGCTACCAGGCGCTGAAAATGGCCGACGATCTGCTGATCACCGGCGCAACAGGCACCAATGTTGCTGACCTTGGTGTGCTGATCAGGTCAGGCTGAGCCTATGTCCACTTAGGCGGGCGTCGCAAAGAAACCAATGCAATCGAATTTCTTGTCCGGCGCGGCCTTCGCCGTATCAAGGATCAATTTGAGCGACCGGGCAAAGCTGCGATTTGGTCCTTCAGGCGTTTCGCCGCGCGCTTTGATCCGCTGATGGATGCTATTTTCCCATGCCCGCCACGCCGCTTTGTAATGCCGGGTGTATCCGTGATAGCGCCAGTCAGTAATCTTGAGGCCAACCGCATCGCAGAGCATTTGAAGAGAGTCTTTGGTAAAGAAGTGAAGATGCCGTGGCACATCAAGCATCTCGGCAATCTGCACGTTTCGCTGGAAATACAGCGCGCCACAGTTCGGCACCTCACAATAGAGCGTACCGTCCCGCCGCAGGCATTTGCGTGCATTTTCCAATGCCTTGCGTGGCGAAATACAGTGTTCGAGAACATGGGTAGTTGTGACGACATCGAAGGTCTCGCCTGTGATTTCGGGCGGCAGATGCTCTGCAGTCCCATTGCTCGCGATCATCCCGTCCTTGGCTGCGGCCTGACGCGCAGCAGGATCAGGCTCTACCCCCGCGACCTCAAAGCCGCGGGCCTTGGCATCGGCCATCAGGGCGCCCTTGCCGCAGCCGATATCAAGGAGTCGCCCTTTATTGGGACATTTTTCCGCTATCGTGTCCGGTAGCGGTGCCGGGGGATCATCAAACGTCCAGGCCAGCTTGGTCAGAATGCGGTCTGCCAATGTTGGTTTGACATCCGGCATATGCGAGCTGTTGCCTTGCGTGTAATAGCTTTCCAGGTCGTAGTGTTGCGCGATCTCGGCGTCAGTGGGCATGCGGGTTGTAAACCCGCGATGACAATCCGGACACCAAACCAGGTTCCCAAAAGGCGTATCCTTACCGGATTTTACATCAAATGTGATATTGGTCCATGGTTTTGCTGCTGCATGATTGCAACCTTGACGTGCGTCAAGCATCAATAATCCCTTTCCGTTCCAATGCGTTACGCCTTGAAAAGGACGGATAAATCTTGCCCAAAGGCGGTCGCTCAATGACAGGACACCGGCGAAATCGTTGCCGAACCTGCAAGCACCATACCTCAAATTGAGTATTTGCACCAGTTTTCGGTCGAGTGGCCGTTTGGCACCTAGCTTTCCTTGAAAGCTCCGTACTTGCCGGCATGGAAAACGAGGGGAGCGCCACCACTGTGGTGGGCCTTGGTCACGCGACCGACGACGATCACATGATCGCCGGCATCATGCGTTGTTTCGAGGTTGCATTCGAAGGTGGCAAGCGCCCCCTCGATAATTGGCATGCCACAGTGGGACAGATGTGTCGGAACATCCTTGATTGCCGTTTTGGACTTTATGATGGCAGCGCAAATGTCACGCTGGTCTGCACTGAGCACATGAATTGCAAAGCGGCGAGAGCCAGCAAAGTGCTCGAATCTTTTGGAGGACTTTGCCGGGGACCAAAGAACAAGAGGTGGGTCGAGCGAGACGGAGGCGAAGCTGTTCGCGACGATGGCGACGGGACCTTCCGAGCTGTCGGTTGTCACTACTGTCACACCGGTCACAAATGTGCCGAGCGCGCCGCGAAAGCTGTCCGCATCCGTGCTGGGGTCGAAGGTTGCTATGGTCCCTGCGTCCATCATGGCACCTCTTGGCCGAGGGCGGCTGTGTAGAGTTCGAACCAGGTTTGCCGGTCCATCCCAACCTTCAATGCGTCTGATAAAGCTCTGATCCGGTTCAGATTGTTGGTGCCCATAACGGGCATGATATTGGCTGGGTGCGCCAGCAGCCAGGCCACGGCAACAGCGCCGATATCGGTATCGTTGGCTTGCGCAATTCTGGTCATGGCGGTGCGCAGTTCTGCGTTGCCTTCGCCGGAGACGAGCGTACCGCCGCCCAGTGGCGACCACGCCATGATGGGGATGCTGCGTTGCTGCAGATAGGCGACATCGCCATTGGTGAAGCCCTGATGGGCGCTGAGCGAGAGTTCGATCTGGTTGGTGATGAGCTTGGTTTTCATCGCCGACTGAAGCAGCAGCCAGTCATGTAGTTTGAAATTCGAGACGCCAACGGAACGGACCTTGCCGGAGGCGACGAGCTCATCCAGTGCGGCGCCCGTTTCATGGTGGTCCATCATTGGGTCGGGGCGGTGTATCAGCAGGGTGTCGATCCTGTCGACATTCATCAACCGCAGGGAATGATCGACGGAAGCGAGGATGTGGTCGCGGCTGGTGTCATAGTATTTCACCCGGGCGTCGCTGTAGCGGCCCATGGGGGCCACGATATCGCATTTGGTCACGATCTCGATCTGGTCCTTCAGCGCGGGTGTTGCTTTGAGCGCGTTGCCCAGCACCTCCTCCGCCTCATAACCGCCATAGATGTCGGCCTGATCCATCGTGGTGATGCCCTGTTCAAGGCAGGCCTCGATCTTGGCCTGCACATGGGCGGGCGAGGCGTCGCTGTCGTCGCTCAAGCGCCACATGCCATAGATGATGCGGCTGAACGACAGGTCTTCGGTGATTTTAATGCGGTTCAACGGCGTGGTCCTGTGCCCAAGGGGGTCGCTGGTGTTTCGGATGGCACGCGCCCGTATTCATGCGGCAGCGAGCAGGTTTTCAACTGGGGCATAACGCGTTTGCCAAAATGCTTGGCCTCGTCGATATGCGGGTAGCCTGAGAAGATGAAAGCACGGATGCCCATCTTTTGATAGGCCTCGATTTTCGTCATGATCTGGTCGGTGGAGCCGACAAGGGCCGCGCCGCAGCCGGAGCGGGCGCGACCAACGCCTGTCCAGAGGCCCGGTTCGGTATAGCCGTATTTGTCAGCCAGTTCGCGTGCGCGGGCCTGATGGGCGACGCCAAGTGATATGCTGTCATGGGCGCGGTCGCGGATCAGTTTGCCGTATTCGTCGTCAAGTCTGCTGGCGATGTAGTCGGCGTATTCTTTCGCCTCTTGTTCAGTATCGCGGACGATCATGTGGACGCGCAGGCCATAGTCGAGTGTGCGGCCATGGGCGGCGGCCCGTTCGTTCACGTCCTTCATGCGCTGTTCCAGCATGTCGGTCGTTTCGGGCCACATCAGGTAGACGTCGCATTGCGCACCGCAGAGTTCGAGCGCAGCGGGGGAATAGCCGCCGAAATAGAGGAGTGGTCCGCCATTTTGCTGGTAGGGTTTGGCGGGTTCAGTGGTGAGTTTCGAAATCTGGTAGATGTCGCCGTCATAGCTGACCTCGTCCTGCGTCCAGCATTTGCGCAGGATTTCGACGACTTCGTGGGAGCGCTTGTAGCGGTAGGCGCTTTCGGCAACCTCGCCCGGGAAATCGCTGCTGATTACGTTAAGCGTTAGCCGCCCCTTGAGCATGTGGTCGAGGGTCGCGATGGTGCGGGCGAGCATGATGGGCTGGACTTCGCCGCAACGGATGGCGGCGAGGAAGTTTACTTTCGTCGTCAGCGGGGCCATGCCTGCGACGAAGGATAAAGTGTCTTGTCCGACCTGATAGGACGACGGAGCAAGGATGTTGCGGAAGCCCTGTTCCTCTGCCGTAAGGGCAATGTCGCGGCAGTGTTCCCAGCTTGAGCGCAGGTCGCCGTCGGGGACACCGAGGAATTGATAATCGTCGGAACACAGGGCGGAAAACCAGCTGACTTCGGCGGCGTCAAGATCTGCGCTGGTGATCGGGACAATGGTCATCGATTCTCCTCCCCGAGATGTGTTGTTGCCTCTTGCGTAGCACGCGAATTTATGTGCAACAATAGTGTATCAATCTTCTTTTGCCACCCAGGGAGGGGTCGATATGGCAAAGACCTCAGCCCTGCCGAAATTCATCCAGTTGAGCGAAATGCTGATCCGCGAGATTGCCGCCGGGCATCTGGCAGATGGATCACGCCTGCCGCCAGAGCGGGAAATGGCGGAAGATCTGGGTGTCGCCGTAGGGACCTTGCGCAAGGCATTGGCGGATGTGGAAGCCAAGGGGCTTTTGGACCGGGTGCAAGGGTCGGGGAATTATGTGCGGCACCGGCCTGTTGTGGAATCCGTTTATGCGTTTTTCCGGCTGGAATTGTTGAAGGGTGGCGGGTTGCCAACGGCAGAGGTGTTGTCAGTAAATCGATTGCCCAAGCCTGAGGGCTTTGCGCGCCTGGGCGGGCATCCGGAGGGGCATCGTATCCGCAGGCTACGATCGCTGGATGGTGTCTTGGTGGCGCTGGAAGAGATCTGGTTGGACGGGGCGCAGCGCGATGTGATCGCGCAGGATGATCTGTCGGAATCGCTTTACCACTTTTACCGCCATGAGCTGGGTCTGGTGATTGCCGCTGTCGAGGATCGCATTGGCGTGGATGTGGTGCCGGACTGGGTGCCGGCGGCGTTTCATCTGAACGCCGGGCAGACCGCTGGCTATATTGAGCGGGTCAGCCGGACCGCCGCCAAGGAACCGGCAGAATTTTCGCGCACCTGGTATGATGCCGGGCGCGCCACTTACGTCTCTCGCATGGGAAAAGGTTAACGCGACGTGGAAACGGTGAACTACGGCCTGATCGGCTGCGGCATGATGGGCCGCGAACATATTCTGAATATCAATCTGCTGCCACAAGGGCGGGTGTCGGTGGTCTATGACCCGGTGCTCGAACTGGCTGAGTCCGCCGCGACATTGGCGCAGGATGCGCATGTGGCGGAATCGCTGGAAGAGTTGCTGGCGTTTGAGGCGCTGGACGCGGTGGTAATTGTCAGCCCGAATTATCTGCATGTGCCGCAGCTCAAGCAGATTGTGGCGACAAGGCCCATGCCGATTTTGTGTGAAAAGCCGCTTTACACCGATCCCGCAGACGCGCCGGTGCTGGAGATGTTATTCAAGGATTATCCGCATCCTGTCTGGGTGGCGATGGAGTATCGGTATATGCCCCCCGTCGCAGCCCTGATTGCACAGGCCGAGCAGGCGACCGGCGGGATCAAGATGCTGACCATCCGCGAGCATCGCTTTCCGTTTTTGCCAAAGATTGGCGATTGGAACCGATTCAACGCCAAAACGGGCGGCACGCTGGTCGAGAAATGTTGCCACTTCTTTGATCTGATGCGGCTTATTCTGGATGATGAGCCGGTGCGGGTGATGGCAAGCGCGGGCCAGTCGTTGAACCACATTGATGAACGATACGATGGGCAGGTTCCGGATATCTGGGATAATGGCTACGTGATCCTTGATTTCGCCAAAGGGGCGCGCGCGATGCTGGAATTGTGCATGTTCGCCGAAGGGTCAAAGTGGCAGGAAGAGATCAGCGCGGTCGGCCCCAAGGGCAAGATCGAGGCGCTTGTGCCGGGGCCGGGACGGTTTTGGCCGAAGCTGTTGGGTGATCCGCCTGTGCCGCAAATGATCATCAGCCCGCGCGCGCCAAAGGGGCCGTATGTGTCAGAAATTCCCGTTGATCCCGCACTGCTGGATGCCGGGGATCACAACGGCTCCACCTTCTATCAGCACCAGCGTTTCAATGCGGTTTTGCGTGGCGAAGGCGAGGTCGAAGTGACGCTTGCAGATGGTGCAAAGGCGATTCAGATCGGTCTGGCGGCGCAGGAGAGCGCGCGGACAGGGCAAGCTGTTACCCTGTAACAGCGGCTCGCTCAGCGTAAGGGAAGCGAAAGAGGGGCAACTGCCCCCTCTCAAGTCAGCATCTCCGCAAGTACGTCGCCAAACAGTGACATCAATGCGCAAGCATCACGGCAGCGTCCTGTTGTTCGATCATTGTCCGCGTCGTGCCACCAAAGACCGCCTGGCGAAGGCGCGACTGGCCATAGGCACCCATGACGATCAGATCGGCATCCACCTCTTTGGCGTGCGCCATGATCGCTTCGCCGACCTCAGCGCCGTTCGTCTGATATTGCTCTACTGTAATTGTGCAGCCGTGATGACTGAGCCATTTGGCAAGATCGGCGCCCGGCTCTTCACCATCTGCTGTTTCCTTCTTGATTGCGTCGAAAGTGCCGATTGTTACATGTTCGGCCTTCTTGAGCATCGGCAGCGCCTCATGCACCGCGCGGGCTGCAGGGGCGCTTGTGTTCCATGCTACAAAAACCTTTTTGGGAGCAAGCGGCGCGGCTGTCTGGTGTGAATTGATGACGACACCAACCGGAGAGTTGAACAGGAGGCCAAAAAGCAGTTTGCGATATGCTTCTTCATCTTCCCGCAGATCGTGTTGGAGAACGGCAACGTCGCAAAGCATGGCACGCGGCGCCACATCATCATCCAGCGACGCGGGAAATGAACAGATCACGCCTGCTTCTCCCGATATGCCTTCCTTCTCAAAGAAGGCGTTGCTGCGTTGACGTTTTTCTTCCATTACCGCGGCGAGTGCCTGACGCTCCTGCACCCATTTATGCGGTACTTCGACGGCGCCGTAGGGCATGCCGCCGTAGGCATAGACGGGAATTGGCTGGACCGGTCCGATATGCAGAACCGACAGATACGCGTTTTGCGCGCGCGCGGTTTCGGAAAGGTGCGCAAGGTCCTGATCGGTGCCGTTGGGGCCCTGAAGGACAAGGATGGTCTGGTTTTGCATGAGGCTCTCCGTTTTTTTGGATGCTGCGTTATTTCTAGAGCCTCCAGCCCGGTCCCGAATTGAGATTGATCAATCGCCTTGCGGACCTTCACGCTACTTTGTCTGAAACAGAAATCAGAGCATTCAGGATGTCGGCAGACGACTATTACAAGGTATTGGGTGTTTCCCGACACGCATCAGATGATGCCATCAAGCGGGCCTATCGCAAGCTGGCTCGCAAATATCATCCTGATGTAAATACTGGCGCTGACGCGGCGCAGATGTTCCAGACGGTGAGCGAGGCCTATGATGTGCTGCGCGATCCTGAAAAGCGCGCCGCCTATGATCAATACGGGGCAGATTGGCAGAACCCCAGACCTCAGGCGAGCTGGGATGGCGGCTTTGGATTTGCACCGGACGATATGGGCCGGGCAGGTGCGGCTGATTTTGATGATATCTTCAAAGCTTTTGGCAGCGGCGGGTTTGCAGAGCGTGCGGTGCAGCATGTCCGGTTGGAAGTTGATCTGGAGGATGTCTTTGCCGGTGCCCGCAAGCGGGTGGAACTTCGCCTGCCGCAATTGGATCAGCAGGGTCGCGTCGTTTGGCGCACCGAAACGTTGGATATCGATATTCCCAAAGGCCTATCAGAGGGTCAACATCTGCGCCTGCAAGCCGATGGAACTGAGCTGATTGCGGAGGTGGCGGTGAAACCCCATCCAATTTTTCGCTTGGATGGTCGCGATATCTCGGTGGATCTGCCAGTCACGCCTTGGGAGGCGGCGTTGGGCGCGCGTGTCGCAATGCCGACGCCCAGCGGTAAGGTGGAGATCAAGGTGCCGCCGAATGCGCGGAGCGGTCAGAAACTACGCTTAAAGGGCAGGGGGCTGCCTGGTGCTGTGGCCGGTGATCTTTTTGCGACGCTGTTGATCGTCAATCCGCCCGTGAAATCTGCGGAAGCCAAGGAACTATATGAGAACATGGCGCGGGAGTTCCGTTTTGATCCGCGCCGAGCGAGGGAGTGATCATCATATGAGACGCGCTAGTCCAAGTTCAGTTGAGGTTATCGAGGCGCTGACGCTTACCGAACTCAGTCAATTCTGTCATGTAAAGGTCGATTGGGTTGTCGCCTTAGTCGACTATGGTGTGCTTGATCCATTAGGGCGCGATGCCTCTGACTGGCGTTTTTCACCGCCGAATGTACTTCGAGCGCGCAAGGCGCGTCGTTTGACTCATGATCTGGGTCTCAATCTTGCCGGGGTTGCTCTGGTTCTCGACCTGATCGAAGAGCGCGATGCGCTGTCACGTAAATTGGCGCAGATCGGTCGTTGATCGGGAAAAGCTGTCACACTTGTCTGAGTTTTGCCAATAGAGAGCGAGTGTGTTGGATTTTTGCAAACCCTCGTCTGTCTCATTGGCCGACGCGCGGTCGGCCAACAAAAGTTCAGGTGCCAGAGATTTTGACCCTACGCACCGCGGCTTTCACCTCTGCCGGTTTACGGATTTGCAGTTTCAGCACCCCGGCATCGAATGCTGCAGTTACGGCATCATCGTCTGGCACAAAACCCAAAGGAACCCGTCGTTCGAAATGGCCATAGCTGCGTTCGATCAGATGATAGCTCTTGTTGCTTTCTTCGCGATCGTTGGACTTTTCACCTTTGACTGTCAGAACATCGCCATTGATGATCACATCGATGTTGTCCTTGTCCACGCCAGGCACCTCAACGGTAGTTTCCACCATGTCGTCGCTTTCGCTCATATCAATTGCGGGCATCATCTGGCCGGATAGTCCGAGACGAGATGCTGTTCCGCGGATCGTCGGACTGAAACGCATACGATCAATCATTCGCTCCATCTCTTCCTGCAGCGTCTCAAAAAAAGGCTGCGGATCAGTGGGGCGCGGTGTGATTTGGTTATCCATTGCACTTCCTTTCATCTCAATCGAGGGTTCTTTCATAAGATGAAGCGCTGCGCCCGGCATTGATTTTCGTCAATGGGTCGTATTCCCGACAGCGCTAAAACGATGGCACACCGCAATAGCTGAGGATGTGTCATGTGGAGCCTCAAGATCATCACCGTTGTCGCCGCTTTCGCGTTGGCCACTGCCAGTGAGGCCCAGACCATGTCGGCCTCGAACGGCGGTGATAGCTTTGCCGCTGGAACAACAATTACCGAAACCTACGGTGCCGCAGGCGATGTGTTCGCAGCTGGTGAGATTGTGTCGATCGCGGGCGTTGCCGACGGCGACGTGCATGTCGCTGGCATGGATGTGAATGTCGACACAGATACAGAATCTGACCTTTACGCGATGGGTGCGACAGTTACGATCGGTTCCAATGTCGCGGAAGATGTGACCGCTATGGGATATAGCGTTCGTTTAACATCCGCGGCGGTGGTTAACCGAAATGCCCGTTTTCTGGGGCGATCCGTCATCATCGATGGGACGGTCGCGGGTGCCTTGTCGGTTGCAAGTGCGGAAGTGACGCTAAATGCGCCAATTGGCGGTGATGTACGGCTTGCCGCCGAAAACATCAGTTTTGGCCCGGATGCCCGGATTGATGGCGTGCTGACATACTCTGCCGAACGGCCGATCAGCATTCCCGAACGGGTGATCTCGGCAGATCGTGTCCAATTCGAGGTACTGATCAACCGCCCCATGTGGCAAGAAATGCGCGAGACTTGGGATGATGTGGAGATGCCCATCCTCCCCACCTTTGTAACGCTTCTCTCGGCGTTCATTGTGACGCTGGCATTCTTCATATTGATCGGCGGCATTTTCCTGACCTTCACACCCAAACATGTCGCCAGCATGCGTCGCGAAATCGCTGAGCGTCCGGGTCACATCTTTCTGCTTGGCATTCTCGGTTTGTCCATGCTGTTTGGTCTGGTGCCGATTACCGCGCTTACAATTATTGGAATCCCATTTGTGCCCTTCGCCCTACTGCTGATTATCGTCGCATGGACCTTGGGTTACGTTCTGGCGGCTTATGCTATTGCGATGCGTGCAACGCTGGCCTTGGGTGGTCCCTCGGACCCGTCAATTCTGGTCCGGTTATCGGTACTCGCCGTCGCAGTATGTCTTGTCACATTGCTGAACTTCATTCCGTTTGTAGGTTGGGTCGTCAATTATACGTTGGTTCTTTTGGGCATTGGGGCGATGGCGAGTGCCTTGTTCAACTGGCTGATCGGTAATCCCGGCTACGCCTATGATGTAGATATGAAACCAATTGAAAATTAGGAGGCGCTGATGACGACTGGTCAAATCCATGTCTTTGAGAGAACGACCCACGAAGCCCATGAATGGGTGAATGACCTGTCAGGTCGTTTGGGTTGGTCAAGCGAACGCGATGTGTTGCGCCTGCTCCGCGCTGTTATTTGTAGGGTCCGTGACCATTTGCAGATCAATGAGATGGCACAATTGTCCGCCCAGCTTCCGATCATGCTCCGTGGGATGTATTATGAAGGCTGGCAACCGAAATTGACGCCAGTAAGAGAGCGGCACCAAGATGAGTTCGTTGCCGCGATCGAAAAACAGGTCGGTGAAGTTCTGGATTATCGTGGTCCAGAAGACATTAGGGTGGTGTTCGAGCTGCTGAACGCGCGCATCTCACGCGGTGAGGTTGACGATGTTCGTGCCAACCTCCCCACTGAGCTGAGAGACATGTGGCCCGCGCCCTAGCTGCAAGAAGCTTCGCCTTCGGCCAAGGCAAAAAGATCCTTGGGTTTCAACACGATGACCGTGTAAATGCGATCCAGGGCGATCACGTTGCGTTTGCGCAATTGTGTAAAGGTTCGACAGACCGTTTCGGTCGTCAAACCAAGGAAATCGGCAATGTCAGACCTGCTCATCGGCAAGTCGAACTGTGTGAATTCGCCAAGCGGTGTTCCGACCCGATCCGCCAAGACGCAAAGAAATGACGCTACTCTTTCACAGGCTGATTTCCGTCCCAGCATCAGAAAGTGATCCTGCATCGCGCTGATTTCGCGCAAGGCCGCCTGAAGCAAACTGGCATGGAGCGCAGCATCCCCAGTGCTACTTTCCAAAGCGGCCCGGTTATGTACCACGACTGTGGTTGGCCGAAGCGCCTCGCAATCGGTGTGGTATTGGCCGTCACTTGGAAAACCGACGACATCTCCCGGATACCCAAAGGCGATGACTTGTCTGCGTCCATCCTCCATCAGCCGGGTCAGGCGTAGTACGCCTGAGACAACCCGGTAGATATTGCCAGCCTCTTCGCCTTCGAAAAACAGATGTTTGCCTTCGGCCACGCGGTGCAGCCGGGTAACCGTTGAGGTTTTGACAGGCTGTGGGATAAGTTGCGGCGAAACATGTTCATTCAGTCGCGTTACGTACATGAGAACCCCCGTTCAGTTTCAAGGATGGTATGATCGGTCACTGTCGCAAGTGTTCTGATGGGCAAGTAACGGATTGTATCAATTTGTATCCCAAGAATCGCAAAGCTTACAAAACGGCGATGCGTCCGCTATCTTACGCTTACGGCAAGTTCTGCCATCGGTGACCAAATGACCCAACCGCGCATCCTGATCGTTGATGATGAACCCAAGATTCGCACCCTTCTCAGGCGTTGCCTTGAGGGTGAGGGCTATCAGGTACGTGAAGCCCACGACCGTGCATCGACCCTGAAGATTTTGAACTCTGCCAGGCCAGCGCTGATAACGCTGGATCTGCAGCTGGGCGAAGATGACGGGATTGAGGTGGCCCGAAAAATCAGGGCGATTTCATCGGTTCCGATCATCATGGTGACTGGTAAGGATGACGTAATTGACCGTGTTGTCGGGTTGGAGGTGGGCGCCGACGACTATATCACTAAGCCGTTTCATGTGCGCGAGGTCATTGCGCGGGTCAAATCTGTCTTACGTCGGTCCCAGATCGCAGCCGCGCCGGCTGAAACCAGCGATGAAGGCCGGCGGACTGCTGCCTCTGATACCCAGCAAACTGATACGCTGTCGTTTGATGGTCTGCAGGTGAATCTGGACCAGTTCGAGATCATCGGACGCGATGGCAGACCCATCGGCCTGACGAGCGGCGATTTCAGGCTGCTGCGGATCTTTCTTCAGCACCCACAGCGGGCATTGTCCCGTGAACGATTGATGGATCTATTGGGTGGCTGTGCTTGGGCACCGCTGGATCGGACCATCGATAATCAGGTGTCCAGATTGCGCAGAAAGATTGAACGCGACCCTGCGCATCCCAAACTGATTACGACGATCCGGGGTGTTGGCTATTCATTCACCGGACAGGTTGGTCGCGTGACAGATCACTCATTGCCCAGCATGGTCTGAAGTTTTTCAGCCAGCACAACCTGCCGATACGGTTTTTGCAGGATTTCAAAGCTTTGTCGCAGCTTTTGCGCATCCTCCGCATAGCCGGAGGTCAGCAGAATTCTGATATCTGGGAACTCTTTGCGCACCTTTTGGGCAAGCCTGCATCCGTCCAATGTGCCGGGCATCACCACATCGCTGAATAACAGATCTGGGGTCAAACCGGATGTCAGCATCTTGTAAGCGGTATCGCCATCGCTGGCCTGCGCGGTGCGATAGCCAAGTGCGGCAATACGCTCGACAGACAGGTCCAGTATCTGTGGGTTGTCATCGACAACCAATACAAGCTGTCCGTTGCCGCGCAGGCCGGCCTGCTTCGCCGAATTGTGGTTATGGATCGCGGCCTCGCCATCCTCGACCGGAAAATAGAGCGCAAATGTGCTTCCATGATCCAGTTCGCTATACACCGTGACATGTCCACCCGTCTGTCGCATGAAGCCGTGAACCATCGCCAGCCCAAGCCCGGTGCCGCGGCCCAATGGCTTGGTCGTGAAAAACGGTTCAAAGGCGCGCCGTGTGGCATTGGGTGACATCCCCGTGCCGGTGTCTGTCACCGAAAGGCGTATATACGTGCCCTCAACCACGTCGATTTCCTGTGCCACATAGGTGTCGTCGATCCGTGCCAATTCGGTATTGATTGTGATCTTTCCACCATCGGGCATCGCGTCTTTGGCATTTAGAGCAAGATTGACGATGGCCGTCTGCAGTTGGGTCGGATCGACCATGACGGGTGGTAGATCACGGTCAAAATCGGCCTCAATGCGATATTCATCGCCTAAGGTATGCCTCAGGATACCGAGCGCCATCTCGCAGCCGTGGTTCAGATCGAACGGTTCTGCCTTCAGATCGCCACGTCTGGCAAACATGGTCAGTCTCTCGGTCAGATCAGCGCCCAGCTCGGCCGCTTCCAGCGCATCTGTCAGCATGGCTGCGGCAGTTGCATCCGCGATTTTCGGCTGCAACAGTTCCAGGTTGCCGATGATGATGGTCAGCAGATTGTTGAAGTCATGAGAAATACCGCCAGTCATCTGGCCCAAGGCATCCAGCCTCTGCGACCGCGATAATGCCCTTTCTGTTGCAACCCGCTGGGTCAGATCGTGCAGGATCGCGACGAAGATTGGCTGCCCCTTTGCATTCGTGCGCCCGACCGACAAATGCAGCGGAAAGACCGTACCGTCTCTTCGTTGCCCTTCCACCTCCCGACCAATATCGATGATACGTTTCATCCCGGTCTTCAGGTGGCGGGCCATGAAACCATCATGCGCGTCTGCAACGATGTCAGGCATCAGAATTGAGACACTCCGGTCAACCAGACTGTCGGGTTCGTGCCCGAACAAGTCGTAGGCCGCTTTGTTCGCGCGCAATATGCGACCGGCTTTGTCAGACACGATTATCGCGTCTACCGTCGCCTCAAAGATCGCGCCAAGTACTGCGGCGTCTTCTAGGGCGCTTCCACTCATGTACTCACCATGGGTCATTCCCTAACCATAGTATGGCATCCCGTAGCCGCGATAGTATTGATCTTTGTCACTCCAATCTTTGGCGCCAAAGCGTCTTGACCAACTCGGGCACGATGATCAGCGGCAAGGCAAGCAGAGCGATCATTATCCAGTGTGCGGCGTCCAACGGAACCGTATGAAGGAGAACCTGCAATGGTGCCCAGTAAACCGCCACAACCTGCGCGCCGATGGTGACGAACAGCGCCGCGATCAAGGTCCGGTTGGACAGCCAGCCTATCTGCCAGCAAGGTGATCGCAGCGACCGAAAGGCAAAGACGCTGGCCTTCTCAAAAATGACCATTGCGGTGAAAGCGGCCGTGCGCGCCAGATCGACATCCACGGCCACCAATTGCCAGAACACCCACAACGCGGCCCCACCGGTATAGCATCCAAAGGTTATGATAAGTGCGATGCCGCCCCAGCCCAGGATGGGGCTGTTCATGGGACGCGGTGGTTCTTTCATCTGGCCCGGTTCCGATTTTTCCAGCCCGAGTGCCACCGCAGTGACACCATCGGTGACGAGGTTCATCCACAGGATTTGTGTCGCCAAAAAGATCAAAGGACCGCCAATGACAATGTTTGCAAAGATGGCGACAACTTCGCCAGCATTGGATGACAGAAGGTAGCGTACGAATTTCCGAATATTATCAAATTGGCGACGCCCTTCGCGGACAGCGGCCACAATAGTAGCAAAATTATCATCCAATAGGACAAGATCCGCCGCGTCCCGGGCGACATCGGTGCCGCGTATACCCATGGCGACGCCAATATCGGCTTGTTTCAGCGCCGGGGCATCATTCACGCCATCGCCGGTCATGGCGATGACCTGCCCATCGGCCTGCAAGGCTGCCACGATCCGCATCTTGTCAGCCGGGCGGGTCCGCGCAAAAAGGATGGGTTGGGAAAGCGTCGTGCGCAACTCCTCATCCGATAATGCCGCAAGTGCGTCGCCGGTTATGGCCTGCTCCACGTTCAGGTTCAGCTGCGACGCGATCGCTTTCGCCGTGACCGGGCTGTCGCCCGTGATCATGATGATCCTGATGCCAGCCGATTTTGCGGCAGCGACGGCAGCCACCACTTCAGGTCGAGGGGGATCAATGATGCCAACGAGCCCTAGAAATGTAAGGTTTTTTTCGACGAGGCTGCTACTTTGGTTTTTGCGGTTGGCCAGTGCGATAACGCGAAACCCTTTGGCTGCCATCGCTTCATATGCGCGAATGACTTCGCCGCTCCGCGTTTCGTCCAAAGCCACAACACCGTTTTCGCTGATAATCTCGGAACAGATCGCCAGCACCTGCTCTGGCGCGCCTTTGGTGTAGATAACACCATCTGCCATGACGCTCATGCGCTTGCGGTCACTACTGAACGGGATTTCGTCTGTTATCTCAGCGCCTGGATCACACCAGCCCTTGTAGCCAAGCGTGAGAAGCGCGCCTTCTGTGGGGTCGCCTGTCATCACCCACTCATGGCCATCGCGCCTGAGCTGGGCATGAGAGCACACCATTCCAGTGCGCAAGAGCGTCATGAGAACGGTATCGTCAGCCGCGCGCGCTTTCACGCCATTTCGGGTGATATGGCCTGAGGGATCGTAGCCCGTTCCCGTGACCGTGTACTGCGCCACTGGTGTCCAGATTTCTGTCGCGGTCATCTTGTTTTCGGTCAGAGTGCCGGTTTTGTCCGTGCAAATCACTGATGCAGCGCCAAGGGTTTCAATGGCCTGCAGGCGACGGGTCAATGCCTGTTGACGCACCATTGCTGCAGCACCAAGGGCCAGCGTGATAGTGACGACAGCTGGCAAGCCTTCGGGCACCATTGCAACCGAAAGCGACAAGGCGGTCATCAACATCTCTACCGTGTCGCGCCCAACGACCAGACCAATTGAAAGGATCGCCGCTGCGACCCCGATTGCCGCTATACCAAGTTGTGTTGCCAGTGTTCCCAATTGCTTCTGCAGATGGGTTTGCTTTTGCCCCAATGATCCGGTCAGTTCGGCGATTTCGCCGAAAGCCGTATGGGTGCCGGTTGCAAAAACCCGCGCCCGTGCGCGGCCCGCCACCACTGATGTCCCAGTCATCAGATCATCGCTCTTGGCTTTATCAACTGGCGCAGACTCACCGGTCAGAATGCTTTCATCCATGCGCAACGCGACCGCATCGATGGTTTTGGCATCTGCGGGCACACGATCGCCCGGATTCAGTACGATCAGATCGTCCGGCACCAGATCGCGGGCGGGTATACGCATTTCGCGTCCGTCGCGGATCACAAGAGCCTGCGGTGATAGCATACTTCGCAAAGTCTCAAGCGCGGTTTCCGCACGCCATTCCTGCACAAACCCCAGGGCGGCGTTCAGAATCACGACAAGGCCGATCGCGATGGTGTCCACAACCTCGCCCAGGAAGAACGCGATGCCACCGGCGGCCATTAGGATCAGAACCAGAAAGCTGCTAAACTGCCGTAACAGAATGCGTAGCGGTGATATCTGGTCCGGTTTGGGCAGTTCGTTCCAACCGTGTTGTTGGCGCGCTGCCGCTGCCTGTTCTGACGTAAGACCCTGTTGTTGGCTGCGCGTTATCTGCATGTCGCCATTTGGGCGTTTGGGCAGGATAGTGCGTTGATCAAGATCAATACGGTGCCGGTTGAAGACCACTAGAGTTGGTGGGTCGCATGACGCGAGAGGAGAGAGCTATGCCCAAGAAAGCGGAAAGTGCCAAAAACGAACAGCCGAAAGAAATGTCTGCCCCATCTGGTCAGAATACTGGACTTGACCCATTGTCATGGATGGGCACCGCATGGATTGAGGCGATGTCTGATCTGGGCAGTGAACTGGCGAGTTTTGTTGCCGAACGTATCCGGGAGGATGTGAAGACGCAGCATGAAATTCTACATTGCAAATCAGTGGCAGAAATGCAGGCCATCCAAGCTGCGTTTATGGAGCGTGCGTATGTGCAATACACGGTTGAAACCGGCAAGCTGATTGAGAAAAGCACATCGCTGTTTCCAAATTTGTCACAGCAGACCAAGCACACACCGGTCTAATCGACCTAAGCCCGTCGCGTTGTGATGCGCCATGTTTGGCGAGGGTTGCCTGCCTCCCCTGGGAAAGCTGTTATTGCTTTTGCCGAGTTTTACTGACTGATCAAAGGTGACATCATTTTTTGCTCTGTGACTTTGCGTAGTTTGTCAGCGAAATCGCCCAAAATCCGTCGTTCTTCTGTTGTCATTTCGCGGTCATTCGCGATGGCGGCTTTGGCGGTCAGCGGGCGGCCCAGCTCCTGTTCCGCCAAGGCATACGCCTTTTCCGGTGGTGAATGGTCACCGCATGTCAGCAAAAGACCAAGAGTTGCTGGCAAGTGCTGAACCTGCTGAAAGTAGCTTCGCAATGGTGCCGCCGGGTACGATGTCCATATCGGGCCGCAAATCACCAGCGCATCATAGCATTTCAGATCGGGCAGGGGGTGCGCCAGACTTGGCTTTGCCAGTCGCAGACTATCCAGCCCGGCCCGTAGATAGCCCAGAAAGGGCGTGCGATACCGGCTCGTTTTCAACTGATGCAGATCAGCATCCAGCAAACCCGCCAGCAATTCTGCAGCACGTCGCGAATGGCCGCTCTTTGAATAGCAAACAATGGCGATTTTGGTGTCGGGTTTGCGCATCTGTACCTGCCACGACTGAATACCTGAATTTTGGCGATGTGGTCGTGGCCGTGATTGAGATATGTCAATGCGCTGCGGGACGCTGGTGTTAGGGGTACAGTACATGCTCAATTCTTGAAAGGAGACGACCATGACCGCGAATGTGGGAACGGTTGACCGTGGCCTGCGGGTGATCCTCGGTATCGCGCTGATTGTCGCACCGTTGCTGAACTTCTTGGGACTTGGGGCGAGCGCTGTCGTCGCATACATCCTGATGGCAATCGGGGCCATCCTGATCCTCACCGGCCTTTTTTCGTTCTGCCCACTCTACCGGGTGCTGAACATCAGGACGAAAAAGGCGTAATCCAGGGTGGAGATCACGCGCATCACTGACGCCTATGCTGTGACCGGGCAATTGAACGCGGCGAAGGTAACCCAGGCTCACAGTCTTGGCTTTAGAAGCATCATCTGCAATCGGCCAGACGGTGAAGACATCAGCCAACCGCTGTTCGAGGCGATTGCTGCGGCGGCGGATGCCACAGGGCTAAGCGCGCGTTATGTCCCTATTGCGCCAGTCGGTCCGTCGCAGGATGATGTGCAGGCCTTTATGAAGGCATATGATGAATTGCCGAAACCGGTTCTGGCCTATTGCTATAAAGGTGGCCGAAGCAAGGCGGTGTTTGAACAAGCCTTTGCTGAGTAGTTTTTTGTGCTTCTCCACCCGATCACCTCTGTTCGTAATGTATCACCTGCCTTGCGCGCTCCGGGCGAAAGACGACACTAAATTCGTGTGGCGTGCGCTTGTCACTGTTGGGATGATAGAGGATACTTCGAGAGTTCCAGCCGAAGTGTCCGGCACCTGCATCATGGTGGAGCATTGATGACGACGGCTCCCAAGATCACCCTTACCGACGGAATCCTCCGGTTGCAGGGTGATCTGTTGATCAGCACCATCGAAGCAGTCAACTGGTCCACGCCCAAAAGCCATGACGCGAAGGTGATTGATCTAGGCGCCGTGGGTCGACTGGATACGGCGGGCGCCTGGGCGGTGGTTTCGCTGGAAAGAAAACTCGGACTGACCGGGCAAACCATAGGTGCGTCTGAACCCCAGGATGGGCTTCTTCGTACTGTTCGCGACCATATGCCAGGCCCGGCACATCCGGGCGCTGGTCAAACCGGCATCATAGATGAGCTTGAGGCGGTAGGCCGCCGCGCAACATCGGCTTTTGGCGCCACAATTAGCATTATTGGTTTCATGGGACAGGTGGTCGCCACACTGGCGAGCCTGATTCTACATCCGGCGCGCATAAGATGGACATCGCTGGTCCATCACATGCAGCAGGTCGGATTGAACGCGGTTCCTATCGTCTTTCTGATGTCGTTTCTTATTGGTGTGGTGCTGGCTTTCCAGGGCGCGACGCAGTTGCGACAGTTCGGGGCAGAAGTCTTTGTCGTAGACCTCATTGCGATCTCGATCTTGCGTGAACTCGGGATTTTGTTGACTGCTATCATTGTCGCTGGCAGGTCCGGCTCGGCCTTCACGGCCGCTATCGGTTCTATGAAAATGCGTGAAGAGATCGACGCGCTGCGCGCGCTTGGCCTCGATCCTGTAGAAATTCTTGTTGTACCAAGGGTTTTGGCGCTGATCCTCATGTTGCCGGTTCTTGGTGTCATCGCGAATATGGCTGGGCTGATCGGCGGCGCGCTGATGTCCTGGATCGAACTTGGCGTGTCGCCCGGCGTATTCCAGTCTCGCTTGGCCAGCAATACCGGCGTCTGGCACTTTGGCGTTGGTATGATCAAAGCCCCTTTCTTTGCCCTGATCATCGGCATCGTCGGGTGTTTTCAAGGGATGCAGGTCAAGGGCAATGTGGAGTCTTTGGGAAGCCTGACATCGGCCTCGGTAGTGCTGTCGATCTTTCTGGTCATCGCGGCGGACGCCTTGTTTTCGATCTTCTTTTCGATCGTGGGGGTCTGATGACAGCAGCGCCGATTATCAGTGTCCGAGGGCTGGTGACCCGATTTGGGAAGAACACGGTGCACGATGGGCTGGACCTTGATGTCCGGCGGGGTGAAATCATCGGGGTCGTGGGCGGATCAGGCACCGGGAAATCGGTATTGCTGCGCGCCATTGTCGGCCTGTTGAAACCTGCAGCGGGCAAGATCACTGTATTTGGTGAGGATGTCAGGAATACGTCAGTCGCGGACTACCGTCGTTTGCGTCGCCGTTGGGGCGTGATGTTCCAAGGAGGTGCCTTATTTTCGTCCCTCAATGTCCAGCAAAATGTCGAGGCGCCGATGCGTGAGCAACTTGACCTGTCGCCCGAAACCCGCGCCGCACTGGCTGCGATCAAGGTTAAGATGGTGGGGTTGCCCGAGAACGCGCTGTCCCAGATGCCTTCGGAGTTGTCAGGCGGCATGCGCAAACGGGCGGGCTTTGCCCGTGCGATCGCTCTTGATCCAGAAATTGTATTCCTCGACGAACCGACGGCGGGATTGGACCCGATCGGGGCTGCCGCATTCGACGCGCTGATCGCGCAGCTCCAATCCGCGCTTGGGTTGACCGTCTTTCTGGTGACCCATGACCTCGACAGTTTGCATGCCATCTGTGACCGTGTTGCGGTGCTTGCCGAGCGTAGGGTTCTTGCAACCGGCACGATGAAGGATATGCAGGAGATAGATCACCCTTGGGTGCAGGCCTATTTCAAAGGTCCGCGCGCACGCGCCGCCCTTGTGCAAAAGGATACTGCTTGATGGAAACGCGGGCACATTTTGTCCTGATCGGGCTTTTCACGCTGCTGGGGATACTTGGCGGCCTGGGCTTTTTCATCTGGCTGGCCAGTGTCCAGATTGATCGTCAACTTACACAATATGGGGTCCTTTTCGAAAATGTTGCCGGGCTCGATCAATCTGCCGACGTCCTGTTCAACGGCGTTGGCGTTGGACGGGTCGTGGGCATTCGTATCTGGGAAAACGACCCCAGTCTCGTTTATGTCGGCATCGAAATCGACGCCGATACGCCCGTGGCCGTCGATACGATGGCACAGCTTGAATCGTCTGGTGTAACCGGCGTCGCCTACATCGCCTTATCAGGCGGCGCACCCGGTGCCGCACTTTTGACTGCATCGGCCGATGGGCCGCCAATCATTCCGTCACGCCGGTCGTCTTTCCAGTCACTGGTAAGCAGCGCACCCGATATTCTCGAGGATGCGGCTTTGTTGATGGAACAGTTGCAGTCCATCACAGGGCCGGAAAATCAAGAATATGTGCAAAACATTTTGCAAAACGTCGATGCAGCCACAGCCAACCTGGACGCCGCCCTCCAAGACTTCTCGGAAGTCTCGCGGACGATAGAAGAAGCAACGTCGCAGATCAGAGTCTTTACCGATAAGCTCGATGAAATTGGGGACACGGCGCAATCCACGCTCGAACAGGCCGACGACACATTGGCCACAATTACGGAAACCTTTGATCTTGCAAGTGAGCAACTTGATGCCTTGGCACCAGCAATCGCAAATGCAGAGGCGGCGTTTTCAGCCATGGACGTGTTGATCAAGGATGACCTGTCGCCGTTATCGGACACGCTTGATCAGACCCTTACCAGCGCGGATCAGGCGTTTCTGCGGGCCGATGGTCTGATGGAGACCGATCTTGGTCCCGCTTTGTCTGATGCGCGAGAGGCGATGACGGCGTTTAACGATTCACTCGCTACGATTACACCCGAGATACCTGCCATTGTCGCAGATCTGCGTGCCGTCGTGAGTGAAGCAAGGGCAGGGATCGCTGCGGCAAGCCCGGGGCTGCGCGATTTTGGCCGGCTTGGTGGTGAAGCGCGCGCGCTGGTCCAGAATATCAGCGATCTGGTACGCCGCATAAATCGTGATCCGGCCCGCTTTCTGCTGGATGACCGCGTTCCCGACTATCGGAGATAGATAATGAACAGACAGCT
Source organism: Yoonia sp. SDW83-1 (assembly GCF_046762885.1). Lineage (NCBI taxonomy): Bacteria > Pseudomonadati > Pseudomonadota > Alphaproteobacteria > Rhodobacterales > Paracoccaceae > Yoonia > Yoonia sp. SDW83-1. The sequence continues at coordinate 211,657 of NZ_JBKQXO010000007.1, forward strand.
CCTGACGCGCCGATTCTTTGTATTAGGTGCTATTTCATTGCCCGGTTGCACGGCGCTTAACACACTCAATCAGGCCGCCCAACCACGGGATACCTACGATTTGAACCCCGTCGAACTTGAGGGCGGACAGCGTGGCACCCGAAGCTTGCTGGTTCTCGTACCCACCGCCCCGGCGACAATCGTAACAGACCGGATACTGATCAAACCAACGCCAATCTCAGTGGCCTACCTGCCCGATGTCCGCTGGGCGGATGAAGTTCCGCTGCTGGTCCAGTCGTTGCTGATAAGGTCACTGTCCTTCAGTGGACAGTTCGGCTTCGTCGGGCCACAAGCGGCAGGCCCCGTTCCTGATTTCGTTGTTCTGACCCGGATCGACCAGTTTGGCGTGGACGCGCTTCCAGATGGCAGCTTCAAAGCAGTGGTCCAAATGAACATCACCGTTTTACGCGATAGGGATCAGCGTGTGATTGGAACACGCCGTTTCGAAGGCTCTGCATTGCCCAGCAACGATCTGGCAGTCCCGGTCGTCCAGGCATTTCAGCAGATCCTGGACGCACTGCTACCAGACGCCGTGCGGTGGATCGGGGCGCGGGCCTGAACATTCTTGACGATCGTTCGGTTTTCGATCTTACCGCATGTAGCCGATCTGTGATGCCGTTGTCGGCGGCCTTGCGCCGAGGTTCATTGCCACCCATCCGCGGGCGTTTGACATCAGGTTGGGGGTCGGTCAACGCTGCTGTCTGACGAACACGGCGTAGACCGCCCGGAAGCGGGCCAGCAAGGAATATCACGCGTGGCCCGTATCCTTGTTTTTGCATTTGATCTGACCGAAGCATCGCAAATCCGGCGTATCCGGAGCCTGAAAATGCTGGGGCATGATGTGATCTCTGCTGCGTTTCGGCGCGGCAACATGAATGCGCAATTCACCCCTGACTGGGCCAATATCGATCTCGGCTTTGTGGCAAATGAAAGCTATGGCAAACGGATCATCGGCATTTTGCGCGCAATCCGAATTGTCGTGCGGAAGCGCGATGCGCTGAAGAGTGTTGACCTGCTTATCGCGCGCAACTTTGATCTGCTGGTGGTCGCGTGGGCGGCTAAAAGCCTGTGCGGCATGCGCGATGTCCCGTTGGTTTATGAGTGTCTTGATATCCACGGGTTGTTCACGAAATCTGGTCCGGTCGGCACGGTCATGCGCTGGTGCGAAAGGCGGTTATTGGCGCGTACCCAGTTGCTGATCGTATCCTCGCCCGGGTTTGTCACGCACTACTTCGCGGCCATCCAGAACTATCGCGGACCACACAGTATCATCGAAAACAAGCTGTGGTTTGACGGACCCCCGGTCCCCCGACCGAAGAGACGCACGCCCGGCGCGGTGCTTGCGCTTGGCTGGGTCGGTTCGATCCGCTGCGCGCCGAGCCTGAGTGTGTTGATGCAAGCGGCCGATCATTTTGGCGACAGGATCACCTTGCGTATTCATGGGAATGTGCATCGGCATGCCGTGCCGGATTTCGACGATGAAATCGCCAAGCGTGACAATGTCACCTATTTCGGCACCTATGACTATCCCACCGGGCTGGCCGATGTATACGCCAGTTGTGATCTGGTCTGGGCGCAAGATCTTTGGCAACGGGGGGCAAATTCGGACTGGTTGCTGCCCAATCGGATCTATGAAGCAAGCTGTTTTGGCTGCCCGTCCATTGCGGTCGCTGACACCGAAACAGGGCGCAAGGTCGCGGCGGATGGCCTTGGCTTTACCATCGATCAGCCGACAGCGGCCGCTTTGATTGATCTGCTGGAAGATCTGGATCGCGATCGGATTGAGGAGATATCCCAACGCCTTTTGGCGATGGATGACGCCCGTTTTATGCTGCGCCCCGCAGATATTCAGGATGCGTTGACCCCGGTGATGCAGGCAGGGGATTAGGTCGTAGCCTTTCCCATCAGGCGTTTTGCCATCTTTTTGAGACGCGGTGACACCGCCGCTGGCCTACCGCCCTGTACAACACCAGGAACTGCACGCCCGGATGCCAGTGCCGCCCTGTTATCTGCGGCGAACTTTGCACCCCAGTCTTCCTGATAGGTCTTCTTTTGCTTTTGGGGAGAGAATGATGGTGGGGCGGCGTCTACTTGGCTGATATCCACATCCAGATAATCCGCGATTTGGGCAATGGCTGCTGGCGCGTCTGCGACGATATCCTCGTAATAGAGTTGCAGCGGGTTGATCCCCACGCTGCGTAGGAAGCTTTGCCAATCGGCATTGCCGCGCGAAATTGCATCTACTTTGGCTACGATCAGCGCCCGGTCATACCGGGCCGGTGCAGTTTCGGGCATATCTGAAATCCAGGCACCGGTCTGTTGGGCGCGGGCAAAGGAAATCGCCTGTTTGATCAGGTCGCGTCGACACAAGTGAATGAACTTGTATGTCAGCGGCTCCGGCTCTTCTCTGAGAAAATCGGACAGGTGTTCGTGATGGAGTTTGATGGCAAATACGCCATTGGGACCTGTCCGCACCGACTTGATGAAATCAAGCGTGTTCATGTTGCCTGCCCGCTGTGTCCAGACATCCCAGTTACCGGGGTTGAGATATTCCAGCGGATAGCCGAACGCGCGAGTGGCGTGTAACTGATGACCCAGAAAATGGCTGCCACATCGCGGTGTCGTGCAAAGGGCCACTTTTATCGCAGGGTCGGTTTTGGGAAAGTCATGGGCCGGATCAAACTGGCGCTGCCACAAGCCATCCGGAATGTCCGGTTTTTGAGTGAAATCTGACATTGGTCTGGCCCCTTGTCTGGGTCTCGTCTCTGGCGGGATTCGCGCAGGATTCGCGGACGAGTCTAGCGGATCAAACTGCACGTCATGAGGGCGTTTATGCTGCAGTGCAGTTTCGAGCGCGAATTGGCGTGGATTGTCTGGTCCTCACCTTTGCCATCGGCGTATTTTTGACACCAAACGCGCGGAAATCCGGCAATACCACATAACATACTGATATTATGTAATAAAAAAATGGAAACAGATGCATCATATTGATCTCAATGTAGAAACAATAGGCATTCACTGCATGGCGCCGGCAGATGCAATGGCGGTTTCTCGCCGTTTTCTTTCAACGTGTGGATGAAATGCTGCAATTGCACATTTGACGATAACACTGAGTAAGATCATCGTAATCGCGAAACTCAGGAGTGTGCCGATGCCGACTTTGGAAAGTGTGGGTTTTACCGCTCTCGACGAAAAACGCTTGCAGGGATTTGGGGGTAAGCGGACTGCAACAATTGCGATTTCAAAGGCCTCTGTCACAGGTGGCTGGACAAAACGTATATTTGATTTGTGTCTGGCAACCTGTGGACTGGTCGGGCTGTTGCCGCTGTTTGCTTTGGTGGCGCTGGCGGTCAAAGTGTCGTCCACGGGCCCCGTCCTGTATGGTCACATCCGGGTCGGTAATGGTGGCAGAAGCTTTCGTTGCTGGAAGTTCCGGACCATGGTGACCAACGGCGACGCGGTCCTTGAAAGCTACCTTGCTAACCATCCCGATGAGAAGGCGGAGTGGGAGCAGAACCGAAAACTGCGCAACGATCCCCGGGTGACCCGCATTGGTGCCGTACTGCGCTCCTATAGCGTTGATGAACTGCCACAACTGATCAACGTGATACGCGGCGATATGAGCCTTGTGGGGCCGCGTCCGGTCGTGCAGGACGAACTTGATATCTATGGCAGCGCGGCGCCCCACTATCTGCGCAGTCGCCCCGGACTAACCGGCCTTTGGCAGATCAGTGGCCGCAGCGATACCACCTACGACGAACGGATCGCGTTCGACACCAGCTATGTGCAGCGTTGGTCGTTTTCGCAGGACCTGCTGATTATCGCCCGTACGGTTCCCGCCGTTTTGCTCTCTAAGGGATCGTATTAATCCCAGTTCTGGATGCATGATGCCGTTAAGACGCTTCATTGGATGCCTTTTGGGTGTTTACGCTTTGGTCGTGGCCACGATTGCTGTGGCCGATGGATACCGCGTGGGCGTCAATGACCACCTGAATGTGCAGGTGGCGATCTGGGATGAGATCAATACGGTTGTCGCGGATGTTCCGAACATGTCAGGCAGTTACCCGGTTGACGCCGATGGCAACATCGCATTGCCTTTGGCAGGTGCCTTGGCCGCCGCGGAACTGACCACGGCAGAAATTGCAAGCGCGGTCGAGGCCGCCATGACGCCTTATGTTGGGATCGGTCAGAGCGCCCGGGTCGCGGTCAGCGTGGAAAGCTATGCGCCGATCTATGTCTCCGGTCAGGTGCAAAGCCCTGGCGCTTATGACTACAAACCGGCCCTGACCGTCTTGCAGGCCACGGCATTGGCCGGTGGCCTTGTGGGGATCAAACCAGTTGCCGGGGAGGAGCGTAACTTTCTCAGCGCCCGCGGCACGATCAGCGTTCTGCAAAATGAGTTGATGTATCTGACAGCGAAACGCGCCCGCCTGACGGCTGAACTTGGTGGCGCCGAGACGGTTGAAAACCCCGATGGCACCCTCGATCCAGCCGCGTGGGCGGCAGAGGAGGCTATTCTGACTGCGCGCAATGCCCGTTACGATCATGAACTGACCTCGCTCGCGCGAGCCCGCGCCTCGCTCAATGAAGCGATGGGTGTGCTGGAAGATAAGCTGGCGACAAACCGTGCCCAGCTTGAGGCCGGGAAGGCGGAACTGGGGCGCAGCGAGGACCTGGTCGAACGTGGCCTGACCACACCGATCCGGGTGTTTGAGCGGCTGAGCTATGTCAACGATCTGGAAAGCCGTCTGCTGGATATCGAGCGATCCATCCTGCTTGCGCGGCAGGAAATGCAGGCGCTGGAACGCAGCGAGGGCTTATTGCTTGCCCTGCGCAACGAGGAAAATGCCGCCACACTGCAAGAGGTCAACACCAATATTGCCGAAACCGAAGCGCAGCTTGCCGGTCAGTATGACCTGCTTGCCGCTGCGGCGGGGCGGCATGCCAGCCTGATGCCAGAAATGGATCCCGCAACGGCAGAGGTCAGTTATACCGTGACCCGCGCCCGCGATGGTGGCAGCACATTCGCAGGTGACGTTGCGACTATCCTAATGCCCGGCGACGTGGTCGAGGTGATGTTTGCGGACGTCGCCACCGACGCGCCGTCAAACTGACGCATCGCCGATGCGTTCCTCCAGCGCCATCGCAAAGTCAGATTTCAATGGCTATCACCCTCATCTGACATCAGGGCGGTCCGCCCTTGCCGTGTTTGGCGTGATGTGGTCGTCGCTGCAGACACTGATCCCGACAATCAGCGCTGCTGCCGTGTTCTTTGTCAGCGCATTGTTTCTGTCACCCGCCGATTTCGGCCTGGTCGGATTGGCGAGCGGTCTGGTGATTTCCATCATCGCCTTTTCGCCTGTGGCATTTGGTGAGGCGCTGGTACAGCGCAAGGTGTTGACACAGAACCATGCAGATACGGTGTTTTGGCTGACTATCGGATTCGGCCTGCTTTGTTTTGCCCCCTTGGTTGTGGCCGCCCCGGTGATTGCCGGGGCGCTGGGCCATGCGGATATCGCGGCGATCCTGCCTGTTCTTGCGTTCAAGATCCCGCTTGAGATGGCGGCGGCCGTTCCCAACGCGATGATCATCAGGTCGATGAAGTTCAAGCTGATCGCCGTGCGCACTGCGGTCGCGACACTTGTCAGCGTGATCATCTGTGTTGCGATGCTGTTGTCGGGCTATGGTTACTGGGCCCTTGTCGTAAGCCAGGTCGCGGCAAGCCTGGTGTCCTGCGCCATGGCATTCTGGGTGTCACGTTGGCGCCCTGGTCGTTCCTTTGGCTTGTCGGCGCTGAAGGATATCTCAGGCTATGGCCTGTTTGCATCCGGTGATCGCATGTTGTCGATGATTAAGCTGGATCACCTTGTGCTCGGTATCTTGGGCGGCACGGCGATGCTCGGCGTTTTCATGTTCGCGCAGCGGTTCTACGCCATGCTGACCCAACTTGTCGGCGGGGCGCTGTCATCGGTCACGCTATCGCTGTTGTCGACCCTGCAGGATGATCAGGACAAGGCGGTCAGAGCCTTTGGCATGGCGAGCTTTGTCGCCGCCGCTGTCAGTATGCCGATGTTTTGCATTGTCGCGATCACAGTGCCAGATCTGCTGGATGTTCTGCTGGATGACAGATGGGGGCACGCCGCATTTCCGGTTCAGCTATTCTGTATTGCCGGGGTTCTGGCCGGGGTTGGCGTCGTGCAGGCGTCACTGATCAAGAGCCAGGGCAAGGCGCAATGGTGGTTCTATTATCAACTGGCCCAGCAAGGTACGTCTGTGCTTGTCATCATGCTGACCTATCGCTACGGCTTGCCGACCCTGATGATGGTGTTGGTCGGCAAGAGTGTGTTGCTTTGGCCCATATCTGTCATCATGACCACCAGACTGCTGGGATGCGGCCCTTTGGATTATCTGGCGGGCTTTCTGCGTCCGGTTGCGGCGACGCTGATTATGGCAGGCAGCGTATTGTCGGTTCCATATCTGTTAGCCGAAGCCAGCCAGACGGCACTGGTGGTGCTGCAACTTCTGGTGGCCGCCCTGATCTATGTTCCAACGATCCTGCTTTTGTCACGTCAGCGTATCGCTGAGATCCACCAGTATTTCCCCCGAAAAGAGAAGCCCATCTGATGAAACTGACATATTTTCAGGGCGATCCGCCCAATTTTGGCGATGAACTGAACGCGACCATGTGGTCCGACCTACTGCCTGTTGATTTCTTTGACGACGACCCCTCAGAACTCTTTGTCGGGATCGGGTCGGTGATTCAGCACAACTACCCCAAGGACGCCAGAAAGATTGTGGTAGGGTCAGGTTACGGCGGCTACACGCGTAAACCGGACGTGCATGATGGCACCTGGGAGTTTCATTTTGTCCGCGGTCCGCAAACGACCGAAGCGCTGGGGTTGCACCCCGATTTTGCGGTGGCTGATGCTGCCATCTTGCTGCGTGAAACACCGCTGCCGGACGCGGCGCCGAACATCAAAATTGGGTTCATCCCGCATTACGAAAGCATCGAGCGGGGCAATTGGAAAGTCGTGTGCGATCTGGCCGGGATCACGTTCATTGATCCGTCACGCCCGCCTGCTGAAGTTATCGCGCAGATCCTTGGTGCGGACCTTGTCATTGCCGAAGCCATGCATGGCGCCATCGTGTCCGACGCGTTGCGCACCCCATGGATTGGGGTGCGGACCATGCATCATGTGCATCGTTTCAAATGGCATGATTGGGCAAAGGCGCTGGAGATCGACTATAACCCGGCATTCCTGTTTCCATCGAACCTGCGCGAAGCCTGGGCCTTGGGCACCGGGCGCGCCGGTTCGGGCCCCCGTGCCATGGCCGTATGCGCAAGTCGGCCGGCGCAACCGTTCAACACAGCCTGCCAGCATATGGCCGCCCGCAGCCTGCAGAAACTCGCCCGCGCCGCGCCCAACCTGTCATCTGACGCCGCTATGGAAAGGGCGACGGATCGGGCGATGACGGCTATCGATGGGTTGATTGCAAAATACGGACGCAGACAGGCGTTTGCCTAAGCCTAGCGTGCGTTAGAGAGCCCGCGCAGAGCAAAGACAAAGGCGCAGATGACGATCACGCTGCGGAGTGAAAACTGAAAGAAAATTGGCACTTCGACGAAGCTGACCATCACGACCATCATGACCAGAATGAAGAGCAATGATGCCTCTGCCGATCTTGTCCGCAACGCCCATATGAGAGCGGCAATCGCGGCGCCGTAAAGGATGATAATCTGCAGTGCCACGCCGGCCAGGCCGATTTCCACGGCATTCGACAGATATGTGTTGTGAAAGTTGAACCCGCTGCGGCTTTCAATGCCGAACGTGTACCACAACACCTCGGCAGCGCCGTGCCCCTTGACCCAAAAGGCTTGATAGCCCATGCCGAAAAACGGTCGTTCGGCGATCAGATCAACGGCAATCCGCCAGAGTTCGGTCCGACCCGTCAAGGTGACATCCTTGCCGGTTGTTTCCAGCATCATCGCAAACAGGGCGTCGGAAAAAATCACGATAAGCAACATCATGAAGATGGATGCCAAAGCCGCAAAGATCATCACCGTGACCTGCTGGAGCGGTGATAAACGATAGAGCGCAAGAAGAAGGAACAGGATCAGCAAGGATGGCGGCACGATCAGCAGCGCGCTTAACGACTGGGCCAAAAGCAACAGGACTATACCAACCATCAACCCCGCGCCTGCCAGCAGCCGATAGCGCGAGGATGCCGACCCATCCAGAACCTGCGCGGCACAGATGATGACATAGGTTGCTGCAGCCCCCGCAAGTGCATTTTTGCTGCCGTAAATACCCAGCCACGCGCCGGTATCATTGCGGACATCCCCGAATAAAATGCTGGCCAGCATCGCCAGTGAGAAGAGGGCAAATAGTGTCTGGCAAAACACCCGTGCCGAGACCGCCGATGCGATTGATATCGCTATTCCAACCGTTGCCATCAATTGAAGGCTGAACCGGAACGTCAATGCGGGATATTCCGACCAGACCGACGATAACAGGCAAAAGATCGGCAGGGCGAGGATGTACCAGTATTTCAGGCTCAGCTGGATATGAAATTGCAGACGCCGCGCCACCAGCGCAGATCCGCAGGCCAGAAAGATCAGCGCCCCGGCGGAGCGTAGGACCGGGACGAACAGCAACCCACCGAGCGCTACAACCGCGAGGATCATGTCGGGTTTGATGGTGATCACATCAAGCTGGGGGCGCGGCGGATGGAGGCTGACACTACTCATTCTTGCAGACGACCGATGCCGGGAACTGGCATGGCTCACCCAAGGCGGTATAGGCAATCCAGTCTACTTCCATCAGCAAATCTTCGTCCGGCTCAACAAACCGGCCCATCCAGTTGGGAAAGCTATCACTGCCCCAGAAACTCGCATATATTTTCTGATCGTTTATCGGCTGTTCTGCACCTGCCGGGGTCTGATGCAGCATCTTTCCGTTCACATACCAACGAATGCCGGTCGCATCCCAGACAAAGGAGTAGGTGATAAAACCGTCATCAGCGGGTTGCGGCAGCGGCACCCGTTTGCCGTTTTTGGGTTCGCCATTCACATAGGTGTTCAGGCTGACCGCTGTGGTGTCGCGGGTCAGGACCTCAAAATCAATCTCATCATGTGGTTGGCCGTGATGCGGACCAATATAGGTAAAGAAGGCTGCATTCAGACCAGAGCCGGTGCTGGTGCGAAATCGTGCCTCATAGGTGCCATGCCCGTAGACATGCCGCGATTGGATTTCCCCACAGGTATAATCACGCTTTGCATTAGCTTGTTTCGTGAAACCCAGGGTCAGAACGCCGCGGCGGATCGCGACATTACCGGCAGACCACATACAGTTCTGCCAATCCCCATTGACCCAGCCACTTGAGACACCCCAGATCTCCTCATTCAGTGTATCAAAATCGTCGAAAAAGCTGGATCCGGCGGGCAGATCCTGCGCGACAAGAGGCATTGGCGTCAGACAAGCGACGCCAATGATGATGTCGCGCAGCGTCTTTTTCAGTTGGTGGATATTCGGGCTCGAAAACGTCATTGGGTCATCACCCTCTGGCCTGTTTTATATATTTCTTATCATATATTTAGCCCTAAACACAAAGTACCCGCGCCCATGTCGGCGCATCGCCGCCGAAACATACCTGACTGCCATCAATGGCATGAGATTTTGTCCTGAAAATGCTATGCTGCAGTTGCATAAACACTCGAAAAAGGGGCTACTTTGGCACGTCCGCGCGTTTCGGTCATTATGGCAAACTACAATGCCGCCGATTACCTCGGCGCGGCGCTGAATTCCGTGAGGACGCAGAGCGTTTCGGAGATCGAAATCCTGCTGGCCGACGATGCCTCGCGCGATGCGAGCCTGTCGGTGGCCCGCCAGGCCGCATCAGGCGATCCGCGGTTGAGAATTATCGAAGCTTTCACCAATGCCGGTCCCGCCGCTGCCCGCAATCGCGCGTTGGAAATGGCAACCGGTGAATGGGTCGCGATTGTGGACAGCGACGACATTATCCACCCGGAGCGGTTCGCGCTGATGCTGGACGAAGCCGAAAACCTACAAACCGATGCCGTCTGCGATGATCTGACTTATCTGACCGAGGGCAGCGTTTGTCCGAAGAGCACATTGCTTGGGACAGACCGCCCCGAAACGCCGCAACGGCTGACGGCGACAAGCTTTGTTTCAGCGGCACCAGACGCACCGCAACTGGGATATCTCAAACCAATGATCCGGCGGGACGCGCTGAAAGGCCTACGTTACCGCGAAGATATTCGTATTGGTGAAGATCACGATTTCTATATGCGCTTTTTGTTGAACGGAGGCCGCATGTATTTGTTGCCGCAGTCCTACTACCTTTATCGCAGGCATGCGCATTCGCTGTCCCACCGGCTGCATCCGGACGATGTGCGCGCGATGATTGCGGTGCAGGATGACCTGCTGGCCCATTATCCTGATTTGCCGAATGATCTGAGGACGTCGTTTGCAGCGCGGCGGGCGGCACTTCACGCGCCACTCGCGTTCGAAACCCTTGTGCAGCATATCAAGAATCGACGGTTTGCCCATGCTATGCACGACGTCATCCGCAGGCCCGGGTTACTGAAAAAGCTGGGCCGAGTTGCCCTTTCGCGTGCGTGGCGCAAAAGCGATGCTTCTGACCAGCCCGGTGCCATTTTCGGTGATCCGAGCCAGTGGTCACCGCAGGACTGGGCCAGATTATCGGGGCAGAAGGTGTCATGATGGCCGAAGCCCAACCTCTCGTTCATGTCAGGACGCCGACCTATCAACGGCCCACGGCGCTGCGGCGTTGTCTGGAAAGCCTGCAGGCGCAGACCGCCGCCCGATGGGTCTGCGATGTATATGATGATTGTCCCGCAGCATCCGGTCGGGCCGTTATCGCCGCGATGGATGACTCGCGCATCCGCTATCATCACAATCAACCGCAGCGGTTTGCATCAAAAAATATCGACCAATGCTTTCGTCGGGACAATCCACACGATGCGGATTACTTTTTCGTGCTGGAGGATGACAATTACGTTCTGCCTGATTTCATCAGTTGCAACATCACCGCCTGCCAGTGGCACGGCGTCGATATTGTCTTTCGCAATCAGTTCGTTGAATTTGCGAGCGGAACCAACGATGCGTCTTTGTCCGAGACCGGCATTCTGAATGACAAGCTGGCGGGCGGGCTTTACCAACCGGATGTTTTTCGCCTGTGCCTGATGGCGGATATCGGGGTTTCGAATGGCGGCTTGTTCTGGTCGCGCAATGCCGCGACTGATCTTGAAATCCATTTCGACTGCAGTGCCACCTTGCAGGAATATATGCGGACCTTCGCCATTGCTGAGCCAATCTATGTCGCGATGGAGCCACTTGCCGTTTGGGCCGAAAATGGAGAGGGCACGACCCGCGATTTTGGAGACAAGGCGGGGTATCTCAGGCGGGAACTGGCGCTGAAACGGTCCGTTGGCATCCTTCAGCGCAAGGCGTGGGCTTTGGCCAAGCGGGCCGATCGCAATCGTTTCCTGTCGCATCCGGATTTTCGTTATTCTGCACAGCAGCGTGCAACCGGTCTGGTGAAATCCCATACACAGCTACGTGTCGGCTCATCCCTGCCACGATCAGAGGTTATCAGGCTGGCCCTTAGGGGGGCGCTGATCAGGCTATTGGGAAAGCGGGATCCTGCGGTCTTGTCGTTTGTCAGCGCGCGGATGGGTTAGTTTTACGTTTGGCCCTTTCGGGAAGCGTACCTGCCAAGTCGCCTTTCCCGGTGGATTGGTCTTTGGACGGTGAAAACAGGCTCGTTACGACCAAAAGCAGAAAATAGACAATCTGCAACACAACCAGAACCGCGAAAACACGCAATGCGATGCCTGCGACGCCCACACCCGCGAAATATGAATGGATTGCCATTGCGATGGCCGCCACAGCAGCAAACACAACAAATACCAATAACCGCAAAATACGTCCTCCGTACGCAATGCTGGTTTGAGCATACGGGAATTTGCGGCATGGCGCCACTGTTGCGGGTGCTCAGGCCATGCGCGGGGTCAGCGTAAGGTAGCTTTCCGGCCAACCCGGGCGTGCGTATTTCCGCAATTTCCGGACATCGACCTTATTCAGTGCGATGCCTGTCACCTTCTGGAAAACCTCCGGCTCATGAGCGAGATATCGCGTCACAAGTGACCGTGGCGTCGCACCCCATTCGCAAACCATAACGATCTTGTCCAGCAAGCCGATCATCGCCTTGGCGTCCCGCCCATTGCTGAGTGGCGGCATATCCAGCACGATGTGATCATAATGTTTGCGCAACTCAGGCATCAGCGCCTTCAGTTTTCGCTGGAAACCGATTTCGCCTGACAATGGTTGATCGACCTTCACCCCTGACGGAAGGATGTGTAATCCGGTATCGTCCAGCGTGTGGATGGATTCCGACAGGGGGATGTCACCAGAAAGGACGTCAATAATCCCCGGCCCTGCTGGTGCCCAATCGAAACCCGCACCTTGCAAATCCATGTCGATGAGCAGGCACCGCGCCCCCGATTGCGCGACCAGATTTGCATAGTTGACTGCAAGCGTGGTTTTGCCTTCTTCAGGCAGCATTGATGTGACGGCGACGATCTTGCCACCCTCCGGCGCGCCAAAGGCGATGGATGCATGGATATTGCGGATCGTTTGGCTGAACATGGTGTTCGGACGCGCGACGGAAAACGCCATGTGTGGCGGCAACGCGAATGGTGGTTTGCCCTTGGCAACCGGTTCGGCCGGTTTTGTCGGCGCAGAGGGTGTTGCCCGGCCTGTCATCTCTGCGTCGTTGATCCTGGGCAAGTGGCCCAGAAACGGGAGGCCCGTGTGATCATGCACGTCCGTGCTGACCCTGAAGAAGCGTTCGCGGGCCTCGCGCAATACGGCGAGCAGAAAACCAAACATCAGCCCCAGCATGATGGTCACCGACACCGTTCGCCACATTTTTGGCAGTGCCGGTTCCTTTGGCACCATGGATCGGGTCAGCACGCGGCCGTTGCTGACGGGGAAGCTTCCCTGCACCGAAATCTGTTCATAGCGGGCCGAAATTGTCTGATGCAATTCATCCAGCGTGGAAGCCCGTTGCGCCAGCTCGCGTAGCCGGGTGATCTGGGTCGGATCGCTTTGGCGTAAGGCTGCCGCCTCTGCCAGCACATTGGCTGCATCCTGTTCAAGTGCGTCCAGCCTACTACGCATCCAGGCCGCTGTTCGTTCTGTGGCGTCTGCATTGGCGTTCATCCGGTCGTCGAGATAGGCATCGGCATAGCTGTTCACGATCATTGCAGCGAGGTCGGGATCATGGCCGATATAGCTGATCTCGATTGAAAAACTCAGCCCGATACGCTCCACCCGGATGTCGCGCTGCAATCGCGCCGCGGTCTGTAGCTTGCGTCTTTGCAGTTGCGCGTCAGGATCTGCCGCCGTTGGCGCGGCTGCGTCTTCTTCGGCACCAAGCATCCCTGCAGCCATTGATTTAGCATCCGACAGTACCGAACGCGCCAGTGAGGACGGTGGGTAAAGGAAAATCTCATTCTCATGCAGATCAATGCGATCCACGACGTCGGATGCCAGCTGAAGCGATTTGAGAACCTGCATCTCGTTCAACAGCGATGTGTCATTGCGGGCGAAAGGGATGCTAGCGATGATCTGTTCGTCCAGTTCGCTGCGCCGTTCATCCACGAGGATCGTGGCCGAGGTATAGTATTGTTTGGGCGTCGTTATGTGATGCGCAAGGCCAAAAAGCAGGCCGAGCGCCGCAAACACCAGAACCAGGATATATTGCCGACGAAAGGCTGAGATCAGGTCGCCAAGCGTTGCCGCCTCAGCGGTCGCGCGTCGTCCCGCCTCAAAATCGGCGTCGTGAATGCGCAGGCCAATATTTTTCATCGCTTGGGACCCATTGTGGTCATTCCCTTTGTTTGCGTGGAAAATTGGGGCCGTAGAGGCGCAATGTCCGACCACCGGCAAGACCGTTGAGCGCACCGACATGCAGGGTGCCCCGCAAAATCGCCATGTTGCGGCGGTCTGTGAATGGCGCCTGAAGCAACGCCGCGCCCGCGCAATAGGCGACCTTGCACATGGTAATCACCCAAAGCCGGACTGAGGGCCCATCCTTGGCGACCAGTTGACCATGGGTTTGCCCCATCCGAAAACGTCGCCGCAACAGCCAGCCAAAGCTGACCCTGTCGGTCGGGATCGCCTCGGTGACCAGCGCATCGGGCGCGAAGGAAATCACGCCCCCATCAGTCACGATCTTGGCGAAAAAGGCGGTGTCTTCACCGCCTGTCTGCCCTAGCGACAGATCAAAGCTGCGGCCCTGCAAGGCAGCGCTGTTGCGGTCGATCAGTACGTTACAGGTGTATCCGGTGATGATCCTATCATCGACCCAGACCGGCATTGTCGCATGAATCCGCGTGCGTCGCATCCATGCCGGTGCCCCATCCGGATAAGATGCCTCGACCGGGCCAAGAACGACGTCCGCCCCGTCCTTTTCCATCTGCCCGACCAGATGTATCAGCCAGTCAGGCGATGCCACCTCATCATCATCGATAAACGCCAGAAACCGGGCGTCCGAATGGGCAAGCGCCCCGTTACGCGCAATGGAGATATTACCCTGCGGGCAATGCACATAGCGGATCGGCAGATCGACAGTTTCGGCCATCTGTTCGACCGCCCGGCGTGCACTGGGCACATCGTCATTGTCGATGACCAATACCGATACTGCGTATCCGTCCGGCTGCCGCAAAGCCTGCAGGGATGCCAGTGTGTCGACGACTTGTGCGCGGCGATAGGTGCAGACGCATATCTCAAGCGGTTGGTTCACGGCGTCACCTTTCCAAGGGAGCGCGTCGCACTGCGCAGGACATTTTGCCAAAAACCCAGTGACCACGAAAAATGCATGATCATGGCAGCGACCCCGCAAAGCGCCAGTGCCGGGTCGCGGTTACGAATAGCCATGCCAATGCCGGTCCACAGGCAATAGACGCACCAAAGCAAGGCCGGCAGTGCAAAAAGCAGATGCAGGGGAGCGAGGAGCGCCAACACCACGGCAGGCAGTACTATCATCACCTTGGCCTGTCTGATTTTGGGCAGAACACGGTGCTTGAGCAGGTTGCGCGCGCGTCCCGCCCCATAGTTGAAGTACTGGCGGGCCAGTGCTGGCAAGGTGGGGCGCGGAAAATAGGTGACAACCGTTGCAGGGGTCAGCCATATCCGATGCCCGGCCTGCCGCAGCCGATAGTCAAATTCGGCATCCTCATTATGGGCAAACCCGGGATCGTATCCGCCGACCGACCGAAAGGCCGCCATCCTGATCAGTGCGTGATGTCCATGATCCACATATCTCCCGCTTGGCAGGGTGCGATGGGCTGACCCGCCATTGCCCAGATGCGCATTCTGTGTTGCGGCATTGATCCGCTGCAGCGATGCCTGCCCTTCGGCAATCATGCTGACGACGATACTGTCGGCATAGACCGATCCGGCCTGCTGCATCAGCACGTCACAATAATTATCCGGATAAGCGCAATGGGCATCGATCCGGATCAGATGCGTGGCCTGCCCATGATCCTGCGCCACGGCAAGGTTGATCCCCGAGCTTTGAATGCGGTCGGGATTGTGCAGCAGGGAAATACGATCATCGTTGAGCGCAAAATCATTCACGATATCCAAGGTGCCATCGGTGCTGCCACCATCGACAACCACGATGCGCCCGCCAAGGCGCTGCATGGCTGGCACCAGTTGGCGCAGGATACGACCGATATGGTCGGCCTCGTTCAAGCAGGGGATGACAACCAGCGGATCAAACACAACCGGCATTTCGGCTTCAGTTTCTTGCGGCATCAGGGGCTTTCGTACAGCGAGAGTGGGTGTTCAGGGGAACAGAAGTCGCACACGGAAAATCACAATCAACAGAGTGGGGTCAGGATACGGGGGCGTTTTCACAAGCACACGGTAGTCCGCACCCGGTCGGCCAATCATTGCCGGTGAACCGGCAGGTTTTGGACACCCCATCGGATGCAGCCGGTTATTTCAGCAGTTTGTATGCAATATGCCCGACAAAAGGGCTTGGTTTTCAATCAAGAAGCGGGGGGCAAGCCACCCCCTGAAGCATTGTTGAAAAGGGCATGATTTTGCGTAGTCGGGCGTGATCACACCTGTCAGACTTGCAATATATAAGGGTTGGGAGAATTCATGACATCCGCCGCCTTGATCATCCAGAAGGTGAGTTTTGATCACATCAGCCATGTGGCCCGCTTTATTCACGCGGAGTTAGCCAAGCATTTTGGTCCCGATACCGGATTGATCGTCTGCGATGAGATCGACAACGCGACACATCCCGACAACGCCGTCATCTTTGTGATCGGAGAAGGTTTCCAACCGCATCGGCGGCGACCGGGATGTTTTTACGTCTATCTGAACTTTTCGATTGTGTCGGTCATGGGAAACCCGCTGCAACTCAGCAAGGTTGGGTGGAGTGCGATCCGCCGCAAGCGCCGCATGCTGGCCGAAAAGCAATCCGGCTTCGACCTGTTGCTGGATTATTTCGCGCCGCAAACCCGGCGGCTTCAGCGGCAATTGGACATACCGGTTCTGGGGTTCGATATTGGCGTCGATCCCGCACTGATCGACCGGACGGTTCCACCTGCCGACCGGCCTTATGATATCTGCTTTGTCGGTGCCATGACCCCACGCCGACAACAGGTTATCGCGGAATTGGAGGGCTCAGGTTTGACCATCTCACCGCATTCTGGCGTCGTCTACGAGGATATCGCCGCGCAATCGCGATGCTGTATCAATATCCACGCCTATCGGTCAAACCACCTTGAAATCCCGCGGATCATCGGCGCTGTTGCTGCCGGAACACCGGTGGTGACCGAATTGAGTTACGGGCTGCAGACATTGATCCCGAGTGATCTGGTGAAAACTTCTGGGCTACGGCAGCTGCCCAAAATCGCCCGCAACCTTTGCCGTGACCCGTTCGCGTTGCAAAATATGCAGGCGCGGTCGTTCAACTGGTACGAACAATCCTATCTGCCCCACTGCCGTCAGAATTGGGCAGATATTTGTGTCAAAATCAAAACACAATTTCAACTCTTTTTCCAATCCGGTGAGACCAATAAACTCAAAGTATGATGCGTTTATCGGCACGTATCGGCCTATGATTAGTCGGTGTCTTGATTTGAGGGATTCCCATTTGTCCCTTTTTGATTTAACATCAAAAACACGGGGCGATCTTGAGCAGATGCACGTTGAGCGACGCGCAGTGGGCCCGGATCGAACATTTTTTACCAGGAAAATTGGATGATCGTGGGCGAAGCGGTTCAGACAACCGGCTCTTTGTCGATGCCATTTTTTTTGCTAGGGCGCGGGGTATCGCCATGGCGGGACTTGCCGCCCGAGTTGGGTCGCTAGAAAATGGCCCACGCCGGCTTTCGCCGTTGGTCTCTTACGGGAGTTTGAGAGTGCCCTTTCAAAGCCTGAAGCCAAGACCCAGCCTTTGAATACGTCCACCCGCAGGAGACAATTTCAAAGGTGCGCGCCGACGCGACTTCTCAAACTGTTCATCGCCAGGGCTCTTTGTTGTCTTTCTCATCGTCCACTCATCAATGGCGACGATGAGCACTAAACACTCTCTTAGCAAATAGCCCTAAATGGTCCCATTGGCGCTGACGTCAGACACTGTTGAAAAACAACGTGTTGCGGGTGCGGAAGGTAGCAGCCTGAACTGAGCGCGAGCGCCTTTCTGTTCAGGCTTTTCGCGCTTGCTGCGGTGC
>NZ_JBKQXO010000008.1:0-228471 GCF_046762885.1 Yoonia sp. SDW83-1
ACCGGTCAATCGATCTCAGCAGATGATCTTGCGGAACATGATCCTCCAGCGAGAACTCGTAGAACAGCGCCACTTGCGCTTCCTGCCTCGGTCCCGTCATCGCCAATCCCTCCCTGCAAGAGCAATTGAGTCAGCGACTTATGCTTCGATCAAGGATGAGTTTTTCAACGAAATGTCCCGCACACCAGACCTTTGGTATGGTAGCTTTGAGCGGCCGCTGTCCGGTCAGACAGTGTGTGTTTCAATTGCGCAGAATGCCGCTAGTGCGGGACTGTTGAGTAAAGGGCGAATCCGTCTGACCTGCGGAAGATCAGTCCGTGGTCATTCGCCCTCATAGGGGCTGTTGGCGGGCGCCCCTGCGTGATCTGTCCACCGGCGGCATTGTGTCGCGCGGTCCCAGTGCAGTACCCGGTCGTGGTCGGGATAGGTCACCACGTCGCCTGGTGATCGGGTGCCGATGACCAGATATTTCACCTTTGTATCGGTGCGGTTTTCCAGGCAATGGCCGACAGGATCGCCTGCCTTGAACGTGGCGGCGTCGCCGGGGTGCATCACGGTGCTGCTGTCGCCTTCGTGCAAGGTGACCTTCCCTTCCAGCACATACACCATTTCATCCTCGCCCGCGTGCCAGTGCTTGCTCGAGGAGGATGAACCGGGCGGCAGGATTTCCACGAAAGCCCCGAACTGGGTCAGCCCGCCGCTGTCGCTGAACAGCAAGGCGCGGTAGGGGCCGCAGGGATGCCCCACGCCATCGCTGGCGTCGGTCTTGGCGGTGTCGGGCGTGAATACGGGCATCACATTTTCCTTTGTTGGAGGCGGCTATGTCCATCCTGCCTTAAATCTTAAGCGCTGTTAACAAAACCCACCGTGCGCCCCGTTAACCCCGCCAAATGCGACCCAGAGGTCCGACGTTTTGCCGACGCAAATCCGACGCGATGCCGACAGCGCATATCCCGGCAAAATAGGGCGTTAACCCATGATTCGCCGAAAACCACGAAAAGCACCGTAGGGTGGGGGCTGCGCAACACCTACCGCACGGTGGCACCGGCTCATTCGGCGGCCTGCGCGTAATCCTCCATCGGGGGGCAGGTGCAGGTCAGGTTGCGGTCGCCCCAGACATTGTCGACCCGGTTGACCGGCGGCCAGTATTTGTCCACCCGGAACGCGCCGGGGGGGAAGCATCCGACCTCGCGGCTATAGGGCCGGTCCCAGTCCTTGACCAGATCCTCCATCGTGTGTGGCGCGTTTTTCAGCGGGTTGTTTTCGGGGTCGATTTCGCCTTTTTCGATTTGGGTGATTTCCGCCCGGATCGCCAGCATCGCGTCGCAGAACCGGTCCAGTTCGGCCTTGTTTTCGGATTCCGTCGGTTCGATCATCAGGGTGCCCGCGACAGGCCAGCTCATCGTTGGGGCGTGAAAACCACAATCTATCAAGCGCTTGGCGATGTCATCGACTGTCACACCCGCACTGTCGGCAAAGGGTCGTGTGTCGATAATGCATTCATGGGCGACCCGGCCCGTCGGCCCTTTGTAAAGCACGTCAAACGCCCCTTCGAGCCGTTTGGCGATGTAATTGGCGTTCAGGATCGCGACGCGCGTTGCCTGTGTCAGGCCATCGCCGCCCATCATCAGGCAATAGGCCCATGAGATCGGCAAAAGCGATGGTGACCCGAAAGCGGCCGCCGAAACAGCCCCATCGCCGGTGACGGGATCGCCGGGCAAGTGCGGGACCAGATGCTCCTTCACCCCGATTGGCCCCATGCCTGGGCCGCCGCCGCCATGGGGGATGCAGAAGGTCTTGTGAAGGTTCAGGTGGCTGACATCGCCGCCCAGATCACCGGGGCGTGACAGGCCGACCATCGCGTTCATGTTGGCCCCGTCGATATAGACCTGCCCGCCATGGTCATGGGTGATCTTGCAAACCTCGATCACGGTTTCCTCGAACACGCCATGCGTGGACGGATAGGTGATCATGCAGCCCGCCAGATTATCTGCGTGCTGTTCAGCCTTCGCGCGGAAATCATCAAGGTCGATATCGCCGTTTTCTGCTGATTTTACAGGGACAACCGTCCAACCGACCATATGGGCCGAGGCGGGGTTGGTGCCGTGGGCGGACATCGGGATCAGGCAGACATTGCGGTGCCCCTGACCATTGGACCGATGATATCCCGCGATGGTCAGAAGCCCCGCATATTCGCCCTGCGCGCCGGAATTGGGCTGCATGGAAATGGCCGCATAGCCGGTGATATCGCAAAGCTTGGCCGACAGATCGTCGATCATTTCACGGTAGCCTTCGGCCTGATCGGCGGGGCAATAGGGGTGCAGCAGGGAAAACTCGCGCCAGCTGACCGGCATCATTTCGGCGGCGGAGTTCAGCTTCATCGTGCAGGAGCCAAGCGGGATCATCGCCCGATCCAGCGCGAGGTCGCGGTCGGCCAGACGCCGCATGTAGCGCATCATTTCCGTCTCGGCCCGGTTCATGTGGAACACCGGGTGGGTCAGGTAATCCGACGTGCGGATCAGTTTTTCGGGCATGTGGTAATGCGGGGTGTAATCCTTGTCCTGCCGTTCGATGCCAAAGGCGCGCCAGACCCGTTCGATGGTGGCAGGCCGGGTCCGTTCGTCCAGCGTGATGCCGACCTGTGTTTTGCCGACGGCACGCAGATTGACCCCTTCATCCACCGCCGATTTCAGGACTGCCGATTGCAGCGGGCCGACATCGACGGTGATGGTGTCAAAGAAGGTCGCGGGGCGCACATCGAACCCGCCTTGCTTCAGCCCTTCGGCCAGCCGCGCGGTCTTGCGGTGGATGCGCTGGGCGATGGCCTTGAGCCCCTCTGGCCCATGGAACACCGCATAGAATCCGGCCATGACGGCCAGCAGGGCCTGTGCGGTGCAGACATTCGATGTCGCCTTTTCGCGGCGGATATGCTGTTCGCGGGTCTGCAGTGATAGCCGGTAGGCGCGGTTGCCGTGGCTGTCGATGGACACGCCCACGATGCGGCCCGGCATGGAGCGGGCATAAGCCTGTTTCGTCGCCATATAGGCCGCGTGCGGGCCGCCATAGCCGACGGGTACACCGAAACGCTGGGTGGTGCCGACGGCGATATCGGCCCCCATTGCGCCGGGTTCCTTAAGCAATGTCAGTGACATCGGATCGGCGGAGATGATGCCAATCGCCTTGTTTTCATGCAGTCTGGCGATTTCATCGGTGAAGTCACGCAAATGGCCGTATGTGCCGGGGTACTGAAAGATCGCGCCGAAAACAGCGGTCGGGTCTAGATCGTCGGGGTTGCCGACGGTGATTTCGATCCCCAAAGGCGCCGCGCGGGTTTTCATCACGGCGATGTTCTGCGGGTGGCAGTTTTCGTCGATGAAGAAACCTTTGACTTTCGATTTCGATACCCGCTGCGCCATGGTCATCGCTTCGGCGCAGGCTGTCGCCTCGTCCAAGAGGGATGCGTTGGCAATCTCAAGCCCGGTCAGATCGCTGACCATGGTCTGGAAGTTCAACAGCGCCTCAAGCCGGCCTTGGGAAATTTCGGGCTGATAGGGGGTATAGGCGGTGTACCAGGCCGGGTTTTCAAGGATGTTGCGCTGGATCGCGGGGGGCGTGACCGTCCCATGATAGCCCTGACCGATGAGCGAGGTCAGGACCTTGTTCTTGGAGGCCGTGACCCGCATGTGGTGCAGCAGTTCACGTTCTGATTTGGGCTTGCCGAAATCCAGCTTTTGCTTCTGGCGGATGGCGGGCGGCAGCGTATCGTCGATCAGGGCATCAAGATCCTTGGCCCCCACGATCTGCAACATCTCGGCCATTTCGGCCGGTGACGGGCCGATATGGCGGCGGTTGGCAAAGTCGTAGGGCAGATAGTCTGTGGGGGTGAAGGTCATGATGCTGGTCCCTTAGTCGATCATCGCTTTATAGGCGGCTTCGTCCATGTATTCGTCCATCTGGGACGTGTCAGACGGTTTGATCTTGAAAAACCAGCCATCGCCGGTAGCGTCTTCGTTGGCGAGGCCCGGATTGTCGGCCAGTGCATCGTTCACTTCGACGACTTCACCGTCGATGGGGGCTAGGATGTCGGACGCGGCCTTGACGCTTTCGATGACAACGATTTCGTCGTCCTTCACGACGGTGGTCCCTACTTCTGGCAATTCGACAAAGACGATATCGCCCAGCTGGGTTGTGGCATGTTCTGTGATGCCGACGACGATCAGGTCGTCTTCGGCGCGCAGCCATTCATGCTCTGATGTATATTTCATTGGTGGTCTCCCTTGGTCTTACCGTTTGAAATTGGCTGGTGTGAACGGCATCTTCGTCACGGTCAGCGGCAGCCGTTTGCCCCGCAATTCACCGTAGACGGTCGCGCCGGGTGTGGCATTGGCGGTGGCGACATAGCCCATCGCAACGGGGCCGCCGACGGTCGGGCCGAACCCGCCAGAGGTGATCATGCCGATCTGTGCATCGCTATCGGTGTCGGCGAAAAGCGGCACGCCCTCGCGCATCGGCGCGCGTCCCTCGGGCAGCAGGCCGACCCGTTTGCGCGCGACCCCTTCGGCCAGTTCTGAAAAGATCGCGTCGGCCCCCGGAAACCCGCCGGCCCGGTCGCCACCGGCGCGGCGTACCTTCTGGATCGCCCATGTCAGAGCGGCCTGCACCGGGGTTGTGCCGGTGTCGATATCGTGCCCGTAAAGGCACAGCCCCGCCTCGAGCCGGAGCGAGTCGCGCGCACCCAGCCCGATGGGTTCAACATCCGGGTGCGCCAGCAGGGCGCGGGCCAGATCGGTGGCGTTTTCGTTCGGCACCGAAATCTCGAAGCCGTCTTCGCCGGTATAGCCCGACCGTGACACCCAGCATTCAACGCCGTTCAGCGTCAGCGTGGCCACATCCATGAACGCCATCGTGGCCGCGGCAGGGTTGAGGGAGGACAACACCGCCGCGGCCGCCGGCCCCTGCAAGGCAAGCAGGGCGCGGTCCGTGATTTTGGTCACCGTCACATCAGGTTCCAGATGCGATTTCATATGGGCAATGTCGGCGGCCTTGCACGCCGCATTAACCACGACGAAAACATGATCGCCCCGGTTTGCCAGCATCAGGTCATCCATGATCCCGCCGGTTTCATTGGTAAAGAAACCATAGCGCTGG
Source organism: Yoonia sp. SDW83-1 (assembly GCF_046762885.1). NCBI lineage: Bacteria > Pseudomonadati > Pseudomonadota > Alphaproteobacteria > Rhodobacterales > Paracoccaceae > Yoonia > Yoonia sp. SDW83-1. The sequence goes on from NZ_JBKQXO010000008.1 coordinate 5,149, forward strand.
CGGTTTTCATCAAGGCCGAGGATATCGACCGGGATCAGTCGTTCCAGCGCGCTGGCGGCTGACGCGTAATCGCTGCCCTTCACGATGACCTGACCCATATGGCTGACATCGAACAGCCCTGCGCTCGCGCGGGTGTGCAGATGTTCCTTCATCACGCCCATCGGATATTGCACGGGCATGTCATAGCCCGCAAAGGGCACCATCTTGGCACCCAGTTCCAGATGCAGGTCATGCAGCGGTGTTTTCAACAAATCCGACATCGGCGGCCTCTTTCCTTCCCGCCGATCAGATAGTCATATCTTCCGGCACCACTTTGGCGCAAAGGTGTACCCTTTACGCGTGATGCCCCCTCTGTCCATGTGCCTGAGATTGCTATCCCTTCGGCGGGCACCTCATGTTCCGTGCCACTCTCCAGAGTCTTCGTATCGGCGTCGGTCCTTGGGCCTGAGAGTTTCCGGGGCGGTTGCTCCTTCGGCACCAGATTGACTGGTTCTCCCGACGTCGATTTCGGCGCGATGCTGCCCTGTTACAGACAGGCAAGCAAGAGCTTTGTTGTGTTTTCCTTTGTCATGGTGACCGGATTTCCGCCAGTGCTGGGATCCTTGAGTGCGCCTGCGACGATGCGGTCGATATCGGGGTTGCTGACGCCGATACCGCCCAGCGTGCGCGGGATACCCAGCGATGCGTTCAGGTCATCGACATAGGCGCAGAACCCGTCGAACCCGTCTGCAATGCCCAGATAATCCGCCGCCCGCCCGATGATATCGCTGATCGCGGGTTTGTTGAATTGCAGCACGGCGGGCATGCAGACGGCGTTGGTTGTACCGTGATGGGTATGGTGGATGGCCCCGATGGGATGGGACAGGGCATGGATCGCCCCCAGCCCTTTCTGGAATGCGGTTGCCCCCATTGCAGCGGCGGACATCATATGCGCGCGCGCTTCGATATCGCTGCCGTCGGCATAGGCGCGGGGCAGATATTCCTTGACCAGCCGCATTCCTTCCAGCGCGATCCCCTGCGACATGGGGTGGTAGTGGGGTGAACAATACGCCTCAACACAATGGGCAAAGGCATCAAGGCCGGTGCCTGCGGTGATGAACCCCGGCATGCCGACGGTGAGTTCCGGGTCGCAGATCACCACGCTGGGCAGGAATTTGGGGTGGAAGATGATCTTTTTCTCTTCCGTTTCGGAATTAGTGATCACTGATGCGCGGCCCACCTCTGACCCGGTGCCGGCGGTGGTCGGTACTGCGACGATGGGCGCGATGGCGTCCGCGTCTGCACGGGTCCACCAGTCGCCGATGTCTTCAAAATCCCACAGCGGGCGGGTCTGACCGGCCAGAAACGCCACCAGCTTGCCAAGGTCGAGGCCGGAGCCACCGCCAAAGGCGACCACCCCGTCATGCCCGCCCTCCTTGAAGGCCTGCACCCCTGCTGCGGCGTTCTTTTCATTGGGGTTCGGGTCCACATCAGCAAAGATCGCGCGGCCAAGCCCCGCCGCCTCGAGCAGATCAAGCGTGCTGGTTGTGATCTCCATCCCGGCCAGTCCGCGATCGGTGACCAGCAGGGGTTTCTTGATCCCGGCGGCGGCGCAAGCGTCGGCGATTTCGGCGATGCGCCCGGCGCCGAAGCGGACAGAGGTGGGGTAGGACCAGCTAGCGGTAAGCGACATGATCTATGCCTTCTTGAGGTGGTAGGATTTCGGACGTGTCAGGTTGTGATAACCGATGATGGACAGACCGCCACCGCGCCCGGTGTCCTTGCAGCCGGTCCAGCATAGACCGGGGTCAAGATAATCGGCGCGGTTCATGAAGACGGTGCCGGTTTCGATCTGATCGCCAATCGCCTCGGCCCTTACTGGATCCTTTGTCCAGACCGATGCGGTCAGCCCATAGGGGCTGTCGTTCATCAGGCGGATCGCCTCGGCGTCGTCCTTGACCGGCATGATGCCGACCACGGGGCCGAAACTTTCTTCGCGCATAACGCGCATGTCGTGGGTCACGTTTGTCAGGATTTGCGGCATCAGGTATGCCCCGCCATCCTGCGGGAAGCGGGCGGGGTCGATATGGGCGGTGGCCCCGGCGGCGATCGCCTCTGCCGTTTGGGCGCGGACCGCGTCGGCAAAGCGGACATGCGCCATCGGTCCCAAGGTGGTTTCGGGGTCGAGCGGGTTGCCAAGAATGTAGCCATTCACGATCTCGACCGCTTTGGCCACGAAAGCATCGAAATGCTGTTCGGCCACATAAATGCGTTCGATCCCGCAGCAGCACTGGCCGGAGTTGAACATCGCCCCGTCGATCAGCGTATCGACTGCCGCATCAAGATCAGCATCATCGCAGACATAGCCGGGATCCTTGCCGCCAAGTTCCAGGCCGATCCCGGTGAAGGTTCCAGCGACGGCCTGTTCAATCGCCTGCCCGCCGCTGACGGAGCCGGTGAAGTTCACGAAGCCGAACGATTTGGCGGAGATCAGGTCGGATGTTGTCTGGTGGTCCAGAAACACGTTCTGGAATACGTCCGCTGGCACGCCCGCGTCGTGGAACGCCTGCGCCATCCGTTCACCGACTAGCGGCGTTTGCGAGGCATGTTTCAGCATGACCGTGTTGCCTGCGATCAGAGCTGGGGCGACCGTGTTGATCGCGGTCATGTAAGGGTAGTTCCACGGGGCCACGACCAGAACGACGCCGTGCGGCACCCGTTTGATAACGCGCCTGAAATGCTCGCTATCCTCGACCGTGATATCTGCCAGCGCGTCGTCCGCGATCCGTGCCATATAGGTGGCCCGTTCGTTGAACCCACCAAATTCGCCGCCATAGCGTATCGGCCGGCCCATCTGATGCGCGAGTTCGGGCACGATGTCATCGTTCATGTCACCAATGCGGGCGACACCGGCCTGCACCATTGCGACTCGTTCGGACAGAGGCCGCGCGGCCCATGCCGATTGCGCGCCTTTGGCGCGGGCGACGGCGGCTTGCGCGGCATCGGCGCTGAGCGTCGGCCGTTCCGCGTAGACCGAGCCGTCAATAGGGGAGATACAGCGTATCATGTTTGTTCCTTTGACAATGGGTGACCCAGAATGAACAGAAAGGGCCCATGAATCACGTGCAGTTCGCGCTGCCCATACGGTTGATCAAACGGCTCCCGCACCCGCCCTTTTGGCAGTGCTTTCAGAGACGCGCGTTTGGCCGCCCAAAATGCATCGACGTCGTCCACATCAAGATACAGCACCAGTTGACGCGCCTCATCCGCCATATCCGCATCGGGCGCGGCGTTGATAAAGCGGATAAACGCCGCGTCCCGATTGCACAGCACATGGCGGTCGTCTTGAGACAGGGTTTTGAACCCCAAACACGTCTCGGCAAATTCGCGAGCGGCATTGAGATCATCCACGGGCAGCGAAGGTGTTGCGCGATAGACCTTCATGCCCGCTCGAACCCCCGCGCAATTTCCCAGTCGGTGACGACGCGGTCAAATTCTTCCTGCTCCCATTCGGCGCAGCGGGTGTAATGGTCGATCACATCGTCGCCCATGGTGTCGCGCAGGAATGTCGAGTTGCGCAAAGTCTCGGTCGCGGCGCGCAAGGTCTGGGGAATATCCGCCGCCTTGGCGTCTTCGTAAACGTCGCCTTTGGTGGGCGGGGCAAGATCCATCTTGTCCTCGATCCCCTTGATCCCTGCGGCGAGCATGGCGGCCTGCGCCAGATAGGGGTTCAGGTCGGACCCGCCGATGCGGCATTCGACGCGCACGCCCTTGGTGCCATCGCCACACAGGCGAAAACCGGCGGTGCGGTTGTCGACGGACCAGACGGTTTTGGTGGGCGCAAAGGTGCCCTTGGCAAAGCGTTTGTAGCTGTTGATGTAGGGGGCCAGAAAGAAGGTGTAGTCAGGGGCATAGGCGATCAGCCCGGCCATGTAATGTTTCATCAGGTCCGACATGCCCAGATCAGCATCGGAGTCATAGAATGCCGGTTCCCCGTCCTTCCACAGCGACTGATGCACGTGGGACGAACTGCCGACCCGGTCGTGATGCCATTTCGGCAGGAATGTCGCGGCGTGACCGTGCGCCCAGGCGATTTCCTTGATCGCGTTCTTGGCGATGCTGTGATGGTCGGCACAGTCGACGGCAGGTGCGTAGCGGATGTTCAACTCTTCCTGCCCTGTCTCGGCCTCGCCCTTGGTGTTTTCAATAGGCAGACCGGCAGCGAACAGGTGATTGCGGATCGGGCGCATCACGTGTTCTTCCTTGGTGGTCTGCAGAATGTGGTAGTCTTCGTTGTAACCGCTGATCGGCATCAGATCGTGAAAGCCATCCTTGCGGATCTCGTCAAAGGATTTTTCGAACAGAAAGAACTCAAGTTCGGTCGCCATCATGGCATCAAAGCCCATGTCCTTGAGCCGTGCGACCTGCTTTTTCAGGACGGCGCGGGGATCGTGTGGCACGGGTGCGTGGGTATGGTGGTCAAGGATATCGCAGAGCACCATCGCGGTGCCCTCCAGCCACGGCGTGAGCCGCAGAGTGCTCAGGTCCGGGGCCATGATGTAATCGCCGTAGCCCTTTTGCCAGCTTGTGGCGGCATAGCCGTCAGGCGTCGCCATCTCCAGATCGGTGGCCAGCAGATAGTTGCAGCAATGGGTTTCCTTGAACGAGGTTTCGACAAAGTTGGCGGCGTGAAATCGCTTGCCCATCAAGCGCCCCTGCATATCCACAAAGCAGGTCAGAACGGTGTCGATTGACCCGTCCGCCACACGGGATTTGAGATCGTCGAAGCTGAGGGTGCCGGGCATGAAACTATCCTTTGTCGAAAAGGCGCCCCGGGCGTAACCCGGGGCCCCTGCATGGGGTCTGGTTGGGGTCCCAGGACAGGCCCGGGAAGCCGGTCAGGTGTAGCGGTAGGGCCGTCCTGCTTTCTCCATATCCGCGTTGTACTGTTTAAAGATATCGACGACTTTGCGCTTGGTTTCACTTTCGGCGGCGATTTCTTCCCAGAATTCGCGGGCGGCTGCCTCAACCGTGGCCCATTCCGCATCGGGGATCGTGGTCAGTTCCAGCTTGGTGCCGTTCACACGCAGATTGGCCTCGCCACCCCAATACCAGTGCTGGCGGTAGTAATGCGATTGTTCGCAGCAGACCTGGAACAGGGTTTGCAGGTCTTCGGGCAGTTCGTTCCAGCGGTCCATATTGGCAAAGAAATGCCCGATCCACGCGCCGGAGATGTTGTTGGTCAGGAAGTAGTTGGTCACGTCCGCCCAGCCGACGGTGTAATCCTCGGTGATGCCCGACCACGCGATGCCGTCGAGTTCGCCGGTCTGCACCGCGACCTCGATATCCTCCCACGGCAGGTTGACCGGCACGACACCGAATTGCGCCAGGAACCGGCCTGCGGTGGGGAAGGTGAAGATGCGCTTGCCTTCCAGATCGGCGAGCGACCGGATCGGGTCCTTGGTGGCGAAATGGCAAGGGTCCCAGGCACCGGCGCTGATATGTTTGACGCCGACGGCGGCGTATTCCTCGGCCCAGATTTCATTCAACCCGTACTGGTTGAACAGCACCGGCACGTCGAGCGAGTAGCGCGAGCCGAAGGGGAAGTAGCCGCCAAATACGGTGACTTCGGTAGGGGATGCCATGCTGTCATCGTCCGATTGCACGGCGTCGATGGTGCCCCGCTGCAGCGCCTGAAACAGCTCGCCCGTGGGGACCAGTTGGTCGGCATAGAACAGTTCGATCTGCATTCGGTCGCCTGCGATCTTGTTGAACATGGCGATGGCGGGGTCGATCACCTCGGCCGCGAGGGCGGCACCGGCATAGGTCTGCATCCGCCATGTGATCGTGCTTTGCGCGAGCGCCGGGGCGGCCAGCGTGGCGGGGGCGGCCATGGCGGCCCCTTTGATAAACTTGCGTCGTGTTGTCATCACTTTTCTCCTTGTTGGGTTATGCCGGGTTGGCCCGGTCTGTTTTTCAGTTTCCGTAAACGTAGCCGGGCAGCCATGTGGCAAGTCCCGGAAAGATCATCACCAGTGCCAGCGCGAATACCATCACGAGCACAAACGGTGTGATGGAGGCGTAGATGTCGCGCAGCGCAATTTCCGGCGGGGCCATGGCCCGCATCAGGAACAGGTTATAGCCAAAGGGCGGGGTCATATAGGCGATCTGTGTGGTGATCGTATAAAGGATACCGTACCAGATCAGGTCAAACCCCAGCGCGCCGACCAGAGGCACGTAGAGCGGGGCGACGATGACCAGCATCGCCGTGTCATCCAGAAACGTGCCCATCAGGATAAAGCTGAGCTGCATCAGGATCAGGATCATCCAAGGGCTGAGGTTGAGTTGTTCGGTGAACAGGCTTTCGATGGCCTTGACCGCGCCCAACCCATCGAACACCGCGCCAAAGGCCAGTGCGGCAAGGATAATCCACATGAACATGCACGTGATGCCCAGCGTGTTGCGGACCGAGTTTTCAAAGACCTCGCGCGTCATCCGCCCTTTGACGATGGCCGCGACCAAAGCCGCCAATGCGCCAATGGCTGAGCTTTCGACCAGCGATGTCCAGCCATTCACGAACGGCACCATCATCACCGCAAAGATCACCAGCGGCAGCAGACCCGCCCGCAGCAGCCGCAGCTTTTCCGCGCGGGGCATGGCCCGGTCCTCTGCGCTGAGAGCGGGGCCAAGGGCCGGGTTGATCCGGCAGCGGATCGCGATGTAGGCGATGAAGAGCGCAGCCATCATCAGCCCCGGAATGACCCCGGCGAGCCACAATTGCCCGACCGGTTGCCGCGCGATCATCGCGTATAGCACCAGCACGACAGATGGCGGCACAAGGATACCGAGGCTTGATCCGGCCTGAATGACCCCGGTCACCATCCTTTTGTCATATCCGCGTTTGAGCAGTTCCGGCAGGGCGATGGTCGCCCCGATGGCCATGCCCGCGACGCTGAGCCCGTTCATGGCCGAAATCAGTACCATCAACCCGATAGTCCCAATCGCCAGCCCGCCGCGCAGGCCGCCCATCCAGACATGGAACATGCGGTAAAGGTCATCGGCGATCTTCGATTCCGACAGCACATAGCCCATGAAAATGAACATCGGCAGAGTCAGCAGCGGATACCATTTCATCAGCTTCATCGCTGCCGAAAAGCCGATATCGTGGCCGCCATTGTCACCCCACAAGAACAATGCAGCGACGACCGCCACAAAACCGATGGCCCCGAACACCCGCTGCCCTGTCAGCAGCATCAGCATCATGGTGGAAAACATCAGGGTCGCGATCACTTCGTACGACATCAGATCGTTTCACCCTTCAGGCGCAGCACATCCTTGAACAATTCCGACAGGCATTGCAGGATCATCAGGAAAAAGCCCACGATCATCACGGTCTTGATCGGCCACATATACGGCCGCCATGCGGAGGAGGACCGTTCCATGCGCCCGATCTCCTCACCTCCAGTCAGAAGGCCCGCAAAGAACGAAAACGGTTCGGTTTTCCAGTAGCCCAGCGAATAGGCGGTCGACCCGACCGCGCCATAAAGCAGGACACACAAATAGAAGATCAAAAACAGGACGGTGACCAGATCGAACCACGCCTTGCGCCGCACCGACCAGCCGCCATAAAGCAGGTCCATCCGTACGTTCGATCCGAGTTGGATCGAATAGGGCCCGCCCAGAATGTAATAGGCCACCATGGCGAACTGCGCCATTTCCAGCGTCCAGAGCGAGGGCAGAAAAAACGTCTTGCTGATCGATGACCACAGTAGAATGCCCATCAGGACAAACACGCCATACATCATGATCCGTCCGACCCGGTAATTCACCGCGTCAACCGCCGTGATATAGCCATGCATCAGGCGACGCACTGCACAGACCCCGCCGCATTTGTTCTGCCAAAGCCATCCGCGATCCAGCCCGCCAGCATGTCCGCCATTGCGACCTGTTGTGTATGGGTGCGGATCAAATCATTGCGAATTTCCAGCATGACATTCAGATGGTTGCCGGGCAGGGCGTGTTCCCTGAGCGTGTGGGTCACCCCATGCGCGGGGCCGTAGGGTTCGTTGCGGCGCAGATCGGCGCTGGTATGGTCGGCGGCACAGGCCAGCATCGCGTCGGCCAACCTTGCATCGCTATCATGCACGATCCCTATTTCCACTTTGCGGGCCTTGCCGTGATATGTCGGGGTGAAGCTGTGCAAAGTCACGATTACCGGGTTCGGCGTCTGTGCGACGGTTTTCGACAGACAGTCCCGAAACGGGGCATAATAGGTCGCGACCCGCATCGCCTTGTCCGCTTGCGACAGGTTTCGATTGCCCGGAATGACATGAACCTCACTTTTTTCCGGCATCGCATCGGGCGCATCAGGCGGTCGGTTGCAGTCATAAACCAACCGCGACACGACGCCCGCGATCAATGTCGCGTCCAGCTTGTGCGACAGGTGTTCGGCAACAGACATAGCACCCGGGTCCCAGGCAACATGACTTTGCAGGACATCGGTCGACAGGCCCAGATCGGAAAATATTGATGGTATGTAAGGGGTTGCGTGCTCGCACACCAGAATAATCGAGGATGCACCCTGCGGGTTGATCGGCGCGACCGGTCTAGCGTCCTGACTTGCGACATCGTGATTCATTGCGACCCCCAAACACAAATTGCTTGCGCCCGGCGGTTTTTGTCAACAGAATTGTGAAAAATTTATCATGATGGAAATGGTCTGGTAATTTTTCGATCAAACGAAAGGCGATCATGCCTGACGCAACGCTGACAATCTCGGATCGTATCCAGCAAAAGCTGGATGATCTGACACGGGCAGAGCGGCAGTTGGCGCATTCGATCCTTGAAAACTACCCGGCCTCTGGCCTTGGGCCACTGGCGGCACTGGCCCGTGACGCGCAGGTGTCCGTCCCGACTGTGGCCCGCATGGTGCAAAAGCTGGGCTTCAAAGGTTACCCCGAATTTCAAGCCGAACTCCGCGAAGAATTGCGCGCCAAGGCCAAAAGCCCGATTGCCAAGCACGATACATGGGCTGATGGCGCACCGTCCGGCCATATGCTCAACCGGTTCACCGACGCCGTGATCGACAATATCCGGCACACGCTGGGCCAGATCAATCCAGCTGCCTTTGATGAGGCATGCGATCTGGTGGCAGACGAGGCGCGGCATCTATATATCGTCGGCGGGCGCATCACGCATACGATGGCCGAATATCTGTTTTTGCATATGCAGGTGATCCGGCCGAACCTGACCCATATCCAATCCACATCCAATACCTGGCCGCATCACCTGTTGGATATCAGCGAAGGGGATGTGGTCGTGGTTTTCGATGTGCGGCGATATGAGAACAATACCCTGAAACTGGCCGAGATGGCCCATGCCAAGAGCGCGAAGCTGATCCTGTTTACCGATCAATGGCGGTCACCGATCCATCAATTGGCTGATATCAGCTTCAGCAGCCGGATCGTCGTTCCATCCGCATGGGATTCCGCGGCGACGACCCTCTTGCTGGTCGAAACCATGATCTCGACCGTGCAGAACCTGAACTGGGATGAAACCAAGGCGCGGATGGAGGAACTTGAGGACATGTTCGACCAGACGAAACTGTTCCGGAAGTTTACCTGAGCGGCGGCCCCGGCTTATGTTTTGGTGCAAGTCGTGCGGGTATGTCGCTGTCATTAATTCTGGACCGAAACCAAGATTCCAATGGTTGTATCGTGCTGACGGCGTAGTGCAATTGGTGATAAGTGGCATCCAGACTTGAACTGCTATTCGGATTGATATGGACGAACTATGGACCATGAGCGGCGCCGCGACGCTACACGGAACGCCTTGTTTGATTGAAGGCGTGGCGGCAGGGCGTGCCCGGCGTGCGGCCGAATTGAACCTGCGGTCCGCGCTGTCAAAAGACGGCATCATCATTGAACGGGTTGATCACATGGGTGGTATCGACGATGCGCCCTACGATCTGTTCACGAGGCTGGCGACGAATGCTCCGGAAGCGTGTTACGAGCTTTCCTTCCGAGACGTGGGGCAGTCGCAGTTTGACGATGCTTTGCGCCTTGTGGACCCCACCCCATTTGACGAGGCCGGTGGACGAACGGCGTCAGAAACCCTGTTGGATCTTCTTTTTGATCAAGGGGACGATCGACAATTCCCTTACAATTGTTTCGCTATTCTTGATGGCGGACGGGTCCGCAACATCGCTGAACGGCTTGGGGGTTCCGGTCTGGCTCATCGTTGCCTGTTCAAAGACACGGCAGCAGATAAGTTTGGTGATAATGGCCCATGGATCTTACGGCTTGACCGCGAGAACAAATTTGCCCGCGATTTGTTTAGCGCATCGGATGACGACCCTTTGCAAACAGGGCTTTGGGGGGAAGGTGCAGGTATCCTGATCCGATCTCAGGTATCTTTACAGGGTCTGTGGCAGCACTTCCGCAAGTTCACTTTGATTACGGATGAGGCAACTGGCAAACGATATTTCTTTCGCTTCTATGCCCCGGAAACACTGCGCACCATTATCGCCGGTATGTCCGAGGAAAAACTGACCGAGCTTGGGGCGGGGTGCAGCCTGATTTGCGGGTCGGACAGGACGCACGGTCTGACGCTCTTCATGCGCGGACCCTAGCGCGCCCGCATTTCGGGCGGGTCATCTCGCAGTTCCGCCAGCAGGCCGTCGCGCCGCGATGCAAAACCTTTGGGCTGCCGGTCTTCTCGCAAAGTCCAGGAGAGATGTTTTACAAACGGGCGCGGGCTAACAGCGTCCAAACCATGATCCATAAAAGCCTGCAGGATTGCGAGCGACGACAGATTGAAATGTTCCGAGCCCCACACAGGATTGTCCGCTGTTGGTACCGGAATGCGCCAGACGACGCGGCCTTCATCCCAAAGCAACCAGTGCAATCCGTTGCCCCTGATATGGAATGTCACCTGCTCCCACGGCGCTACAAGAACGCGCCCTTTGCGCCAGGTGAAGACGGCACGCCTATCCCGGTCAAACCAAATCAGCGCACGCCTTGGTGTCAAAAGGATCCAGCCCAATGCGAGACCACCAATCAATAGAAATACACCTGCCAAGCCCGCCCGAATGACAAGATTTGTTGGCCCATTGGCAGCAATGGTCCATCTGTAGTGCAGATACTCGGCATAGGTCAGAGCCTTGTCTGGATAGACATATCGCAGTGTCGTTTCACTGGTTTCATCAATGGTTCTGACGACATCCTGCTCGCCAAACCGCAACAACATGTCATCAAGATCGGCGACCCATTCAATCTGAGCCTGTCGATAAGCCTGTCGATCTGCCTGAAAAAGCCAAAGTGGAACGAGCAACAACGCAATTGCCATGGGCAGAACCAGCAGAAAGCGCCCCTTCTGCATGCTGTCCTGCATCGACAAAAACCGCGCATCTCCCGACACAAAGGGTCTGTGTGGCAGTTGGGTCGGATCAGGCGCTATGCGCCGCAGATCGTCGGCCTTACTGGAAAGACGTATAGGCAGACTGCGATCCTCAGACATTTCCAGAACCGCCTAAAGCGGCCTTTCGTTCAACATGCCCGCCTGAACACCTTGCATGTTCAACTGGCCATAGTTTGTCAGAAAACGCATCGGGACAAGAACATGAGGCGATGGCAGATAACCCCAGAAAATATTAGCACGCTGCCCAAAATCGACGTCGAAGTTCAGCTTCAAAACGCCACCGACATAGCTGTGCTTGGTCGGGTTTTCCATCGCATCCCGAATAGCGCGCGCAAAGATGGCTGTTTTCTCTTCGTTGAGCTTTGTCTCCAACTGACCTGAAGGATCAAACCCCGATATGGTATGAACCCCAGCCACAATCTCAGACGTGCCCGGTTGGAACTGCGGCAATATCAGTGTGACGGAATAGAATGTCTCGTCTGATATCATGCTGCCAGTCCATCGGCGCAGGCTGCTGCCACCCGTCCTGTCAAGCGACATTTGCGGCAAAGCGAAGTAGTTCATGAACTCCTGCAATTCAATCTGGTAAGAGGCGCTGATCTGTTCATTTGTGATATCCTGCGCCCGGCGCAACCGGTCCGCAACCGGCGGGCGATTGTCCGTGAACCAGAAGGCATAATTGCTGCTTTTGCCCCAGAAGCTTTGGTACAAAAGCGTCTCAAAAGGGCCCTTGCTGAACCACAAGATCATGCCGACACCACCAACGATCAATGCCAGCGCGGCGCAGATAACGGCCACCGGCAACCCGATACCGGTGGAGGCTGATGCGCCGGCTGCGCCGCTTAGCGTTGCTGCCGCGCCAAAGAACAGAATGGCAGAGCCGAGGGCAACCATCGCATGCCCCACGGCTGCGCCCGTGTTGCCCTGTTGTGCTTCGCGCACAGCCTCCCATGCTGATACGACAGCACCAGCGAAATTCGCGACGGCGACCAGGCTGGTGGCAAGCTTGCCCGCCAACAGACGACCAAGATGTTTTGCCCCCGAATTCAATCCAGGCACCAGCCGTGTCGCCACTGATGCAGGCAAGACCCGAACGACCTGCTGCGATACCATCAGACCGCCGCGGGACAGGATCATCATATCGACCGTTAGGGCTGATATAGCTGACCCAAATCGCAACGCATCATAGGCCATATTGCCCTTTTGAAGCGGATTGGCATTGCTGAAACGCGACTGGTTGGACAGGTCCTTGATCGTCATGATGTTGAAAAAGGCCGACAGACCGGCGAACCCACCTTCAAACACCAACCCAATCCGCTGTGATGTTCGTTCTGTTACTGTGAAGGCGAAACGTGAGCCTGCGGGCCGGGTGATCTCGATCGTCGCCAACTTCCACAGTCGTGGAAGTCTCGAAGAGCGCTGCGACTGTCCCCAGTTGAACATGCGCTGACCACGTTCCACCCGGGCGGCGGCGCGTTCCAGAATTTCCAGCCCTGCGTTCCCGCCGCGCGCAACATTGGCATCCAAGGCTTCTGCCACCAGACGCCCGATCTCGGCCGAGGTCAGATTGACACCCCCACCCGGCATGATCCGCAGGCCAAAAACCTTCAGAACGGACGGAATGACCTTGTCAACAATGGCCTGCAGGGTTCCGGCAGACAGACGGTTGCCAGCCCGGCCCGCCAGTTGAGTGCTGTAACGTAGGTTGGCTGCGGCAGAGCCCCACATCACACCAAGACCATTCAGAACCCGGTCCATTGCGATAGCGGAGCTATTGGCCCAATCAAACTCGGCTTGGGGCGTTGTCGTCAGCGCGATGATGCCTTTCGTAATGATCCCGTACGCGTTTTTCTGATCGATGATCGGGGTGTCGGCCTCGTCGACATGGGCATGTTCCATGGTAGCCTCGAGTGCCGCCTTGGCTTCATCGCTTGCCATCAATCCTTCAAAAATACCTGCAGAAACGTCGGCCAGATTGCGTAGCTCCGTCTCATCGCCAGGGTTGTAGGCGAAGAAATATTTGAAGTAACTGTCAAGGCTCCCCACGTCGTCGTTCAGTGCCGGTGTGCTCCCCGGAAACATGAAGGCCTGATACAATGCTGCGAAACTGGCACGACGGGCTTTGAAGGTGTCGAACTCCTCCTCCATCTCGCACCAGAATTCCTTGTGCTCGTCCAGGTTCACGTTGTCCTCTGCGGCCTCGCGCACCTCTTCGACACCGCTGTCCAACGCGCCCTGGACAAACTGACCGATCATGTAGGGATAAAGCGTTAGGGCGGCCCGATCCTTTTCCCAGACTGAAAGCTTGGCGTGGGCCTGTACGATTTCTTTCTGGCGACCGACCGGGTCATGCAAGGCCACAATCTTAGCCGTCTCGCCGTAGCAAAGCTTGCTTTGTATTTCCTGTGCGATCTTACTGGGATCGAGGGAATAGCTCGCCTCGGTCGTCAGGATATCAAGGCTAAGCCCTTCTGTGTCCCCGCCGCTGAGCGCAAGCACGCGGTCCTGTCTTCGTTTGTAGTCCTCGACCAGGCTGCCAAGGTTGTCTTTGGATGCGCTGACGCTGTGATCACTGCTTTCGGCTTCGATATTGACCTTTTGCATGGCCTTTGCGCGTGTTGCTGCATTCCCATTCATCCGATCAATAACATCGGCGGACCATTGATGTTCGCTGTAGGCGATTGAAACCTCGGATACGCCTTTGGCGACAAAGACAAATGGGTAGGATGCCCGGCCAGAGGATCTATCCAGCGTCAGGCCGCCCTGCGCGTTGATCCGGTTGGTAAAGAGGTATTTCTCAAACTTTTCGGAAACATAGCCGCCGCTATCCGTTCGCGTGTATCTAAATATCTGAAAATTCGTGCCGCCGCTTTCTTCGCGGATATAGATCCAGCCCTCTCTCAGCAGCCTGATGACATATCCATTGCCGGCCGCCACGGTCCGCGCGCCAATCAGCGTTGACAGCGATGGAGGAGGGGCTGGTGCCTCCAGCCCCTCTTCAAAGAAATTCGCATAAGCGTAGCGCACAGGATAGATGGGGGTGATGGTGCTATCGCAAGGTCGCTCAGCCGCACCGGCATCCGTCCCGGGCGATGCCGCGCCTTCAACATCGTCGATCAGGCCCGCCTCTAGGGTTTCTTCCATTATGCGTGCCTCTCGGTCGTTTTTGTTTGTTGCATTGCTCTTGCCAACAGTGCCTTGCCTTTTTCGATCTGGCTTTGGTCTTTGCGATGCAGAATATCATCCTGCGCCTTGACCCAGGCACCATCAGAGGATCCAACAAACCAACCAGCAGCTATAGCATAAAGCACGGCTTGCTCTGCAAAAAGTCCTTGCTGTTGCGCGGTAAGGATTGTCTGTCTGGCAAAATCGTCCTGACGCTTGGCATCAATACCCGCCCCGTCTGGCAATGTATCGGTGCAAAATCTGATGGCGCGCTGGCGAAAGGCTGTCATTGCCGAAGCATCCAAGACCTGTCTCATCCGCATATCGATCCCAAGCGATACTGGCGCTGCCTGCGCCGTGCTGCGACAGACAATGGCAAGTTGTACGGACGGATAGATGCCGATCATCTGTAAGTCGCCATCAAAGAAACGGGCCCGCATCGGTGGCTGCATTGCCAATGCAATATGCAATAGCGATTGAGGCGCAAAGAACCGCAGGAAAACCCATTTGCCGGTGTCGTCTAGCAATTTGGTAAAGCGGCGGAAATTCTTGCGCAGGGCGTCGAAATCGATGGGTGATCGCAGAAAGATCCCAGCCTGCTTGTCCCAATAGGCCCAGGGCATCCTGCCATCAGTAAAAAGCGACCGTGTAAAGGTGTGTTCCGGATCAAGTTCGATCAGATAAGGTGCTGCCTCTGAAAGTGTATCTGCGGCGTCACCGTCGAACAGTGATTGACATCGCAATCCTGCGACCGCCTCGGGTCCGAAAAAGCCAGGCAATGCCGCTGCATCGCAGACAAAATAGGTTTTTCTGGGTCCGGTTTGGTCGAACAATAGACTTTGTATGGATGGCGCATACGGCGCGCCGAGTTCCTTCCCGAGCGGGGCAATTCCATCCCAGACATCGGCGATCATATCTGCAAACGAAAGGCCGAGACATGGTTGGTTAAGTTCTGCAGGTACGGTGGAAATCGGGTCGTTCGTCCGCATGCCAAGTATCTGCAGCAATTGATGGGGGTCGCACCCATCGCGGCATCGCAGTGAGGCCGCGCCGACAGGTATGTCATCTATCCATATCTCGGTGTCTGGCATTTCGATAACGTACTAGTCCGCCATGATCAGGTAGTCGTTTTCGAATACCATCGGAACGCCATTTGGCAGCGCCCCCGGCACCTCAGTCAAAAATGACATGTGAGGTAGGGAATAAATCTCGGTCCGGGCTGGCCCGCCCGTGTTTCGCACAATGAACAAGTGTTCGTCGTTCGCGCTGAAGAACGGATAATCCAGCTCCAAGGTCGCATCGAAGATGACCTGATTGCCGTCGGAAAAATCCTGCAGAACATAAGCTCCCGGTTTTTCACCCAATGCAGCAACATAGCGGCCTGTATGTGATACGACGGCAATGGTCTGATCCTCGCTCCAGTTTTCTGGGGTGATCCGGTCCTCGGTTGCGACATCGAAAACCATCAGACCATCATATTCGTAATCAAAGACGTAGATGCGTTGCCCGTCGCAGGACAAGCCAGCGCTATACGGGTCAGACGGGCGCGGTGTTGTAATCGACAGCGAACGCGTGTCACCAAGCCCGTTCAGTTTAAGCGGCACCAGATTGATTGTGCCGGATGCGCTGGCAAATGGCAGCTGCGCCAACAGACAATCTGTTTGCATGCGTCCGGTCAGGAAAGTCTGCTCAGGCAAGACAGCCGGTTCTGTGTATCCCAAAACGGTTGCCTCTCCGATATCCTGGCGGATGCTATAAGCGCCGCCAACAATGTCATGGTGGCGCGGCAAGGCGCTGGTCTGCACGTCAAGACGCTCTGTTTCGTCGCTTAGGAGGCCGCAAAACTCGGTTTCCGCAACGCGCGCGTCGTTACAAGTCAATTGCGTTACCTGTGCATTGGCGGCGAATGGAGCGCCCAGAAATACCGCAGCTATCAGAGGGCTAAACCGGTTCATGTCGTTATCCCCGCATTCAGTCTGGCGCTGATCTGCGCCGTGGTCAGCGCCGTGTCTGGTTCAATCACGCAGGTCCATGCCTCGCCTTTCAGCAAAAACCGACCCGGCGCCGCTTCGGTTGAACTGCTGTAATAGACGTGTCGGCCCCGGTCGCCATTCGCGCCATTGCTTTCGTTTTCGGCGCGGCTGTAGCTTGACCGGCTTCCATTGGCCACTTGGCTGTTAATACGGCGCTCTGTTCTGCCGTTGGGGTCGACCCGTCCGTCGCCACCGTTTCCCTGCATCGCGCGGATTGCCACAACGGTAGGGTCGTTTGGGTCAGCGCCGTCGACTGCGGCCCCGATTTCGCCGGTATAGTGCCCCAGCCGTGCGAGGCTTTGCTGCACAGCGCGCACATCTGCGGCACTGTTCATGACCGCTGCGGTTGACGAACCGCGCAAGCCAACAGGTGCCCCAATGTTCATTTCACCGTAGATCGAACTGCTCGAAGCCAATGATCCGTTGGGGTCATTGATAATCAGCCATTGCGTTTCGTCTGCATGGTCGACAACGCCGCCAACCACGCACATTACGTGTCCCGAATTGGTGGCATGGGTGGATGTGACCACTGGGCACCCACTTTCCAGCAAATCAGTGAGCCCGTCAGCATATGCAGATGGAATGCGTTCGCTGCCCCCCCCGGAAGGGCCATTTGATACCGAATAGGCATCGGGATGTGAGGCATCAACCAAAACCGTCATTGCCGCCCGGTAGTTTGCCCAATCCTGCCAGGGGCGCGGGAAATTGAACAATGAAAGGCTGCTGTTCTGCGCCCGCGCCTCTGTCATGATATCAAGGCGCGTCAAGGCGCGGCGGGTATCGTCATCTGCCACATGTTCGATGCCCCAATAGCCTGCCATCATCTCGCCAGAGGTTGGCATACACAATTCAAAGCCGTTTTGGCCCACTCCGCCGATTGTTTCGGTGCCGTCGTTCTGGTTGCGATAGGGCACTTCAATCGAAAGGGTAGCCATCTTCGCGCTGATTAGCACTGCGCTCCCACTATCCATCCCCGGTGGTGGTCCAACGCTTACAAGATCGGCGCCATCGTAATTATCATCAAAATCAAGATCACCCGGGAAACTCGGCGAACCATCTCCAAAAACATCCTGAACCTTGCTGATATAGTTACGCGCCTGACCACCCGTTGCGGAACCGGCTGATATGTCGATTCCGCTTAGCTCCAGCGTAAAGACCTCGCGTTTTACGCGGGCGCCCTCATTTTCATAGATCGCTGTAAGTGTCGTTGTCCCGCCGCAGGCCGAAAGATCGCCGCGTACGACCCCATTTGCGTCAGATATGCCAACCCGACGGCCATCGCTCTTTACGATGACGCCAGAGATTGGAATATCGCCTGCGCGGGTGGTGATCGTTACCACACAAGGGGCAGGGCAGGTGGCGACAGAGGTTTCGACCGCCGCGTCATCTGCATTGGCGGCATCGGTTGCGGCTTGTTCAACTTGCGTATCACCACCCGGAACAGGCACAGCGTAACGCTGCACGGCTGCAGTCAGGCGAGACCAAAGTGCGCCACAAGCATTGCCCGCACCAGATGCTGTTGTATCACTCAAGATCCAGCACCTTTTTCGATTGTTGTGATGATCGCACCCACCACGTCAGAGCGGCGTGTCATGACGCTCCGCTTGTCTGGATGCAAGGCGGCCGCCAATTCGCCATAGCGTGGGTCTTGCGTGAAACGAAGGCCAAGATGGAACGCGAGTACGGCAAACACGTATGTGTCTGCGCCAAAAAGCTCCAGGGTGCTTGCAAACTGCCGCGCTGCTGCAGAGAATTCCATCAGGTCAACCGGATCCAGCACCACCGTGCGGTTGGGCCAGACCATCTTGAGGACATCAGTAATCTCTTCTGCTGATGGGGTGTCAAGCTCCACCAGCCAGTGGCTCATTGCATCTGCCAGATATGCAAATCCGGTGTCAGGCGTCTCTACATCCAGCGCTGCAAGGGACTGCCAGTGTTGGACACCAACAGTCAAAGCTTCCATATCACGGGCCGCTTGCCGCCCGCGCCATCCTGCACGGCGCAGCCGGTTGGCATGTTGCGGATCACGGGGGAACTGAGCGCCAAGATAGACGGCAACAGTCAGATAGGACAGATGATCGCACCACCTTTCGACACCGAAAGAGGTGGCTGTACTATAACACTGGGCGATGAAGCGGTCTGTCACATCCGGCCCGTGGGCTGCGAATTCATCCTTGAAATGCTTCTTCAGATGCGCCTGAGCAGCCTGATCATATCGCGCGCGGCGTTCGCCAAATATGGCACGTTCGGCGGTATCAACCTTTAGGTCAGCGACAGTCAGCATGCAAAATCAACCGTTGGCGGCATATCACGGCAGAGTCTTTGCCGTCGGTGAACCGGTCGTAATGATACCGCCGTGTGATGTGGCACATCCGACATATGCAATCGGCTTGCCATCATCACGACCCATGCTGGACCCCACAATGATGACCGCACCGCAGGCTGTCTTGTCCCCCATCCGGGCCACCGGTTTATTATCGACCTTACCGGTACCCCCTTCAACGATCGTATTGGAGCCGTGGATCGGGCAGACATGTGTATCGCCCAGACGTGCAACAGGCAGCATTATTCGCCCTCTTTCTGAGCAAGACATTCCTCAACCAGGGGCAGGCCGGCATTGGCGGCACCTTTCAGAGTGGGGACTTGCGCCCCGCCACTGCCGCCCATTGATACGTTGCCCTTGAGATTGATTTGCGCCGCCTCGAGTGTAATGCCCGCGCTATCAATGGTTATCTTTCCACCCGGGCCTTTGATGACGAATTTATCAAAGGCCATCAGCGTATGCGTTTTGGTGTTATTGGTGATCGACTGGTTGACGTTGAGCGTATAACGACCGGAAATGGTTTCTTCCGAATTCCGGCCGACCTTTACCAGATGGTCGGCATAGATGTCCTGCTTGTGGGTGTTGCCAACATAGTGGACGTGATCTTTGCCGTATTTTTCCTGCTGGTTCTGCCCAACCTGATACACCACATCGCGGCCCACGGTTTGCACGGCATCACGCGCGACATTTTCGGTGTGATCCTGACCCACATTGATCGTCTTGTCGCGCCCAATGGTTTCGGACTGATCGCGTCCAATGGTCTTGTGCCGATCGTTGAGGATATCAATCTGCTGATCCTTCTGACCGTGCATGTAGATAAGTTCTTTGTCGTTCTCGTCCTCGAACGTCAGTTCGTTAAAACCAGACCCCTGATGGGTGTCAGTCTTGAACACCGATTTGGTCTTGTTTTCGGGCAGCGGGTAAGGTGGATCGTTCCGCCCGTTATAGACGCAGCCTGTCACCAGCGGTTTGTCGGGGTCGCCTTCCAGGAATTCGACAACCACTTCCATGCCGATCCGCGGGATCACCATGCCGCCCCAGCCTTTGGAGGCCCAGTTCTGACTCACCCGGCAGCGCATGGAATAGGCCTTGTTCAGGTCCCAGTGGAACTGCACCAGGATCCGGCCATATTCGTCGCAGTCAATCTCGCCCTCGCCCACGACAATAGCAGTTTGCGGCCCCTGCACCGCCGGCACATGTGTTTTGCGCTCTGGCGCCAATGGCGCATCGTTGGGCATCAGCACATATTCGCCCGAATAGGCATATCCATCGCTGTCTGCACCGCCTGATCCGTAAGCGTCCGACACATAGGAATGGCGCGCCACAAGGCAGAGGTAATCCGCACCCTTGACCCCGTTCACCTGATCGCCCGTCAGCGTCAGCAGCATTCCCGCACCAAGCGAGGTGCAATCGCCCACCGCCCGGTGTCGCGCACCCTGGCCGCGTTCCTGCAGGGTCCGCAGGCTGACGACGTCCTTGCCTTGGGTCTGCCCCAGATAGTCGCCCGGATAGTCAAAGCTTTCGATCTGCCCTTCGGCATATTTGGCATCACCGGTCCGGTCGACCTCCATCGCCGCCTGGGGGGTCTTGAAGTTATAGTCCGTCAGCCGGACCGCCCCTGTGGTCATCCGGCGCTCCGGATGCCATTCCCAGAAATGCTCCGCCCCAGACTGGCGTGCGCCATCCACAGGCTTGTAGTCCCGCTTGCCGCCCGGGACTTTGTCATGGCTGTCGATGGCATCGGTCAACACCAGCGTATGGTTCCCGGCGCTATGGGCGAAATGATATGAAATTCCGAACCGCTCCATCAGTCGGGTGGCAAAGTCCAGGTCGCTTTCGCGATACTGGACCGTGTATTCCAGTTCCGGGTAGTGACCCGTCAGCTTAACCTTCAGCGCAGGATCACCGAGGCCCGCATAAGGCGCGAGCAACTCCTCAATAATCTGAACAACGGTCTTATTGTGGAAAATCCGCTGGTTACGCCGCCGCCCGGCGATCCAGAACCAGGGTCGCAGGGTCAGCGCATATTTGTTGCCATTCTCGCCCACACCGGCCCATTTCGCCTCTGTGACGATCCCGTCATAGGCGCGGGTGCCATCGTTCTGACTTTCGATTTCAACCGATGCGTGGGTGCCGATCAGCCCATCAAAGTCGATATTGGGGGAGGAGGACAGCGCCTCCACACGGTAGTCAAACAACCCATTCACATAATCCGTACCGTCAAATCTGAGCAGTACCAGCGCATCCTTGCCCAAAGCCGTCGTCAATCGCCCCAAACGGGAATCCTGCTTAAAAGGAGCATTCATGCAGATCGACCTCGCACTTCATTCAGAATCGGTTAGTCCAGCATAGATTGCTTGATCAAAGGATCAATCTTGCGAATTGCATCAACCTTGGATGGTTGCGTCAATGACATCATAAATCCAAAAGTGGGGAGTGTTCTGCGGTTCAACCGTCTTGCGGCGTCACACCGGTGACTGTTCATGCAAAAATATAGCAAGCCCTTGATTGCTTGCCAATCAAGCCTCACAAACCATGGCGTGGGAGAATTTCCAAAAATGCCAGCCGAGAGTGCATGAAATGCCTGAATCACGCGAACAGAGCTTTCTACAGGCGCTGAGCTTTCTTTCGCCCGAATTGCGCAGGGCGCTGGCGGCTGCCCCGGATGGTACAGGATGCGGGGTTTTGCCGCGTCGGCAGGTGGCGCTGCTCTGGTGCGATATCTCGGGCTTTTCCCGCCACACCGCAGAGTTTCTGTCAGCTGGCGCCGAAGGCGTTGACCGCCTGCATCGTGAAATTGATACGCATTACGACAAACTGATCGAGACCATCCTGTCGCATGGTGGCGAACCGGTTACTTTTGTGGGGGACGGGCTGCTTTCGGTATGGCCGGTCGAAGCCGGCGGGATGGCCGCCGCCGTCGAAAGCGCAATCGGGACCGCCTGCGCGCTTGTCCGGTCGCGGGCAAATGGTGACGCGCGATTCAACCTCAATCACCATGTTTCGTGTGGCGAGTTCCAGACGGTGGAGCTTGGCGGTCGGCATGGCCGGTGGCTTTCGACCTCGGTGGGATCGGCGCTCAAGGAATTGGAGCGTATTGCAGATATCAAGGCTCCCAACGAGGTTGTTCTGACGGCTGAAGCTGCCACATTTTGTGCACTTGAGGCGGTCTCTGCACCGATGGGTCGCTACGGGGCCCGAAGGCTCCTGCGTCCTCAAGCTTCAAGGCGGCTGGGCAAGGCATCACTGGCAGTTCCACCACCCGCCGCCTGGAACGCGGCCCTCGCACGCATGCCGCGATTTGCTGCGGGTTGGATTGAAACGGTTGGCCTGAAATATGTGGCTGAGCTGCGTCCGGTGACCTCAGTCAGCGTTGTTTTGCATGGTTTTGATCAGAGTGCGGTTGGTGGAGCCAATCGGCTGAACGAGGTTGTGCAGAGTATTCAGGACATTGTGCATCGCCGCGACGGGTATGTGGCAGAGGTGACGGTGGATGAAAAAGGCGTGTCCGTCCTGATCACGTTTGGCACGCCGCCTGATGCGCATTCCGACGATCCACTGCGCAGCGTTCTATCGGGCCGCGAGATCCTCGAGGCGTTGTCGCAACGGGGGTTGCGATCCAGTGTGGGGGTTGCAACGGGGCGTATGCTCTGTTGCATTGTCGGCAACGCGGATCGTCGCTGTGATCTGGTCTTGGGCGATGCGTTGATCCGGTCCACACGATTAGCGACCACCACGCAAAGCGGAATGCTTGTCGACGAGACGACGATGCAGGCCACGCGGAATATGATGTCCTACGGGGCAGAGCCGTTGATGCTGCTGTTCAAGGGTGCATCACGAGAAGCGCCTGCCTGGGCACCGCAGCTTGATCAGCAATATGCAAGAGCCTCAGAGGAGATTTCAGGAAGAGATCGCGAAATTGCCAAATTGCTGGATTGCTGGAACCATCGCGCCGACGACGGTATCCGTCATGTTGTGATTGAAGGCGAGTCCGGGTTGGGCAAAACCAGCCTTGCCCTGCAACTGAGGGATATCGTCACCCTGAGCGGCGGTCAGTTCAAGTTCGAAGCGGCCTCTGCCATTGAACAGGACGCACCGTTCAGCGCATTGCGGCGTTTGGTGATGGAAAGCCTGGATGTTCTGCCCCTGATGTCCGCAGTGTCGCGTCAAAAGGCAATTATGGCCAAACTGCCAGAACGGCTGCGCCCGGCCTCACCGTTTCTGAACGCTGTGTTCCCCAGCGGGCTTGAGGAAACAGAATTTACGGCCACGTTGACGGGTCAGGCGCGTGCTGAACACATTCAGGGCTTTGTCGTGGACTTGCTTTTTGACGCATTTGCAGGACAACCGACCTGCCTGTGTGTTGATGACGCGCAATGGCTGGATACTGAGACGCATCACGTGCTCGCGCGGTTGGCGAAATCTGCACCTGATTTGATGATTGTCATTCTGGCACAGCCAAAGCAGACCGGCAGTTGGTCCGCGTTTGCCGATGATGCCGGTTTTACCCATCTGAGCCTTGGCCCCCTGTCTCAAGACGGTCTGTTGCAATTGATTGTTCGCAGCCTTGGATGCGACAGCGTTGATCAAGGCCTTCTTGAGCAGATCAGTGTGCAGACTGAGTGTCACCCATTCTACACCGCTGAGGTATTACGGAACCTGATGGCGGCTGATGCTGTCACTATCAGCAATGGTCAGGCATCGCTGGCCCGCGCCGATGCGTTGGCCACGGCGGCATTACCTGACACGGTTCATGGGATGGTCCTGCAAAGGCTCGACAAGTTGGAGCCGAGCGATCAACTGTCGCTCAGGGTTGCGTCCGTCGCCGGTCTCAGCTTTCCGACAAAACTGGTATGTGCGCTGGATCCGTTGGAACGTTCTGCCAAAGACATGTCGCAGCAATTGGACCACCAGGTGACACAAGGTTTCCTGCGCGTCCAAAACGCACTGAACAGTCCCGGCTTTGCCTTCTCTCACGGCATCGTTCGCGAGGTTGCCCATAGTCAACTGCCCCGGGCCCAAAGCCGCCGGTTACACGCAAAGGCCGCAGAATGGATCGAACGCCACTCCGGGGAAGACCGCGCGAGCCGATTATTGGAGCTTGCGCACCACTGGATGGAAGCAGGGCTGCGCCCGCGTGCTGTTTCTTGCCTTGTGGAAGAAGCATTGCGTCTTTTCAGCCAGGGTTTTGCCGTCGATGCAGTGCAGGTTGGGTTGCGCGCAATGCGTGTTGCTGGCGTGGATGTACCTGAGGGGCCAGAAGCCCTGAACGAGGCGACGCAGCGCAACATGGCCGTCGTTGCGGAACTGACCGAAGGCCGGCATCCGACCGAGCTTCTTTCCAGAATGCGGCAACCGCCAGCTGACCTGTTGCTGAAGTTTCAAACCATATTGTCCACGGCCCCGTTCGCGTTTCAATCCAACCAGTTCCTGGTTTTTGCATGGGCATCTTCGGCGGCCATGCGCCTTGTGATGGAGAATGTCGCAGGCCCGCCGCACGCCTTTTCGATGTATTCCATCGTGCAGTCCCTGTTGACCGGCGACAGGGCGGCCGGTGCGGCCTGGTCGCGCGCAGCCCTTGATCTGGATGCGGCAACGGAAGGGAACGCCCTACCTGCCGCGGCCTTTATTGATATGTGGTTTCATGGTCATTGGCGTGATCCGCTGCAGGAAAGCGTAGAAACCAACCGTATCGCTGTCGAACGCGCGTTGGCCGATAACGACCTGCAATATGCCAGTTACAACATCGCTGGGGGCGTCATCCTGAAGGCGGCTTTGGGCTATCCCTTGGCTGATGTCATCTCGCAGGGCGCGCAAGCCTTGCAGCACCCATTGCATCGAAACGCGCTGGTGCATGTGCATCTTGAGATGCAGTTTGCACGCGCGCTGCGCGGCGAAACACATGATTTGCTGTCATTGTCTGACGAAAAACTAAATGAAGACAAAGACATCGGCTGGGTCACCGAAACCGAGTTTGCCAATCAGATTGGCTTCTACCTCGCCACGCGCGCGCGCTTGCATCGCCATGCAGGCGATTGGATCGGTGCGCTGGACTGGTACGAGCGCGTTGTGCCCGTCCGCCCAGCGATCGCCGGTCAGATGATCGAATTCGACCTTGTTCTGCATGCCGTACTGGCGCGTTTGGGCCAAGTATTGGCCGATCCTGCCGTTTTGGAGGCACAGCGCGGCGCAATTGAAGCTGGACTGTCACAACTGACCGAGTGGAGCGCAATTCACCCGCAAAACTTTGGGGCGAAGGCCAAGATGGCCAATCTGGTCTGGGCTGGCGTTGAGGGTGATATCAGTGCCGCTGACGGCCTCGCCACACTTGCCCGGGCCGGCGATACACAGCATTGGTTGCAGGATCGCGCCCTTGCCTTTGAATACGCAGCGCGACTGCAGCCTGACACCGGTCGGGTCAATGACGCCATTCAGGCCTATAAAAACTGGGGCGCGTTGGCCGTGGCCCAACGGTTCGCAGAACGCGGGTTGAACTAACCCGCCTTCAACCGTTGCGCCGCATCAGCATGGCGCTGGCATGCATGTCCGGGCCAAGGCATAGGATAACGACCCAATCCTGCGTGAACTCGGGCGCGTTTTGCATGCCCCAGGACAAATTGAACAGTACGCTACACTGCACGATATTGGCATATTGCTTAATCGTCTGGACGTAACAGCCCGGTTTGATGACGTTCGTCCAGTGTTCCATCAGTTTGGTGCTGGCCTGATGGGTCAAAAGGCAGACATCCTTTGCCTCAAGCCGATTGCGTTTGAGCAGCGTTGTGACGGCCTCGGGCGATTTGTTGACGCCAAACTCCGTAAAGCCTTTGATCCCTTTTTGCGTGATGTGAAAGTAGGCATGTGAACACTCTGCCGCCTCGGCCCGGCTGAATTGGGAGCGTGCATCTGCAAAACCTTCGGTAATCACATCCGATGCCATATACATGGAGCCGTAATAGGACGTATCGGCGATGGTGATCTGGTCGACGAACTCCCATTTCGATCCATTGTCAGATGGCCCGATAACACAGGCGGCAGCCCCATCGGCGGCTGAAATGGATTGCGGCGTCTTGTAGTCGACATAGCGGGTCCAGTTGTCACCTAACGCAACCAGAATGTATGTCGCCCGTCCAGCACGGATCAGCGCATCCGCCATCATCATGCTGGCATTGAACTGTGAAAAACTGTTTTGCAGTGGCAAGGGCCAGGCCCGGGACGGCAGACCAAGGCGCTGATGCAAATCGCTGATCGTATTCGGCGTGCGATAGTCGCCGACTGACCCGTCACCCAGCAACAGATCAATCTGATCAGGGCGTATTCCTGCATTATCCAGGGCAAGCTTTGCCGCCGGCAGCATGATGTCGATCATCTTTTCGCCATCAGACAGCACGTGCCGTTTTTCATATCCGGCAAACAGTTCCGACCCTGCCGGATCGTTTTTCTTCAGCCAGTCGAAAATCGGATCATCGTTCAGCCTGATTTTCCCCGGAACAGTGTGACCCGTTCCCAGGATACGCGGTACAAATCTACTCATTTACTATCCCTGTTCTTGCAACCAGCCCGGACTGTCCATACCAAGCTTACCCAACGCGATTTCAGAGGTCTGGAACGCCCCCTCGACCCAGGTTTGCACGGTTGAATAAGCTTCGCCAACAATGAATGCATTCACACCGTCAACCGGCTGCGGCATCTTTTCGACCACCTCCCAGGATTTGTAGCCCGGGTTCCAGAAATGCACGGCACCGCCATAAGGCGCATTCATCCAGTCCATGAAGGCCGCATCAATCGGGAACGGCGCACTGGCGACCCGGTGCATTTCCATCAACTGACGATGCATTTCGACCACCATTTCATGTGGTGCCTTGTGGTCGTCCCAATTCTTGCGCCGCCGTTCGCCCAAATGGTCCTTGGGCGTGATCCATTCGTCGTGGCGGCTTTCAAACGGTCGCGCCCCGAACCCGCTCTGTGCGGCGTCCCGTGGGCCGAGCGGTCCAATCTGATACCCACCCCAGAAACTGGAACTGGCCTGATCGTTATAGGCCATGATTGCGGAATAGCTGTCATCATTGGTGGACCAGTAATAGCACTGGCGCACCGGAATATCGGTCAGTGACCGGCCCTCTGTCAGCCCACACTGTTCCTTCCACCATGGCGTTTCATAAATCAGGAACAGCTTGTAGAGCGGGATACCTTCGACGGCATGGAGCATCTGCTGGACCTCGGGTGCTCGTTCTGGATCAAGCACGGGGCCCGTCCGGCGTAACCCCTGGATCGCGGCCTGCGGCATCGCCAGCACAATGGCGCGTGCCTCTACATCTTCGCCGTCTTCAAACCGCAGACGCATCGCGGTCTTGCCGTCGTCCATCTCAAAATCGTCAAAACTGTCGAGCACGCGTTCCATGTGGATATGCCCTGACTTCTGGAACTGGTTGGCCAATTCCCACAGCATCGCCTCGAACCCGTCATCGAACAGATAATACTTTGTATCGGGTGTGAAGTCGAAATTCTCTGCGATGATATCAACGGCATTGGCATTGGCCCC
Source organism: Yoonia sp. SDW83-1 (assembly GCF_046762885.1). NCBI lineage: Bacteria > Pseudomonadati > Pseudomonadota > Alphaproteobacteria > Rhodobacterales > Paracoccaceae > Yoonia > Yoonia sp. SDW83-1. Next base: position 32,609 of record NZ_JBKQXO010000008.1, read on the forward strand.
CAATACATCATAGCCGATCGTGGTGATCGCCAATTGGCGGCCTTCATGGCTCAGATGGCGCGACAGCAGGTTCCAGAAACCAATATCATAAAGATCGCGCCCCCCGACCTTGGCCTTGCGCAGAAACGCCGCCAACTCATCCGGTTTCATGCCGTTGATTTCAGGAAACTCTTGATAAACAGCCCAAAAAATCAACTCTGCCGGTGATTGCGTGGCCGCTGACTTGACCACAGCTCTTTCCTTGTCGGTCAGATTATAGGGAAGCTTTGCCTCGGGCTTGTTCAGATTGGACTGAATGAAATGTCTGCGCCGCAGCCAGGCATAGTTATCCGGCGCATCAACGACCTGCTCATGATGGGCGATGCCCAGCTTGTGCACAAGATCGCGGACAAGCGGCTGATTGTTGAGAAACCGCATGCCCCCAATTTCCATTGGCGTATCTGGCATGCTGGACGGGGATGCTGACAAAAGACGCCCGCCGATCCGATCAGACCCTTCGAAAATCGCGATATTCAGCGGGCCCTCACCACCAATCTGGGCGCGGATCTTCCTCAATTCACGCTCTGTCGCACGGGCAAGCCGCCACGCGGTATAAACGCCGGATGCACCGCCGCCGACAATGGCGAAATCAAGAATATCAGACATCTCACGCTCCTCTTGTGGTCATTCTGCGCGCTTCTTCTTTGGTCGGCACGTAAAGCGGGTTGTAATAGGGTGGCTCTGCCTCCCGATTGATCTGGGCGACGATCACCTGTGGCTTCTTGTCGGCGTCCGCCTTTTTGACGGCTTTCTTGAGCGCGGCCTTGAAATCTTTCGGGCTTTTGACGGTATAGGCATCGGCACCGAGGCCCGTTGCATAGCCAGCCAGATCCGGTGTGCCGAGCGAGAACATGTCTCTCCAGTCTGCGATATCACCGCCCTTGAAATGCTCCATTCCCTGACTGACCATCGACAGGTCGTCATCATGCAGGACGACCCAGATCGCCCCGACACCATTGCGCTGTGCTGTCGAAATCTCGGCACCTTGCATCATGAACGCCCCGTCGCCTGTGAACGCCACGCAGGTCGCATCCGGTCGGGCGATCTTGGCCCCGATGACTGCGCCGGATGCAAAACCCATCGGACCCATATCAAGCGCCGAATGCACCTCAAAGCCCGGCCTGGACACCATATAATGGGCGGCCCAACCGACGCAGTTGCCCGCATCCAGCATCATGATCGTGTTGTCGGCTGGCAGCACCTCCTGCATGACACGGCACAGGGCCGCAGGCTGCACCGGGGCGTCCGTTGAATTATATTCCTCGTCCGAGAAGAACGGCGAATGATCCGCCTTGATCTGGGCGACCTTGGCCTTGCGCTCGGACACCTCATCCGGCGGCGGTGGGGCTTCGCCTGATAGCTTCGCCAACGCGTTGATAAAGGCACCAGCCTCGCCCACAATCCCAAGATCGACCGGGAAATCACGGGCGATCATGCGCTGGCTGGCGTCAAGTTGGACCAGCGGGCCTTTGGGGATCAGCATTGGGTTCCACTTATTTGTCGCCAGTTCACCAAGGCCCGATCCGATCACGACAAGCGCGTCATATGCAGGGTCTTTCTGATTCATCCAATAATAGGGCCACATGCAGTTCGCGATCCCGAACATCCGCAGCGAAAGCGGATGATCTTCGGGAAAGATGCCCTTGCCGTCTGCCGTTGTAATCACCGGAATGCCCCGTGCCTCAACAAAGCGGGTAAAGGCATCCAGCGTTGCCTTGTTGCGCAGCGCCTCGCGGCAGCCATTGCCAAGCATGATCAATGGCCGCTTGGCAGCCGCCAGAATTTCCAGCGTGCGTTCGACCTTGCGCAAAGGCGCCTCCGATGGGGCGCTGCGGTATCTGGATGGGGTGTCCGGCATTGTCACCGGTTCCGGGGCTTTGCCTTTCTGGGGCAGCTTGGTCGCCGGTTGCCCGGTGACATCGACGGGCAATGACAAATGTGCCGCATGACGTGGCACGTCCATGGCTGTGCGCAATCCGGCCTCGATCAGACGCTGCGCGCTGATGCCGGATGACAGAATGGTCGAGGACGCACAGGCCCCGCTGAAAATCTGGTTAACGTCAAGCTTACCGTCGATGCCTTCCTGCAGATAACCCATGCCAGCATAAGCCTCGGCAATCTCGCCCGTCAGCGCGAGCAGGGCGGACCCACCAGCCTCGGCATTCATCACGCCAGTGACCGCGTTTGTCGCACCGGGACCGGTGGTCACCATGACAACGCCCAGCTTGCCGGTCGCGCGATGATAGCCGTCAGCCATATATGCCGCGCCTGTTTCCTGCCGGCAGACAACGTAGTCAATCGTGCCACGCTGGTGATAAAATTCATCCAGCATTTCGATCAGGCCGCCGCCGGGCACGCCGAACACGTGGGTGACACCTTCCAGTTTCAAATAATCGATTAAAACCTGCGCGACATTCGGAATTTTTTTTGGCATCACTCTCCGCCCAATGTGATTTTTCTAATCACTTTCAATATGGCGCTGGTTTTCAGCCGTGTGTCAATCCTGTGTGGGCGAGCGCAAAAAGCCAGTATTGGCTCAAAGAATGGGACGGGTCGCGGCATCAAGGTCTGACAACAATCCCACTTCGGCTAACTCCTCGAGGTTATTGACACGCAAGATGCCATCAGACCAAATCGCCAACTGTCTGTCCTTCAGACGCGCCAAGGTCTTGTTGGTATGGACGAGCGACAGGCCCAAAGCATCTGCTAGATCCTGTTGCTTATAAGGGAACTTCATCTCGCCTTCATGCTCCACCCCGAGCGCCCGAGCGCGGATGATGATACGTGCAAGCGCCCAGGCGACCGATTGCAACGCATTGCGCTGCCCCAAGGTAGCGAGCGCATCGCCCAAAAAATGCTCCTCAACCGCTGCAAGCCATGTCAGTGAGTAGGCGCGTGTGGGACTTTCCTTGAAGAATGACCACAAAGCCGACCGGTCAAAAACGCAGAGCGTCATTCGTGTTGTGGCCTCAACAGAATGCCCCATCTCGCCCATCACACTAGCCTGAAGCCCGATGAAATCGCCGGGAAATATCAAACCGACGACCTGCCGTTTGCCATTGGGCAGCAGCTTGTACCGCAATCCCATACCGTAGAGCGCTGTGTAAAGCTGCGGACTGTTGGACCCCTCCATCAGGATGGGCGTACCTGCATCCACAACCAGTTCACCCACTTTGAAACGCTCCATGAACCGAACTTCGTCGGCTGACATTTTTTCAAAAATGTCCCGACGGCGCAGGGGGCAATTAATGCACTTCGTAGCCACTTTCTTATCCTTCCTATGTCATAGATTAATGCAGCACCCGCGTTTGGCTACTATTCATTGTCACGGTGGTCAGCGGGGTATCGCAATGGACCGGACGTTTTTCGTCGTCGAGACCGACCCCGTGATCAGCATGGATCTGGTAGGCTTGCTAGACACCAGTTTTCCGGGGACAAGCATAAATGTTCTACCGACAGTCGACGATGCTGTCGTGGTTGCTGGCAGCGTGAGCGGATCTGTCTGTATCCTTATCGCTGGCATGCATTACAACAACCGGCAAGCGGTGCCGTTGGCGACCATCGCAAACAATGGGGGAAAAGTCATTTTCATCGGGCGCGCCCACGACATAGGAGCGCCCGCACGATTTGTTGATTACCCCTTCACCAGCGATATGGTGCTGGATGCGATATCTAATGACGCGTTTGGTTCGCCTCCGCCCCAGCCTGTAAGCCGTACATAAAAGCTTGCACGATAGGCGGTGCATCACCTGGTGCTGTTGGCTGTTCGACATGTGGAGCTTTCGGCTGTTCCTGCGAAGGAGATGAAGCCGCCACCCCGAAGATGACCAGACCAACACCCAGATATGTGCAGCCGATGACAATGGCTGCAATTTGCGCGTCCAAAGCGGTAGCCAATGCGATCCATGCTGCTGCTGTCATGAAAGCAACACCAACACTGCATAGTAGCAGGCCTCCGGTATAGAGGCCTGCCCGCTTGGCGGTGCGTGTCACTTTCTTTTCAATCCCAAACATGGATTAGTTCCGGCGACCCATGTAGCCGACAAGAAAGCCGATACCGGCTGCAATGCCCAACGCCGTGGCGGGCTGATCACGAATAAAGTCGTTCGCCTGACCTTGCAGTTGTGCCGCTTGACCCCGTGCAGCCTCAGCCGTTGCTGACGCGCGATCGCGCAATTCGGTCGCTTTCGCTTTAGCTGCGTCGGTCGCCTCGGCACCCTTGGCCTTGCCGATATCCGCAATCGTTTGGGTCAACGAACTGATGTCGTCGCGCAGAACTTCAATCTGATCTGTCAGATCGGCTGTTGTTACATCTTTTGAACGTCCATTTACTGCCTTGGTGGCCATCTTGGTCTCCTTTTCAAATCGTGTCTGCATACCCAACACCGATCCGTAAAATCCGTTCCAACCGTGCTGGAAAAAAATGGAACGGATTACTGCTACCGGCGGTTGAAATGCCAGAAAGCGTGGCTGATGCCTCGCCAAACAAACTGAAAAGGAGCAGTCCAATGCTGTACTATGCAGCTTTATTTTTCATCGTGGCGCTGGTCGCCGCAGTCTTTGGTTTCGGTGGGGTGGCATCGGCCTCGGTCGGCATCGCCCAGATCCTGTTTTTCGTCTTCATCGTATTGTTTGTCCTGACGCTGATCGTGCGAGCCGTGCGCGGATAAGGAACTGAAGGTCACCACTCACCAAGAAGGAGAATACGATGACAAATGCACTTAATGTTGTGCCGAATGAGCAGGAAATTGCATCTGGCGTGCGCGCACCGGCAACCGTGGCAGAGGCGTTGGCAGATGTGCTCGCCGACACTTACCAATTGACGTTCAAGACCCATGCCATTCACTGGAATGTCGAAGGACCATTGTTCTATTCGATCCACCAGCTGACTGAAACGCAATACGAAGACATGTTCGCCGCCGCAGATACGATCGCGGAACGGATCCGTGCTATTGGGCAGATGGCGCCGATGTCGATGAAAGGCATAATTGAAAAGTCCGTCATCGAAGATGCGACCACCACGATGTCAGCGGGCGAAATGTGTGAACAACTGGCGCAGGACCACGAACGCGTGGCGCACCGGTTACATGCGTTGATCGAGATTGCTGAAGAGCATAACGATCCTGTGACCGAGGATATGGCGACGGCCCGGTCGGCATTTCACGAACAGGCCGCCTGGATGCTGAAAGCCATCACCGCACAATGAAGACATAAAGCCCGCAGCGATCTGGCTGCGGGCCCTTTCGTGAGCGGTTAAGCTTTCAATGTAGCGGTTGACGCAAAAAACATGGCCTGGCTGACGGCCGACTGCACCTGCGCTTCCTGAAACGGTTTAGAGATCAGAAATGCAGGCTCCGGTCTGTCACCAGTCAGTAGGCGTTCCGGGAAAGCGGTGATGAAGATCACGGGAACATCCATGGTTTGAAGCAAGTCGTTCACCGCATCAATACCTGAGGAGTTGTCGGCAAGCTGGATATCGGCGAGGATCAGATCGGCGCTCTCATCGTTACCCAAACTGATCGCTTCTTTGTGGGTGCGCGCCACGCCGGTGACCCGATGGCCCAACCCTTCGACAATGGCCGTAAGATCGGCGGCGATAATGGGCTCGTCTTCGATAATCATGACGTTGCCTTTGATACTGCCTGCCAGTTCTTCGTTGGCCGCGGAAATCAAACGTCGCACTTCGTCGACATCGGTCTGCATGATGGTGGCGATGTGGTTCAGGCTGAATTCTTCGATGGTCCGCAACAGCAATGCCTCGCGTGAGTTCGCGGTCAGTTTGGCAAGAAGGCCCTGCGCACGGCCGCGCAGCCCATCTTCCGGTTCGGACAGCGCCTGACCCGAAGAGGTCCAGATCGCATGAAAACACTTGAACAGATTGACCTTGATCGGGTCATCGTTTTCAAAGGGCGACCGGTCTTTGAGGATCAATTCCAGCGTTGCGACTGTATATTTGTCACCACGCGATTGTGACCCGGTCAGAGCCCTTGTATAGCGGCGCAGATACGGCAATTGTTCAGCGATGAGATCCGAGAAATTTGCATCCGCAGTCGTGTTATTCATTTTTTTGACCTTTTTTCATTTTACTTGGAACCAAACACTGACACGTCTGGTTCGTTCCGTATCAGGCAGTGGTTTTTTCGTTCACGAGGCAAGGTAAGAGCATGGCAGGTCAAGACGATCCCAAAAAGGCAAAGATTGCCAAGTACATAGATGAAAACCTCAAGCAGGTGTTTTCTGACTTGGAAGGCGACGAAATGCCTACCCAAATCACCGATCTTCTTGCCGTTTTGCGTGCGCAGGACGACGAGCGCAAGACAAAAAAATGACTGCACCAGATCCGAGAGACGAGCTGGTCGATCATCTCCCCGCACTGCGTGCGTTTGCGATGAGCCTCACACGCAACCGCGCAACGGCAGATGATATGATGCAGGACACAGTGCTGAAAGCGTGGTCAAACATCGACAAATTTACGCCAGGGACGAATATGCGGGCCTGGCTTTTCACAATTTTGCGTAACAATTTCTACACCTCCCGCCGCAAGTTGAACCGTGAAGTGGCGGATGTCGACGACGTGATGTCCGGCCAATTGTCAGTGAAGCCCGAACATGACGGGCGGTTGCAGATGATGGATTTCAAAGTCGCCTTCAATCAATTGCCCGACGAGCAGCGCGAAGCATTGATCCTTGTCGGCGCCTCCGGATTTTCCTACGAAGATGCAGGGGAAATGTGCGGGGTGGCGACAGGAACGATGAAAAGCAGGGTTAATCGCGGGCGTGCAAAACTGACCCAACTTCTCAAGCTCGAGGATGACGACACTCTTGAGTTGACCGATCAGGCCACGATGGCAGTTGTCAGCGGTTCGGGTTTTGCCACGAAATGAAAACCGGCTGGCTCAACAGCCTGCGTGTGCAGATTGTTCTGCTCATGACACTTGCCCTGTTTCCGCTTGGATCGGTCGCAATTTTTCAAACCAGCAGGGTCGCGGCAGAGGCTGAACGCAATGCGGATCTGGCGCTGCTGGCCCTGACGGAAAAGGCCGCGAAATCAGAAGAACTGATTATCCAACGCGCCCTCGGGGCGGCCGGCTTTTTTGCTATGGTGGCCGATGACTTTGTCGGAAACCCCGACAGATGTAAACGCGTTCTGTCCGAATTTGTCGAAAACGATGAGACATTCAGCTTCATCGGGATCCTGCCACTTTCCGGGATCGTCACATGCTCTTCCGCTGACCGCAGCTACGATTTTTCCGGCGATCCGTTCTTTGCGGATGCTATGGCGGCCCGCGCACCGACGATTGTAGCAAATCCGGCGGCCCCGCTGAGCGGGCAATCCGTGTTCGTGATCTCAGAGCCGTATCTGATTGATGATGTCTTTGCCGGCTTCATCTCGATTTCCATCCCAAATACCGGCCTGCAGGAGACGACCGAAGACTTGGCCGCACTTGGCTTGGAGGAGTTAATCACGTTCAATCAGAACGGCGAGATTCTCATGGCACGCTCTACAATTGCGGGCGCAGCGGCACAGCTGCCTTCAGACCGGACGCTGGCCGAGATGAAATCAGCGGTAAGCACCGTATTTCAGGCGGAAGACTCACGTGGCGACTTACACACCTATACAATCGTCCCTGTAGAAGGCAGCCCGGCGAGCGTTCTGGGCATCTGGCGGCGTGATGATGGGTTTGGCGGGCCTATTTCACTGCTGTTAAAGCCCGCCTTGTTTCCGGCGCTGATGTGGTTTGCAAGTATGGCGGTTGCGATGCTGTCGATCTACACGCTGGTTTTGCGCCACATTACCCGATTGCGCGCCGACATGGATGTTTTCGCCAAAAAGCGCTCGACGGAATCATTTGGGCGTCGGTTGTCGATGCCCAATGAAATGCAGGCCCTCTATGACAACTTTGCACAAATGACAGATGATATCCTGCGCGAAGAAGCCGGGATGGAGAATGCGTTGCGCGAGAAGAACGTACTGATCAAAGAGGTGCATCATCGGGTCAAGAACAACTTGCAACTGATATCGTCCATCATGAACATGCATATTCGCACCGCCGAAGAGGACGAGACCCGATCCGTGCTGTTACGGCTGCAGGATCGTGTCCTCAGCCTCGCCACGATCCACCGTGATCTTTATCAATCCCAGTACGGCGGCTTGGTGAATGCCGGCAATCTGGCAAACGAGATCATCGAAAAAGTCGTCGAAGTGGCAATGGAAGACAGCAATTCAATTGCGGTGAAAAAAGATATTGAAGCAGTCATGCTCTATCCCGATCAGGCGGTTCCTCTGTCCCTGTTGCTGTCGGAAGCGGCAACAAATGCAATGAAGTATCTGGGCAGCGCGGGGGGTGAAAAACCGTGGTTGGCCGTGTCCCTGACACAGGCTGACGGAATGTGCACGCTGTCCATTGCCAACTCCGTCGGGCGAATGTCGGATGCTGAAAGTACTGGTCTTGGCGCGCAGTTAATCAATGCATTTGCGATCCAGCTAGGGGGCAAAATCGAAGTAAATGAAGCACCGGAAAGCTACACAATGACAATACCGTTCAAAGTCGAAGAGTTCGTGCCAGAAGCGCGAGATTTCTGATGGAGGACACGCTGGATCGACACTTTGAGGTGTTGCTGACGGCGCAGGAAGCATATCCCGCCTTGGAGCGCCAGTTTCTGGCAGCAAACACGGAAATCGCGGCTGGTTTCCGGATATTCGATGTGACGACCAAACTGCGCTCCCCCGAGGCGCGCAAGCTGGGCGAGATATGGTTCGATCTGATAGTTGCAACTCTCAATCGGGGTGTGCGAATTTCGATTGCCATCACCGATTTTGATCCTGTGGTCCGCCTCGAAAACCACCAATACACATGGCGATGCGTCGGACAGCTCCATGCCGCAGCCGAGGTATCACGTCACCCTGAATTGCTCAGCGTCAGCGCGGCCATGCATCCGGCGCGGGTGGGGCTACTGCCCCGATTGCTGCTGTGGCCAAGGCTGATCAAGGAAATCAACGCCGAGCTTGCCGATGCGGCATTAGAGAATGATGCAGCCCGCGACGATTTTCTGAAGACGGCACCACGATTGCGCCCCATGTTGCGCCAGACCAGCGATGGCTTGCGGGCACGCCGCTTTCCACCGCCCGCGCTGGTTCCTGCGACCCACCACCAGAAGCTCGCGGTGTTCGACAAACAGCGCCTTTACATCGGTGGTCTTGATCTGAACGACCGTCGATACGACACGCCAGCGCATCAGCAATCAGCCGATCAGACATGGCATGATGTGCAGGTGATCGTGGACGGACCGGTGGCTGAAGAGGCAGCGTCACATCTGGCCAGCTTTCAGGCGGTTACCAACGGCCGCAAACCACACACCACAAAGCTGCTGCTGCGCACGCTGTCGGCGCGGCGCAAGCTGTCGCTACCGTTCATGTCGCCCAAGCCAGTTGTCGGTGAGCTTGCGGAACGGCACAAGGTTCAGATCGCCGAGACAGAAAATCTGGTCTATCTGGAAACACAGTTCTTTCGCGACCGCGACCTGGCAAACGAACTCGCCAGACGTGCGCAGGAAAAGCCGGGCCTGACCATGATCCTGATCCTGCCTGCAGCACCAGAGGATGTCGCGTTTAAGGATGAACCCGGCAGCGATGCAGCATATGGCGAGCATCTGCAGCGGGAATGCATCAAGATCGTCCAAGAGGCGTTCGGGCCGCGCGTCTTTATCGGTTCGCCCGCCCAACCCAGACCAACCAATGAAAAGGGCAGGGCGGCCCTGTTCGGTGCGCCGCTTGTCTATCTGCATGCCAAAGTATCAATATTCGATGATCAGTATGCGATGGTAGCCTCCGCCAACCTCAATGGACGCAGCTTTGCGTGGGATACGGAAGCCGGGGTTGGAACACAGTCAACCGCCGAAGTGGCGCAACTGAAATCACGATGCTTTTCGCATTGGCTGGGGTCGGACGCAGACCCTGCCTGTTTTTCGGATCTAACCGCTTGCGAGGCGTGGTCGGCCCATGCCGCAAGAAATGCCCAGCTTGAACCAACAGAAAGGAAGGGCTTTCTGTTGCCTTACGCTATCGGTTCTTCCTCTGAACTCGCGCGCAATTTGCCGGGCGTCCCGGAAGAGATGGTCTGACCAGAAAGGCCCTTGAGCACCGACAGGCTCCAAACCAGCAGCGGGATGGCGATGATGCCACCGATGGGGCCCCATAACCATAACCAGAAGACAAGCGACAGAAAGACCAGCAAGGGATTAACCGCCAGGCTTTTGCCCACAAGCGTCGGCGTGACAAACTGCGCCTCGGTCGCGTTCAGGGTCAGATAGATCGCCGCAGGCAGAAAACTGGCTGCACCGTCAAAAACAACGATCCCCGCGACAAGCAAGGTTGCGATCAGCACCGCTGGACCCAGATAAAGCACAAAGTTAAGCGCAAAGGCCAAAACCCCCCATACAATCGGCGAGGGCATCCCGATTAATTGCATGATGATTGTGACCAAAACGCCGAAGCCCAGATTGATCATGCTTATGGTCAGAACATAGCGCGACACCTGCTTGGCGGCATATCGCAGATCGCTTTCGCCAAACGAAGCGAAGGATGCGCTGACCCAGTCATAGATACCGTTGCGCGCCATCAGAAAGAAATAAAGTGTACCTGTGAAAATCATGATCTGTGCTGCGAATTGCGGCGCCAGAAACAGGGCATCGGTCAGGGACGGCAAGGCGACGGGCCCACCCTCCTCTGTGTTGGGGCTCGCCTCGATTGCGGCTGCGACATCCTCGGTCATTTCTTCGATGCCCCGCATGATGCGCTTCAACTCATCAACGGTTGTGCGAAGTTCGTTCCATATGACGGGCGCGCGATCAATCACCTGGGTGACATAAGGCTCAATCAGCAGGATCAGTAAAAGAATTGAGAGCAGCGCAAGGGTCACCGAAACAAATGCCGCCAGCGCCGCAGGAATGCGCATCCGATCCATCAGGTCGGACAGGGGCGTCATGACAATACCAAGAAGGAGCGCAGTGATCACCGGCGCAAACAGATCCTTGGCGTACCGCAGCACGGTAAAAACAGCGATAGCAGTCAGCAATGTGATGCAAATGCGCAAGGCGGATTGATTGGCCATAATTGGGCTCCTTCCGGGCCTAACGCGCAGTTGCCTGATTGGTTCCTTGACCCAAAGTCCGGGGAAACTGTTAGACCGTCCAGACCTCGCCAGACAGCCGGAACACTGAATTCACGCCCGGTCCAGCACCTCGACCGCCAGCACGGTCGGCAGGTGGCGCGCAATCTCGTGCCAGCTGTCGCCTTCGTCAAAACTGCCGAACACCGACCCGCTATTGGTGCCGAAATAAACACCTGCGGGGTCCTGCCTGTCTCCGCCCATCGCCTGGCGCAGCACGGTGAAGAAACAGCTTTGCTGCGGCAGCCCGTTCCGCATGTCCTGCCAGCTTTGCCCGCCATCGCGTGACCGCCAGACAGCCGCCGCTGCGTCGGGCGGATAGCGCCCCGCACTGTCGCCGTTCAGCGGCAAGGTCCAGAGCGTGTCAGGATCGCGCGGATGCACCCGGATCGGAAACCCGAAGGTCGATGGCAGACCGGCATTGATATCATCCCAACTGCGCCCGCCATCCGATGACCGCCAGACACCGTGATGGTTCTGCTGATACAGCACATCACCATCCCCCGGCGCGCGCATCATGTTATGCACGCAATGTCCGGTTTCGCCATTGGCCGGGGCGGCAGGATGATCGTGATGCCCGCAGGCCTCAGCATTTGACAGCCGGTTGCGCCGGTCCCAGGTTTCGCCGCCATCTTCGGTTGCAAAAACCCCGGCGGCTGAAATCCCGATCCACAACTTCTCGGGATCTTTAGGATCGGACACAATCGTATGCAGCACCAGCCCGGCCGCACCGGGGTTCCAGCTATCGGCAGAGGGGTGATTGGTCAGCCCCTCTACCTTTTCCCATGTCTTGCCGTGATCCGTGCTTTTCAGCAGGCCCGCCGGTTTCGTGCCCGCATAAAGCGTGCCATGGGCGTAACCCAGCGACCAGATTTGCGAAAACCCCTCAAACGGCAGCGGGTCGTCTGTCCAGCCGATCATCGCTGCAAAGTCGGGATCATTCGCTGCCCAGTCATCCATCTGGCCTTTGGTCAGCTTGGCCAGCTCCCAGGTCTTACCGCCATCCTCTGACCGCCAGACGCCAGCGCCATTCCAATCGCCGCCGCCACCGGCCCAAAGCCGCCCGGTATCAGGATCGCCCACAATATGATTGATCGGCCAGCCGTCGCAGAGGGGGCCTTGGACAGACCAGTTGTCGCGCTGGGCGTCGCCGGACACTAGGAATCCGCCCTTTGTCGTGCCCACAAGGACTGTCACATTATCAGAAGCCATGAAATTTCCTCCACAAATGCGCGGACAACGTTAGCACAAAGCAAGAAATTGACCTAGGGGCAGGCGACAAGCAATAAATGTGCTTTCGCACTGCGGCCAACCACGCTATCACGCCAGCATGATAACCCGTATGACAGCCCAGACCCGACGCCGACGCTAACCGCGCCGCCTGTTGTCATACCCGCTCATAACCCCTTAACATCGTTGACTCTCCCCCCTTGGTCCTGCACCAATCGGGCTTAATTGCAAGGATGATCGCCATGATCACGTCTATTCTGCCGACCTATTCACGCGCCCCCCTGACTTTCGTATCAGGCGAGGGGTCATGGTTGACGGAAGCCGACGGGCGACGCTTTCTGGACCTTGGCGCCGGGATCGCGGTGAATGCGCTGGGCCACGCGAACCCCGCCCTTGTCGCCGCCCTGACCGAACAGGCCGGCGCGCTCTGGCATGTGTCGAACCTTTACAACATCCCCGCCCAGCAAAAGCTGGCCGATATGCTGGTGGAAAAAACCTTTGCCGACACGGTGTTTTTCACCAATTCGGGCACCGAAGCCTGTGAACTGGCCGTCAAAATGGCCCGCAAATACTGGTACGACAAAGGCGAGGACCGGACCGAGATCATCACCTTCTCCGGTTCCTTCCATGGCCGGTCCAGCGCAGGCATCGCCGCCGCCGGGTCCGAGAAAATGACAAAAGGGTTCGGCCCGCTGCTGCCTGGCTTCACCCATCTGGAATTCGGCGATCACGACGCGCTGAACGCCGCCGCAAGCGACAAGATCGCCGCGATTATGGTCGAACCGGTGCAGGGTGAAGGCGGGATCAGGCCACTGCCCGATGCCTGCCTGAAGGGCCTGCGCGATCTGTGTGACCAGCACGGGATCCTGATGATCCTGGACGAAGTGCAGTGCGGCATGGGGCGGACAGGGAAACTCTTTGCCCATGAATGGGCAGGGGTAACGCCCGATATCATGATGGTCGCCAAGGGGATCGGCGGGGGGTTCCCTCTGGGCGCGGTATTGGCCACGGAAAACGCGGCCTCCGGCATGACGGCGGGCACGCATGGGTCGACTTATGGGGGCAACCCGCTGGCCTGTGCAGTCGGTGCCAAGGTGATGGAGATCGTCGCCGATGATGCCTTTCTGGCCGAGGTGAACCGCAAGGCCGGCCTATTGCGCCAGAAGCTCGAAGGGCTGATCGCCGCCCATCCGGATGTGTTCGAGGCTGTACGCGGGTCCGGGCTAATGCTGGGGCTGAAATGCAAGGTCCCCAATAGCGATGTGGTCAGCGCCGGTTTTGCCCAAGGCGTGTTGACCGTGCCAGCCGCCGACAACGTGGTCCGCCTGCTGCCCGCCCTGAACATCGCAGACGAGGATATTGGCACCGCCGTCGACAGGATCGACGCCGCGGCGCGCCAGTTGCAAGGGGCCGATGCGTAATTACAACTTTCGCCGCGTGACCCATGACGACCTGCTGCAACTGCGCGGCTGGCTTGAGATGCCGCATGTCAAGGTCTGGTGGGGAAACGCGGAACGGCAGATTGCGCTGATCAAACAGGATATGGAAAGTCAGAAAATTGATATGCATGTCGTGGAACTGGTCGGGCAGCCCTTTGCCTATATTCACAACCACGACGCCCACGTCTTTCCCATGCCGGAATATTCGGACCTGCCCCGGTCCACCCGGGTAATCGATACGTTTGTGGGGGATGCCAACTATCTGGGTCAGGGGCATGCCGCTGGCTATATCGATGCCTATCTGCGTGACTTGCGCCTGCATTATCCGATGGTGGCGGTGTCGGCGAATACAACGGACACCCGGACCCTTGGCATTTATACGCAGGCCGGTTTCCGCAAACGACGATTGGCCTCGACCCGTGATGGCAAACTTGTTCAGGTGATGACCCACCTTTGATTTTCCGGTCCTCGGTGACCCAACAAAAGCGACGCTTATGAAACATTTTCTTGATATTGATGTCACCCCGGCAGGTGACCTGCACAACATTATCGCCAATGCGCAATCCATGAAAAATGCGCGCGACGGCCTGCCCAAGGGCACGCCGGATGCTGAACAACCTCTGGCGGGCCATATGGTCGCCCTGATCTTCGAAAAACCATCGACGCGGACGCGGGTGTCCTTCGATGTGGGCGTGCGCCAAATGGGCGGGCAGACCATGGTTTTGTCAGGGGCCGATATGCAGCTGGGCCATGGCGAGACGATTGCAGATACTGCCCGTGTGCTGTCGCGCTACGTGGACCTGATCATGATCCGCACGTTCGAGGAACAGACACTGCAGGAAATGGCCGAATATGCCACTGTGCCCGTGATCAACGGGCTGACCAACCGGACGCATCCTTGCCAGATCATGGCCGATATCATGACGTTCGAGGAACATCAGGGCCCAATCAAAGGCAAAAGGGTCGTCTGGTCGGGCGATGGCAATAACGTCTTTGCCAGCTTTGCGCACGCCGCCAAGCAGTTCGATTTTGATCTGGTCTTTACCGGCCCACCGCCCCTTGACCCGGAACCGGCGCTGGATGGTCTTTATACAACCGTCCGGAACCCCGATGAGGCCGTGCAAGGGGCTGATCTGGTGGTGACGGACACTTGGGTGTCGATGCATGACCCGCAATCGGCCCGCGAACGGCGGCACAACCAGTTGCGGGGATATCAGGTCAACGACGCGCTGATGGCCAAGGCCAAGGATGACGCGCTTTTCATGCACTGCCTGCCCGCCCACCGCGATGACGAGGCGACAAGCAGCGTGATGGACGGGCCGCATTCGGTGATCTTTGACGAGGCCGAAAACCGGCTGCACGCGCAAAAGGCGATCATGCGCTATTGTCTGGGAAAATAGACCAGGCAGGATGGGTCAAGACCCATCTTACACAAGATCATCTGTCGGGTGGGGTTCAACCCCCACCCGCGCCACGTGGACGTCCGAGACCTAGGCGTCGCATTGGCTCGGCCCCAACCATGGCCGCGCCGCACAGAATGCCCTGATACCCATCTACACCGATACAACGCTGACTTTCCGCAACGTCAGCGTAACAGCCAGCGACGACGTCTATACAATCAGCAGTGGAAAGCCGTTAGACTGCTCTTGTGCTGCCACCTGCCAATGCCTGACAGGCACGGTCAGCGCAGGCCCATGTCGTACCTGCCCGTTGACTTATCAGGAGAACACCATGCCCAACACTGCCCTTATCACAGGCGCCTCCGCAGGGATCGGTCGTGCCTTTGCCACCTACCACGCCCGCAAAGGGGGCGATCTGATCATCACCGCCCGCCGGGCGGAGGAACTGGACGCGCTGAAAGCGGAACTGGAAAAGGACCATGAGGTCAGCGTCACCACCGTCCCGCTTGATCTGGGGGCCGGCGGGGGGGCGCAGAAACTCTATGATGCGATCAACGGCCAGCGCATCGACATCCTGATCAACAATGCCGGCTTTGGCGGGCATGGCAAGTTTATCGAACGCGATCTGGACACTGACCTCACCATGATTGACCTCAACGTCAAGGCGCTGGTCTCGCTCTGCCATATGATCGGGCGTGATATGGCGGCACAAGGTGGCGGCAAGATCCTCAATGTCAGCTCGACAGCGGCCAGTATGCCGGGGCCGCTGCAGGCGACCTATTTCGCGACAAAGGCCTATGTCTCAAGCTTTTCATTGGCTCTGGCGGACGAGTTAAAGGACAAGAAGGTCACGGTCACCGTCCTTGAACCGGGCTTTGTCGAAACCGAGTTTGCCGCCGTGGCCGATCTGGAAGGGATCCCCCTGACCAGTTCCGGCGGGGCTACACCCGCAGCGGTGGCAAAATTCGGCTATGACGCCATGCGGCGGGGCGAGCTGCTGGTGATCAATGACACCAAGCTGCGGTTTCTGACCGGCTGGGTCATGCCATTTCTGCCGCGCAAGATGCTGCTGGGCATGGTCCGCAAGATGCAGACGAAATAGGGATCAACAAAAAAGGCCAGCATGTTCTGGCCTTTCCCGGAAACCTCATTTGCGGTGTCAGGCGGTTTTTCTGCGCCGCGCCATAAAGCCCAGACCACCCAGTGCCGCCAGCATCAGCGGCAAGGATGCGGGCACAGGAATCTGCGAAACTTCATAACGCAGGTTATCAATCGCGCCGGAATTGCGGCCGAAATCAAACGTCAGCTGGGTCACATTGGCCCAGTTCAGCAGACCGGACGAGGTGTGATAATTGTCAAATGCAGATCCGGTCGGGCGCCCGACCCGCGTCAGGTTGCCGTTATTGTCACTGGCGCGCACTGTCTCATCATCCAGAAAATCAAAACCAAGGAATGTGATCGCCTGGGAGAAGACAAAGGTGATGATCCCGCCATTGCCGTCGTCATCGGGGCCAATGTTGTTTTCCTGAATAATCAGGGCGCGGCCCGCATAGATGTCGTAGTTGACGCCATCATTGGTAAACGGCCCCTCAAGATCACGGTCGCGCGTGCCGCTCAGCGTCGTGTCGAAAATCCACGCCTGATCGGGCGAGGATGAGGACCGACCATTAGCCGACACCGTTGCCGTCACGCCACCTTCGAGATTGAGAGAGGTGATCACATCACCATGAGAAAACTCGTCGAATGTCAGGGTCGCCGCAGGCGCTTGCGCCGCCAGACCCAATGCTGCAATCGCCGAAATCAAAAGCATTTTTGTCATAAAGAACCCCACCACTACGCTTAAGAACAACCAAAAATTGGATGCTGGCAGCTTACCGCATGGCAATGGTTAATCAAGTATTAACAGATGTTGACCCGGCCAAACCTGCCATTCTGCATGCAATTTATGCGATACAGATCACCCATTTTCCCCCGTTGCGCAACAATCGCTGCTGCTGGCGCAAACCGTCAACGCAGGCGAAACCGTGTGCGCAGACCAAGGCCAAGAAAAAACAGCAGAATGAACCCAAGAACCGTCTGTCCGGCAGCAAAGGTCTCCATCCACGGGATCGCATCAAGCTTACCCGTTCCCTTGAGCAAGAATGTCCGCTGACACCCGAAAAACTTGAACCTCGTCGCAAAGGAATAGGCCGCACCCGACAACCCATTCCCAACGCCCACCCCTCGCGCTATACGCCGCCCATGACCCAGAACCCACCCAACCTTCGCCCCGACCTCGCCAATGCGCGCGTCGCTGACACCCGCCGCCCTGGCCAGCCCACCATCGGCATGGTCTCCCTTGGCTGCCCCAAGGCGCTGGTCGACAGTGAACGCATCCTGACGCGCCTGCGCGCCGAAGGCTACGCCATCTCGCCCGATTACGCCGGGGCCGAGGCGGTGATCGTCAACACCTGCGGTTTCCTCGACAGTGCCAAGGCGGAATCGCTGGACGCCATCGGCGAGGCGCTGCAGGAAAACGGTAAGGTCATCGTCACCGGCTGCCTCGGGGCCGAACCCGACTATATCCGCGAACACCACCCGCAGATCCTCGCCGTCACAGGGCCGCACCAATACGAACAGGTGCTGGATGCGGTGCATGAGGTTGTGCCCCCGTCGCCCGACCCGTTCATCGACCTGCTGCCCGGCACCGGCGTGTCGCTCACCCCCCGCCACTACAGCTATCTGAAGATTTCCGAAGGCTGTAACCACAAATGCAAATTCTGCATCATCCCCGACATGCGCGGCAAACTCGCCTCCCGGCCTGCCCACGCGGTCCTGCGCGAGGCGGAAAAGCTGGTGCAGGCCGGGGTCAAGGAACTCCTGGTCATCAGCCAGGACACATCCGCCTACGGGCTTGACCGGAAATACGATGTGAACCCGTGGAAGGATGGTGAAGTGCGCAGCCATATCACCGACCTCACCCGCGAACTGGGGCAACTGGGGGCCTGGGTGCGCCTGCACTACGTCTACCCATACCCCCATGTGCGCGACCTGATCCCGCTGATGGCGGACCCCGATAATGGCGTGCTGCCCTACCTCGACATCCCGTTCCAACACAGCCACCCCGACGTGCTGCGGCGCATGGCGCGGCCCGCGGCGGGGGCCAAAACGCTGGACGAAATCGCCCGCTGGCGTTCGATATGCCCCGACATCACCCTGCGCTCCACCTTCATCGTCGGCTACCCGGGAGAGACGGAGGCAGAATTCCAGCACCTCCTCGACTGGCTGGACGAAGCCCAACTCGACCGGGTCGGCTGCTTCCAATACGAAAACGTCGCCGGGGCGCGGTCAAACGCACTGCCCGACCACGTGCCCGATGAGGTCAAGCAGGAGCGATGGGCGCGTTTCATGGCCAAATCGCAAGCCATCTCCGAGGCAAAACTGGCCGCCAGGGTCGGCCGCGTGCTGGAGGTCATCGTGGACGACATCGACGAAGACGGCATCGCCACCTGCCGGACATGGGCGGATGCGCCCGAGATCGACGGGAATTTGTTTATTGATGAGGGGGCTGAGGGGCTGGCCGTCGGGGATGTCGTGAAGGTCGAAGTGGAGGAGGCGGGGGAGTATGATTTGTGGGGCAAACTCGGATAAAGAAACGATCCGGGGGATCGTTTCCCGAGTTTGCGGGCGGAGCCCTGAGGGCTTCCCGGAAATGATCCCGGCGGATCACTTCGCCACGCGAGAGGCGGAGGCCGGTCGCGCGATTTCGTACAAAGCCAGCAAATCCATGACCCGAATCAATGGTCTAAAAGTGTTCAAAAATCTGTAAAGTGGCAAAATTATGAGGTAATTGCGTCCTTTTTGGCCAAGGAAGCTTAAGAGCAGTTAACCTCCTGTGAAAGATGGAGATTTTTCTGATAGAAGGCGGCCACACAAATTTTGGTTTTGGATAACTTGCTCCGCAAAGTTTGCCGGAGTGAAATTACGCACGTAAGCCGTTCAAAAAATGAAAGAAATTTCGCATTGGCGGTAGGTGTTGTGGCTGTGGGCAATTGGGTGGATGAATCGATCGTGCAAAATAACTTGCCCACGTTTCTTCTTGGTCAACATATTTAATCAAGGTTTTGTGCTAAAAATTCGTTGACCCACCACGGGTAGATGGATCACTTTTCTTGAAGCGGGAAGCTTGGCATATGCCAACAACTCCCCGCTTGGCTCCGACTAGGAACCATCGCGTGCTCAAAAAGCACATCGCTTCACACCCTTTGTGTGGCACGCGATGGAACCAAGCGTCAAGTCCTTTGGACGCGCTTAGGGGGCCAGAACTGCCATGAAAAGGAGTAGATTGATGGCACCTTTGAGAAGAACCAAAAACCGCAGCCCAAAGCTCACGCGAGAACTCGCGGGGCGGATCAAATGGCTCTGGCTTAACACCCCGCTGAACCAAGCACAGATATCTGCGGTCTTGGGGGCGATTAATCAGGGTCGCGTTTCTGAAGTTGTGAACGGACAACGGTTTGCCGATGTCGCACCGCAAGAATACAAGGGTTGGGCATGACACGGATCGTTGGCAAGAACGACGGCCCCGGCGGACGCAACGAACATTACGATGTTGGCCGGCGCAAAGATGTTCCCCGTCGCAACATCGTTGCCGAGATAAAGCGTGGAGAACATCCTGACGCGCATGTTGTAAAAATCAAAGGCCGTGAATACGCGCGGGATAATCCTGACAGATCCAAGTCAGACAACGTGAATCGTAAAAAATGAAATGGGGGGCGGGAATTCAAATCCCGCCCTTCAGAACTCTTCCGCCCGGCCTCGCCGGGCAGCGCCCGGACCTCCCCCATGGGGAGGGCGCTTCGCACCCACCCCGAGGTCCAGACGCTTCCCTACTGTTGTGCGAAATATTAGCCAAAGTCTTTTGACCGACCAAGAAAGATGCGCCCCGCCTAAATCGCACTCGGGCCGGGGCTCCGCCCGTTTTCGGCTGAAAAGGTCCACTGGACCTTTTCCAAGACGCCTCAAACCCTCCCCCATGGGAAGGGCGCTTCGCACCCACCCCGAGGTCCAGACGCTCCCCTCGTGTCGCGCACGACATCAACCAAAGACTCCGCGCCCCCGGGGCTCCGCCCGTTCGAACCTGAAACGATCCCCCGGATCGTTTCCGAGACGGTTCTCACCCTCCCCCCGCAGGCCGCTTTTGCAGCGCCGCAAACAGCGCAACCTCACCCATCCGGCACCCACACCGCAAAACACCACCGCCCCAAGCGTCCTCCAGGTCGGCCGCTGCCCTCCTGTTGCGCCATAGGCAGACCGTCCGGGGCTGCGCCCGTTTCCAACACGTCTCGAAATTTCCGCCCCGGTGACCTGCAACCGAAAGCATCAAACGCTCAGAGCCGCCGCCCGTCCCGGACCCGATCCGGGACCGCGTTTCAGACTTCGTTAACGCCTGACCACCGTCCGCTGCCTTAACCACGGTCCGGGCCGCAAAACTGCCATACGCAAGTCCGACGCTTTGCCGACGCGATGCCGACCGGCCAAATCCCAGCAAAACCTCGCATTAACTGACGATTCGCCCATCTGCCCGTTGCGCCGCCCAAGAACCGCCGCCCGCTGGATTAACCTGTCACGTCGAGATCATCCCACATGCGTCAGAAACTGCACAGACCTGTCGCCGTCTGAATCACAACTGATGCGCATCCGCTGCAGCAGTTGCCAGAACCCTCAAAGATCAGCTTTTCAACAAATCCAGCAGCTTGTGTTTGAGTATCTTGCCGGTTGCGGCGGCGGGCAGTCGTTCGGTTAGGATGATCCTTGACGGGCGTTTGTAACCCGTCAGGCGGGCGGCGGCGAATTGGCGGAGCGCGTCTTCGTCCGGCCAGTCGTCGCGCGCGGCCTCGACAAAGGCATAGACCTTTTCATCACCGTCTTCGGCATGACCAATCACCGCGCATTGAATGACCTGTGGATGATCGTTCAGCGCCGCCTCGACCTCTGGCGGGTAGACGTTGAAACCGCCATGGATGATCAGTTCCTTCGACCGGCCCTTGATATGAAGATGGCTCACATCATCGATCATCCCCAGATCGCCGGTGCGCAGCCAGCCGTCACTGGTGAAGACCTGTGCTGTGTCATCGGGATTGCGAAAATAGCCCTGCATCACCCCGCCGCCAGCCACCAGGATTTCGCCAACGTCGCCTTCCGCACCCGGCGCCTCCAGATCCAGTTTGACCCTGACCCCGGGCGAGGGCGGGCCGACCGAGATGTCGTCATTATTGTCGGCATGCCGGGTGACGCAAACGCCCGCGCTGGTTTCGGTCATGCCGTAGCCGTTTTGCAAGGGAATGCCGTAGAATGCCTCGGCCCGCCGTTTCCAATCCGGGTCAAGCGGGGCGGCCCCTGATGAAACATAGCGCAGCGTGTCAGAGGGCAGCTGGTCATGCCCCTGTTCCTTGGTGTATTGCATCAGAAGCGCGTGCATCTGCGGGACCGCAAAGAGGATGGTCAGACCGGATGTCAGCGCCTGATACAGCGTGGCGGGCGCAAAGCGTGGTTCAAGCCTGATCGAGGCGCCTGATACCATCGCCCCCATCAGAACCGACACGAGCCCAAAGACATGGCTGATGGGCAGCACACCGTACAGGATGTCGCTGCTTTGCAGCTGTCGGGTTTCGCGTGTGGCCTGACCGCCGAAAATCAGGTTGGCATGGGTCAGCATGACGCCTTTTGGCGTGCCGGTTGTGCCGGTGGTGTAGAGAATGGTGGCGACATCCTCCAACACATCCTCGGGGTTTGACACTCTGGCCAGTACGTGCAGACCAAGGTGGAGGGGTGTTGCGCCAAGCTCGTTAGCATGGGCGCGCGCTTCGTCTGATACTTCCGCCGTGAACAGGATCGCTGCGGGATCGGCATGGGTGATGACCCGTGCGATTTCGGTGGCACTTTGGCGTGCATTGACAGGGATGAAAGCCGCCCCAATGCGCGATGCGGCGAAAATCGCGGCGAGGGCTGCGGCGCAGTTTTCCATCAGGATCATGATCCGGTCGTTCCTGCGTACACCCAGTTGGGTCAGCTTGTTAGTGAGGTCATTGCTGGCTGACGCCAGTTCATCGTAATTCCAGATATGCCCTAGCGTATCGGTCAGCGCCGGTGCGTCAGGTTGCGCGGCGACCTGTCGATCGAGAATGGTATGAATACGGTCGCTCATGCCCGTATCCTGATTTTGTCGAGCCTTGCCATCGCCGTTTCCGCTTCTTTTTCGATCTGGTTGATGATCTCGGCCATTGGCGCGACCGCGTTGGTCAGGCCGAGTGCGTGGCCCGCAGACAACAAACCGTGGGAGACATCACCCGTCTGGTAGGCCTTGCGCCCGATCTTGCCCGATACAAGCGGCATCAGGTCGGCAATGGTGATATCGGGGTTTTCGGCCTCCATCCGGGCGACGGCTTTTGTGGTTTCGTTGGCCAGTGACCGCACGGTATTGCGCACGGATTGCATCGTCAGGGCCGTGTCCCGTTCGGTTGCTTGTGCGATGGCCGCCTTGTAGTCGGGATGCGTGTTCAACTCCTCTGACACCAGCAGTCGCGTTCCCAACACGACACCTGATGCGCCCATGGACAGTGCCGCCACCAGTTGCGACCCGTGGCCGACGCCACCGCCGATCAGGAACGGGATCTTGAGGCTCTCGCCAGCCATGGCGGCATTGACGAAAGACCCGATCATATCCATGCCCGGATGTCCGCCGCATTCGGCTCCGACGATGCTGACCATATCCACACCGACTGCCTCGGCCTTTTGCGCGTAGCGCACGGCGGGCACCTTGTGGATCATGGTTAGGCCAAGGTCTTTAAGCAGCGGCATATAGGGTTCGGGATTGCGACCGGAGGTTTCGATTACAGTGATCCCTTCATCCGCGATTAGCCGGAACAGATCTTCAGTCCGTTCGCCGGGCACCAGTTTCGGCAGCATCGACACATTGACGCCAAACGGCCTGTCACCACACAGCCTGCGGGCACGGGCGATTTCTGCTTTGAGGTCAGCGTCGTCAGGAAAACTGGCCGCAGTGATAAATCCAAGGATGCCGGTTTTGGCGGCAGCCGCCACATAATCCGCATCGCCCAGCCACATCAGCCCGCCCGCCAGCATCGGCATTCTGATACCCAGCCGGTCAGTCAGCGCCGTCCGGAACAGGGTCATGACTGGAACACCGGGGGGCGCTTTTCGAAAAACGCGGCCATGCCTTCGGCCGCCTCTGGCGATGCGACGGCCCGCGCCATGCTGTCAACCTCGCGCGCCATCTGCACATCCAGCGGCTGGTCCGCGGCACTTCGCAGCAAGGCGCAGATCTGCGACTGCGCCTGCCTTGGGCCTTCGGCGATGCGCCGGGCAAGGGTTTCGGCCTCTGCCAGCGCCCGCCCCTTGGGACAAAGCCGGGTGATCACGCCCAGATCGTTCAGCGTTTCCGCACTGATCGGCGTGCCAAACAGACAGGCCTCCATCGCCAACTGGCGCGGCAGCAACCGCGACAACGCGGATGTCAGCCCGCCATCAGGTGTCAGGCCAACCTTGACATAAGCGGCTGTAAACGCCGCATTTTCCGCCGCCACAATCAGATCACAGGCAAGCGCCAGCGACAGACCCGCACCAGCCGCACCACCCTCAATCGCCGCAATCAGGGGCACCGGACAGGCATGCATCGCCCGGATCACATCATGCAATTGTTCGATCCGCGCGCGCCGCTCATCCTCCGGCAGGCTGGCACGTTGCCGCAGTTGGGTCAGATCGCCACCGGCACAGAAAAACGGACCACCGGTCAGAATAACGGCGCGAATGGCCGGGGCCTCAGCAGTCTGCATCGCCGCCTTGATCGCCTCATAAAGCTCCGGCTGTATGGCCCCGCGCCTTGCCTCCTGATTGTGAATGATCAGGGCAGCATCCTTTTGTTCCAGTCTGATACTCATGACGCTGACACCTGCTTGTAGGTCCCGGTCGAGGTGGCAATCAGGCGCCCGTCATCATCGCGCAGTTCCGCACTGACGAATTTCAGCTTGAGCCCGCCGCCCGTCACCTCACCAACTGCCTCGACCGGACCGGGGCGCGCCGGGGCGATGAAATTGACGTTCAGCGAAATGCTCAGAAACGGCTGACGACCGCCCGGGTCCACCTGCATCGATGCGGTGGCACCGGCGGCACTGTCCAGCAGGCAACTGATGATGCCGCCATGCAACACGTTGTGACGGTTCAGATGATCATCACGGACATCCAGCCGACACCGGGCGCGGCTGTCCGTGCCGGACACATCCAGCACATACCCGATCAGGCGCTGCGTGCCGGTTTCGCCGGTGATGATCAGCGGATCAGGCGCGCAAGGCAATGAACCGCTCCAGATGATGATCGGTATCGCCGAACCGGTGATCGGCCATGATGATGCGTTTGGCAAAGCGGCCCAGCGCATATTCCTCGGTCATGCCGATGCCGCCATGCATCTGGATCGCCTCTTCCGCAATCATCCGCCCGGCCCGCCCGATCAGGTTCTTGGCGGCCGAAACATGCAGATCACGCTGGGCGGGCGCATCATGCAGATGCCCGGCCGCCAGAATCACGGCAGAGCGGGCCTGTTCCACCTCAAGCATCATATCAGCCAGCCTGTGCGCCAGAACCTGAAAGCTGCCGATGGGCCGCCCGAACTGCTTGCGGGTTTTCAGGTAGTCTTGGGTCATGGCCGCCACAGTTTCCATGGCACCCAGCGTTTCGGCCATCTGCGCCAGCGTGGCGGCAGCCACCGCCTGCGACACCGCGTCAAAGGCTTCAGGCAACAGCGGCGAGCCCGGCGTATTCTCCACCGTCAGCTCTGCCGCGCGGCCCCCCTGGGCAATGTCGTAGCCATGCAGCGACAGATCGGCGGCATCGCTCGCGACGCGCCACAGTCCGATACCCGCCTGATCATCTGCAGCGCCCCCATGGCGGGCCGTGACAAGGATGCTGTCGGCATCCTCTGCCCCCACCACAACGGTTTTCTGCCCGCTGATCGCATCGCCAACCGCGCGGGTTTCAACCCAGTCAAGATCGTAGCGCGCGCCCAATTCGCCATGCGCCCAGGCCAGTTTTTCAGTCCCCGCGATGACATCGGCTATGTCGTGCCCCGCCGCTGTCAGCAGCAGACCGGGCACCAACGCGCGGTCGATCATCGACAGGAATACATCAGCGCGCCCCAGCTCCTCAAAAACCAGCGCAATGTCAAACCCGGTGCCGCCGAACCCGCCAGTTTCTTCGTCAAAAAGCGCGCCGATCACACCCAGTTCGGCCAATGCCGCCCACGGATCGCTTGCTGTCGCCAGCGCCTTGCGCAGCGTGTCCTGCAGCATGCGCTGTTCATCTGTCAGATCGAAATTCATGTCGCGTCCCGCATCATGTGTTTGGCAAAAATCTCGCGCTGGATCTCGTTCGAGCCGCCAAAGATTGACAGTTTGCGGTTGTTGAAATAGGCACCCGTCACATTGCCCGCGTCAAACGGGTCGGGCAGCGTCATGTTGGTCCCTTCGATCGCTTCGGACGCAAACGGCATCGCATGCGGCCCGACCGCGCGGCGGGCCAGATCGGTGATTTCCTGCCGGATCTGCGTGCCCTTGATCTTCAAAAGCGAGCTTTCCAGCCCCGGTGCCTGCCCGGCAGTGGCCTTCGACACAATGCGCAGATTGGTCGTGGCCATCGCCATCAGGTCGATTTCAACCTGCGCGACACGGGCCGCGAAATGCGGATTTTCGATCAGGGGGCGCCCGCGCATCCGCACCCGGCCCGCGATCCGCTTGACCGCATCCAGACCGGCCCGCGAAAACCCGACACCCGCGATATTGGTCCGCTCATGGGTCAGCAGATATTTGGCATAAGTCCAACCCTTGTTTTCCTCACCCACCAGATTTTCGACCGGCACACGCACATCCGTCAGCCAGACCTCGTTCACCTCGACCGATCCATCGATCAGGGTGATCGGGCGCACCTCCACCCCCGGCGCTGTCATGTCGATCAGAAGGAACGAAATGCCTTCCTGCTTCTTGGCCTCCGGATCGGTGCGCACAAGGCAGAACATCATGTTGGCGTATTGGCCCAGCGTGGTCCACGTCTTTTGCCCGTTGACGATATAGTGGTCACCGTCGCGCACAGCCCGGGTCCGCAGTGCCGCCAGATCGCTGCCTGCCCCCGGCTCGGAATAGCCTTGCGCCCACCAGTCCTCACCACTCAGCACGCGCGGCAACCAATGCGCCTGCTGCGCCTCTGTCCCGAATTTCTGCAAGACCGGCCCCAGCATCGACAGCCCGAATGGTACGATCCGCGGGGCGTTCGCCATCGCGCATTCTTCTTCGAAAATGTACCGCCGGACAGCCCCCCATTCTGCCCCGCCAAAGCGTTTGGGCCAGTTCGAGGCCAACCAGCCGCGTGCGTTCAGCTTCGCATGCCAACCATCGTAATCGGCCTTTTTCAGCGGCTGCGACAGGCGGACCTTTTCCGCCAGTTCTTGCGGCAGGGCCTCGGCCAGAAAGTCACGCAGTTCGGCGCGGAACGCTTCGTCTTCTTCGGCGAATGTCAGGTCCATGTTTTGGCCTCTCGATAAATCTCGAACAGACCAGCGGCACCCATGCCACCAGCGATGCACATGGTCACGACGCCCAGCTTTGCACCCCGCCGCCGCCCTTCATGCAGCAGGTGCCCGGTCAGACGTGCACCTGTCATGCCAAACGGATGGCCCACGGCAATCGACCCGCCATCAACGTTCAGCTTGTCAGGATCGATGCCCAGTTGCTGCTGACAATAAAGCGCCTGACTGGCGAACGCCTCGTTCAGTTCCCACAGGTCGATATCATCGACCGTCAGTCCGTGCCGTTCCAGCAGGCGGGGCACGGCAAAAACCGGGCCGATGCCCATCTCCTCCGGCCCGCAGCCCGCCACGGCAAACCCCTTGAACGCACCCAGCGGCTCCAGCCCGCGCCGCTCTGCTTCGCCCGCGTCCATCATGATCAGGGCCGCAGCACCGTCCGACAACTGGCTGGCATTGCCGGCCGTGACAAAGCCGCCATCGCGCACCGGTGCCAGCCCCGCCAAACCGTCAAGCGTCGTGCCCGGCCGGTTGCATTCATCGCGGTCCAGCGTAACCTCGCGCTCGTCAACCTCTCCGGTTTCCTTGTCCTTGACCGCCATCACGGTCGTCATCGGCAGGATTTCCGTGTCAAAGCGTCCGGCCTCCTGTGCGGCCTCCACCCGTTCCTGACTGACCAGTGCAAAGGCATCCTGCGCGTCGCGCGCAATACCATAGCGCTTCGCCACCAGATCGGCGGTTTCGATCATGGTCATGTAAACCTGCGGCATCGTCTGCGCCAGCGTGGGTTCCGGCACACGCCGCACATTCGGGATGACAAGCGAAATACTTTCGACACCCCCCGCAATCTGCGGACCGGCACCATCCATGATCGCCTGTGCTGCGGTGGCCACGGCCTGCAAACCACTGGCGCAGAACCGGCTGACGGTCTGTCCGGCACTGGTCACCGGCAGCCCGGCGCGCAGCGCGCTTTGCCGCGCAATGTTGCCGCCGGTCTCGCCCTCGGGGTAACCGCAGCCGATCACCACATCCTCGATCATGTCGGGCGACAGCCCGGTCCGTTCCAGCAGCCCGGCAATCACATGGCCGGTCATGGTCGCACCATGGGTGCGGTTCAGCGACCCCCGATGCGATTTGGCAAGGCCGGTGCGGCCCGCATCCACGATCACCGCTTGTTTCATGCGCCGGTCTCCTTGTTCAGATCATCAAATTCGCGGCCATCCGCCACCAGTTGTTCCAGCAACGAGGCGGGTTGCCAGAAATGCGCGTCGTCCTGCGCAAACACGTTGATATCGGCGAGGATCGTGTCCAGCCCCTGCAGATCCGCCCATTTCATCGGCCCGCCATGATAGCGCGGAAATCCGTAACCCAGCAGCAGCGTGACATCGACATCCAGCGAGCGGCGGGCGATGCCTTCGCCAACCACCTTCGCTGCCTCATTGACCATGGCCGCCATGTAGCGGCGCAGAATCTCGGCGTCATCAAACGCCCTTGGGGTGATCCTCAATGCCGCCCGTTCCGCATCAATCAAACCCACCACATCAGGATTTTCGACCTTGTTACGCCCGTCATAGACATAATAACCACGGCCCGTTTTCTGACCGAAATGCCCCTGTTCGCACAGACGATCCGGATAGGTCGGCACCCGTTCCTTTGGATGCCGGGTCGGTGCAAGCCGCCTGCGATTGGCCCAGCCGATATCCAGCCCGGCCAGGTCGGCCACCGCAAACGGCCCCATGGCAAAACCGAACTCTTCCATCACCCGGTCGATCTGAAACGGTGACGCGCCGTCCAGCACCATGTGGTCGGCCGCCGTCCGATAGCTGGACAGGATACGGTTGCCGATAAACCCGTCACAGACCCCGGCGCGCACCGCCGTCTTGCCCAGCCGCTTGGCCAGCGCAAATCCGGTCGCGACTACATCCGGCGCGGTCTTTTCACCAACAACAACCTCTAACAGGCGCATCACATGGGCAGGTGAAAAGAAATGCAACCCGATCACATCCTTGGGCCGGTCCGTGACATCCGCAATGGCATCCAGATCAAGATAGGACGTGTTGCTGGCCAGTATCGCGCCGGGGCGGGCAACCTGATCCAGCCGGGTGAAGATGTCGCGCTTGACCGCGAAATCCTCGAACGCGGCCTCGATGATCACGTCGGCGGTGGCAAGCGCATCGTAATCCGTCCCGACCTGCAGCGCCTCGGCCATCAGGCGGTCATAGGCGTCCAGACTGATCTTGCCGCGTTTGACCGCGCCTGACAGGTTGCCTGCAATCCGCGTGCGTGCCGCCGCCGCGGCATCGTCAGACTGTTCGATCAGCGTCACCTGCAGCCTTGCTAGCAGTGCGGCAGTCGCAATGCCCGCACCCATCGTGCCGCCACCGATCACGCCGATCCGGTCAAAGGCGCGTGGGCTGACGCCCTCAAGCTCGGGCAATTTGGACACCTGACGTTCGGCAAAAAACGCATGGATCAGCCCCTTGCGCTGGTCGGTCTGCATCAGGGTCTGAAACAGCCGCCGTTCCTCGGCCAGACCGTCATCAAAGGTCATGCGCGCCGATGCAGCGATGGCATCAACCGCCGTCACCGGCGACAATTGACCGCGTGCGGCCTTGGCGAATCCGGCCTTGGCGGCAGCGAAATCCACCGGTTCAGGCGGGGCAATATCACGCACAGGGCGCGGCGCGGCACCTTCGCTGATCAGCGCACGGGCATAGGCAAGGCCAAGCGCGCGTGGCGCGCCCTCTTCCACCCGGTCGATGATCCCCATCGTCAGCGCCTCGTCTGCCATCACCGGCTTGCCGCTTGTGATCATCGCAATCGCATTGGCATAACCGGTCAGACGCGGCAGGCGCTGGGTGCCCCCCGCGCCGGGAATGATGCCAAGCGTCACCTCAGGCAGACCCAGCCGCGTGCCGGGCACAGCCAGCCGGTAATGGCAGGCCAGCGCCACCTCCAACCCGCCCCCCAGAACGGTGCCATGCATGGCGGCGATCACCGGGATCGGACAGGCCTCGATCTGGTCGCAGACCGCAGGCAGGATCGGATCAACCGGCTGCTTGCCGAACTCGCGGATATCGGCGCCGGCAAACCATGTCTTGCCCTCACCATAGATCACAACCGCCTGCGCGCCATCGGCCACCGCACGGGCGATCCCGTCACGCAAACCCTGCCGCACGGCAGCGCCCAGCGCATTCACCGGTGGATTATCCGCCGCCAGAACGGCAACGCCGTCATCCAGTTCGTACTGCACCATCATGTTGCACCTGCCACAGCTTCGTCCAGCAGACGGGCGCTGCCGGTTTTCATTTCCAGATCGCGGATGATGTCGCGCAAGGCCGGTCCGACCTCGGTCATGATCCGTTCGTCGGTCAGCGTCTCAGGCACGGCACCGCATGTAAAGACAACCGGTTCCCCCAGATCGCTTGCGAAATAGGGCCGGGCAACCGCGTTGATCGTATTGGCAAACCGCTTGTCACGATCCACAAACGTGAACCCCTGCATCGCCAGTTGGGCGCGCCCTGCGGCCCGTTGATCCTTCAGCACCTCATCCGGTGACATGGCGGCGAATTTATCCGCATTCAGGGCCGCCAGAAACGCCTGACCTGTCGATGATCCGACCACGGGCACGCGGTTGCCCTCTTCCAGCCAGATCGATGACGCCTCTTGCGGGCGCCATGTGCGGACCAGTGTCATGCTCGCCCCGTCGCGGACCGCCATCAGCACCAGCGTCCCGGTCTCATCCGCAAGGCTCTGGCAGGCCCCGCTGACCAGATCAAGAAACGACGTCGTCGCATTCGCCACGCTGGCCATCGACAGGGCCGCAGGGCCAAACCGCAACAGATTGCCATTCTGGCTCAGATACCCCAACTCGCGCAGGGTATAGGTCAGCCGGGTCACAGTGGCGGGCGACAGACCGGTACGCTTGACGATCTGGGCATGGGTCAGCCCGTCATCGCTCACGCGAAAGGCGCGCAGCACCGACATCCCCCGCGCCAGTGTATTGGCAAACTTGCGGTCACTCATCACATACCCCCCGGGATCCAAAGCGAGATGATGGGAAAGCACATGATCAGCAGAAGAACAATGAAATCAACCGAAAGGAACCGGGCAATCCCCGCAAATATCCGCTCCAGCGGGGCGTCCTTGCCCACGACACTGGCAATCACGAACACGTTCAGCCCGACGGGCGGGGTGATCAGCCCGATCTCCAGCAGTTTGATGACCACAACACCGAACCAGATCAGGTCAAGCCCGTAACCTTCGACCAGCGGGATCACCAGCGGCAAGGTCAAGACCATGATCCCGATAGGGTCGAGGAACATGCCCAGCAGCAGATAGATCACCGCAATGGCAGCCATCAGTGCAAAGACCGAAAGATCAGCCGACGACACCAACGCCACCAGTTGTGGTGCCACGCCGGTCAGCGCGATGAAGGCCACAAAGATCTTGGCCGCTGCTGCGATGATGAAGATGCTAGCGGTCTGGATGCAGGTTTCTTTCATCGAAGCCCACAGATCTGCGAAGGTCAGACGGCGCTGCGCAAACCCGATGGTGACAGCGGCCGCCACGGAAACCGCTGCGGCTTCTGTCGCTGTGAAAATGCCACCGTAGATGCCGCCGACGATAGTCACAAACAGCAGGACGGCCGGCCATGCGGCGATGGCTGCCTTCTGGCGGTCTGTTGCGGAATATTTGATGTCAGTCATTGGCGCGATGGACGGGTCGCGCCGCACCCAGACGGCGACAACCAGCACGAAACCGGCGAGTGTCAGCAGGCCAGGGAGAATGCCCGCAAGGAACAGCTTGGACACCGATGTTTCTGTGAAAATCCCATAGATGATGAACAGAACCGACGGCGGGATCAGTGACCCCAAGGTGCCGCCCGCCGCGACCGAGGCTGTGGCAAGGCGGTTGTCATACCCCATGCGCAGCATTTCTGGGGTGCAGATGCGCCCCATGGTCGATGCGCAGGCGATCGAACTGCCGGTGATCGCCGAGAACCCGCCGCATCCGACGATGGAGGCCATGGCGACACCGCCGCGCAGATTGGTCATCCAGACCTTTGCGGCCTCATAGATATTCGTCGTGATTTGCGCGCGATAAGCGATATGCCCAAGGGCCACGAAAAGCGGGATCATGGACAGATTGTAGTTGTGGATCAGATCGAAGGCGTTCGAGAAGATCATCGAAGTTGTTGGTCGAATGGCCCGGTCAGGCGCGAAATCGCCAGTGCGCAGGGCAAAGACGAAAAAGGTGCCGACAATCGCCGCACTCGCCATGGCAAAGGCAATCGGCACCCGCAAGGCCAGCATCACCAGAACAGCGGAAAACGCGATCAGGCCGATCTGTGACGGGTCCATTTATCCGGCCTCCGCGTCGCGCAGGAACGCGCGGGTGTCTTCGACCAGCACCACCAGCAGCCGCACCCAACACACCGCCAGGCCCACGAAAAACGCCAGCCGGCCCGGCCATTTCGGCAGCGACAGATCACCGAAATAGAAACTGCCATTGGTGGCGGTCGTCGCCAGTTCGCGCCATGCGGCATAGACCAGCGGCGTCAGCGCAATCAGCCCCACAACCCAGCCAAACAGGATCAACCCCTCCTTGATCCGCACCGGCAGGCGGTTCACCAGCACCTCGACACAAACATGCGCTCGCGCCGCCGTCACCGCCGCCAATGGCAGCACGATGGCCGCCACCATCAATTCACGCACGATGACCACGCTGTCGGGCAATGACGTGCCGAACAGGCGCAGGATCACGTTGACCGTGATCATGGCCCCCATCATCAGCACCGCCAGGGCCGCAAGCCCCAGCAATATGGTTTCAACGCGTTTGAGCATGCGCGATCAGCTGTCTTCCCATGGATAGCCGTTGGCATCCCGCTCAGTTGCATATTTCGCGATCAGCGCTCGGTATTCCTCAAGGATCGCCGGGCCATCCAGCCCTGTCGCCGTTGCGGTTTCAGCCCATTCATCCAGATAGCTGGCCCCCATCTCCAACAGCTTGGCGCGCTCTGCTTCGGGCAGCTCGATGATCTCAAGCCCCTGGTCGCGCATGTCTTCGACCGCTTGGTCGTTGGCTCCGGTCAGAATGCGGGCGAAATAGTCCACTGTGTCTGATCCGACCTCCAGTAGAATGGCCTGTTGTTCAGGTGTCAGCGCATCAAAGGCATCCTTGTTCATGAAGGTGCCGACGCCGCCGACCTGCCCCCAATTCAGCAGCGTGTAGCTGTCCATGACTTCGGCCTGTTTCAGCGCGGACACCGCATAGGAATAACCCTGTGAACAGTCGATTAGCCCGCTGTCTAATCCCTGATAGGCATCATAGATCGACATGCGGACCATGTTTGCCCCCATCTCGCCGAACACTTTGCCATAGGCCCCGACGCCGCGCACCTTCAGCCCGTCGATATCGTCCGCTGTGCGGATGGCCGCGCCATTGCAGCCGATATTAACCTGACTGGTGGTGAATGTGCCAAGGTAGACAAGGTTTTTGTCAGCGACCGCAGCTTCTACCGCCGCGTTGTTGCGAAACAGCTCATCGGTTGCGCGCATGCCAACCCAGGCGTCAGGGTTGTCTAGCGGCAGGTCAGCGACACCGTAGGCCACGAATTCCTGCGGATAGTAGACGGCGATCACGGTTCCCATGTCAGCCACCCCATCGCCAATAGATTGCAGGGCCGCGTTCGCCTTGAACAGCGCACCACCCCACTGGATATCGATCCGCAGATCCCCGCCGGAGCGTTCAGCGACCTGATCGGCAAACCACTGGATTGCGTTGGCACGCGCGCCGCGATTTGGGCCAGCCTCACCATGGATCAGCACTGTTTCTGCAATGGCGGAACCGGTCAATAGCCCCATCGACACGGCAAGCGCCGTGGCTTTGAAAAGTTTCATGTTTTCCTCCCTAAATTTCACTATGTAAAACAGTGTTTCATTTTATATCTTAGCGAGATTCTGAACCACTCCTCAAGCCCCATTTGCTCCGAAGCGCAGGCCAAGCGGTTCAGCAGACGTACTGCGTAAGTGAAGCTTGAGTGATTTGAGGCGGTTAGCCTTATTCGCCCGCTTCGCGCATTCCGGCGTTGAATTCCACCTTCAGAGCGGCGAAACGTGCTGAGAGATGATCATGCATCGCCTGACGTGCAGCACTTGGGCTGCGGGCGGCGATGGCGTTGATCAGAACCTCATGTTCGTTCTGGGGTACGGTGAGTGAGGTGCGACTGCGCGCCCTGGCGCGCACGGCGACCCAGTCGGGGTTGGAACGGATGCGATCCAGCAGCGCAAATGCGGTCAGCAAGGGCCTGTTACGTGCGCATTGCGCGATCAGCCGGTGAATCGCCCCGTCCCACAGCTCGATCGTCTGCGCATCAGCGACCACTTGGCGCGAGGCAAGGGTGCGCAGGCGTGAAATCTCTTCATCCGTCATTCGGGTGGCACAAAGGGCGGCCAGTTCCGGTTCGATGCACAGGCGCGCCTCCATCACCTGAAGGGGATCGGTTTCACCGGCAATGCGTGCCGCCAGATCACCTGTCGGGTCTGAGGGTTGGCCGGCATATGTACCGGACCCCTGTTTGCGCCAGACCAACCCTTCGACCTCCAGTTGGTCAAGCGCCTGTCGCACCAGCCGGCGTGATGTGCCGAACCTGTCGGCCAAGGCCCGTTCCGTTGGCAGGCGGCCATCGGGGGGCAGCTCGGATTCGATCAGTGCCATCAGGCGGGATTTGAGTGGTTCGGTCATTTTTCCACGGCTTGCGACAGGCTTGGGCGTCCCTCCGATAGCCTACGTTCTTCGGCTTCGGCAATAGCCGCATCGATATGATCGCGGGTGGGGCTGCCGGAAAATGCCTTGGCCGTGGGCACGCCGAGTGTGAAATGCACATACCGTTCCTGGGCCACCTGCCAGAGACGGTCGAGTTCTGCCAGCGGATCGGCGTGGTCATCCGCCCGGAGCGATAGCCACGGATAATCCTCGCCACGGTGGATCGTCAGCCCGGCGGCCTGCCGGCCCCGTTTGTCGCCGCCTTCGGCCTCGCCAGCTTGCATGGCTGTGATCAACCTTTCGGCAAAGGAGCCGGTGGCGCTCTGAAAGGCGTCAGAGGTGGCTTCGATAACATCAAGACCGGTCAGCATATTGCCGGCAACAGAGTGATCGTCACGGATCAGATGCCCGGCCCAATCGACACAATCCGCTCCGGTATGGGCTGCGAACTGGCCCTTGGCATCCATCATATGAGCCTGCCGGATCGCCTGACCTGCATCGCGCGACGAGAAGTCGGCGATGACGGCTGTCGCATCTTCGGTTTCAAGCCGCCCGCGCCCTTCGGTTCCCCAGATCGGGTTGCAGAAGGCCTGGCTGGCCACCGCCGTGCGGGGGCCGACATAGGGTACCAAGGCGCCGCAGGCAAAAAATTTGGAGGCGACGATCAGGCCGATGTCATCCCCGTCGCGGGCAATCAGGCTCCAGGTCATCGGCCCACCGCATAGGCTTGCATCAGACGCGGGGTTGCGGCGGCGCGCAACACCCCGTCAGGGTCGCGCAAAGCGGCCGTCAGACGCCCGACGGACCAGGGTTCGGCCACATGAACGACATGGCCACGCGCCCGCAGATCATTGATGACGGCATCGCCAAAGGCGGGTTCCAGCATCATTTCGCCGGGTTTGGCCTCACGCGGATAGAAGGACCCCTGAAAGTGCATCGAATGGAACAGTGGCGCATCCATGCAGGCCTGCAATTCCATGCCCCAATGGACGAACCGCAGGAACCAGACCAGTTGCCACTGATCCTGCTGGTCGCCGCCGGGAGTGCCGAAGACCATGCGCCGCCCGTCTTCGTGCACGGCCAGTGACGGGGTCAGCGTGGTGCGCGGTCGTCGTCCCGGGGCCAGTGAGGTGGGCAAGCCGTCTTCAAGCCAGAACATCTGCGCGCGGGAGTTCAGCGGAAAGCCAAGGCCGGGGATCACCGGGTTCGATTGCAGCCAGCCGCCCGATGGGGTGGCCGCGACCATGTTGCCCCAGCGGTCGATGATATCGAGATGCACCGTATCGCCGCGCTTTTCGGTCAGATGCGCCATTGTCGGTTCCTGCGGGGCAGCATCGGCGGCCCCGAAATCGCTGGCGGCGCGGGTGACATAGGCGTCGGCCAGATGGCCGAACCCGGGCACATGACCGGGGCGTTGTTCGAGGCTGGCCGTTGGCCCGATCAGCCGCGCGCGTTCGGCGTTGTAGGCATCTGACAGCAGGTGATCCATCGGGATTTCGCTATGCGCGGGGTCGCCGTAATACGCCTCGCGATCCGCGTAGGACAGTTTGATCGCTTCGATGATGGTGTGGACGAATTCCGCGCCCAGCGGGTCCATCGCCGCCAGATCGTGATGTTTCAGGATGGCCAGCGCCTGCAGCAGGACCGGCCCTTGCGACCACGGCCCGGTCTTGTGCACGGTCCAGCCGTGATAGGTATAGGACAGCGATGGTTCTGTTGTGGCGGACCAGCCCGCCATGTCCGATTTGCGCAGCACGCCTTTGTGCGGTTTGCCGGACACATCCATGATGTTGGCATCCTGCAGATATGTTTCGATGGCGTCGGCCACGAACCCGTTTGCCCATTCCTTGCGGGCAGCGTCGATCTGGTCTGTGCGGTCATCGCCTGCGGCCTCGCCCGCGGCGACCAGACGGTCATAGGTGCGGGCCAGATCGGGGTTCTTGAAAATCGTGTTGGGGGCAGGGGCCGTGCCGCCGGGTGTCCAGACTGCGGCGCTGCTGGGCCAGTGTTCGGCGAAATACTCCGTCAGCCCGTCAATCGTGTTTGCCACCCGTGGCAATACAGGATGGCCGTCGCGGGCGTATCCGATAGCGGGTTCCAGAACATCGCGCAGGGTCATCGTGCCGTGGTCGCGCAGCATCAGCATCCAGCCGTCAAATGCGCCGGGGATCACGGTGGCCAGCAAACCCGACCCCGGAACCAGTGTCAGATCCTGTTCCCGATAGTGCGCGATGGTGGCAGCTCCAGGGGCAGGCCCCTGCGCACATATGACCTGCACGTCCTCGCCAGCCTTCTGAAAGATGGCGGGCATGTCGCCGGCGGGGCCGTTCAAATGCGGCTCCACAACCTGCAACGTCAGACCGGTTGCGACCGCGGCGTCAAAGGCGTTGCCGCCCTTTTCGAGGATCGACATGCCAATGGCAGAGGCGATCCAATGGGTCGAGGTTGCAACGCCGAAGGTGCCTCGGATCTCAGGACGCGTGGTAAAAGTCATGCGATGCCTTTCAGTGTTCGCGCGGGTCAAGCGCGTCGCGCAGCCCGTCGCCCAGAAGGTTGAACCCCAACACAACAAGAAAGATCGAGATGCCGGGATAAAGCGCCATCCACGGCGCCTGGTTGAGGAAGTTCTTGGCCGTATTCAGCATTGATCCCCAGCTTGGCGACGGGGGTTGCTGGCCGAGGCCGAGGAATGAAAGCGACGCCTCTGCAATGATGGCTGTCGCGATGGTCAGCGTCGCCTGCACAAGGATTGGCGGCAAGGCATTCGGCAGGATGTAGCGCGACAGGATCAGCCGTGTCGGCAAGCCTATGGCATGCGCGGACTCCACGTAATCTTCGACCTTGATATTGATCACCTGGCCGCGGGTCAGACGTATGAATATCGGTGTGGCCGAGATGCCGATGGCGATCATTGCGTTCGTCAGGCTCGGTCCCAAAAAGGCAGCCAGCGCGATGGCAAGGATCAGGAAGGGGGCGGCCAATAGCGCTTCGGTACAGCGCGAAATGATGGCGTCAATCCAGCCACCAAAATAACCGGCCACGATGCCGAGCGGCACCCCGATGGCCACCGCGATCCCGACCGAGATGACCCCCGCGAGGAGTGACGCCTGCGCCCCCCAGATCATCCGCGACAGCACATCGCGCCCGATCTCATCGGTTCCCATCCAATGGGCCGCAGACGGTGCCTGACGCACCGCACCCCAATCTGTCGCGGCCGGGTCAGGGATTGGCAAGACGGGCGCGAGCAGGGCGATGGCGATAAAGAAGGTCACCAGAATGCCGCCCAACATCGCCGATTTGTGGCTGCGGAATTTCTTCCAGACCCGGTTTTCGGGTTTGGGGAGTGCTGTATTGCTCGTTTCAGCAACGGACATCAGGCGCTCCTCAGACGAGGGTTGAGCAAGAAGTATGCCATATCTGCCAACAGGTTCATGATGATGAAACCAACCGCAGTCACCAGAACAATGCCCTGCACGACGGCATAGTCGCGGTTGAAGACGGCATCGACGACCAGTTTGCCAAATCCAGGGATGGTAAAGATCTGTTCGGTTAGAACGGCACCCGCGATCAACTCCCCGAACAGTAGGGCCGT
This sequence comes from Yoonia sp. SDW83-1, assembly GCF_046762885.1. Taxonomy (NCBI): domain Bacteria; kingdom Pseudomonadati; phylum Pseudomonadota; class Alphaproteobacteria; order Rhodobacterales; family Paracoccaceae; genus Yoonia; species Yoonia sp. SDW83-1. Next base: position 70,812 of record NZ_JBKQXO010000008.1, read on the forward strand.
TAGGGTAACGATGGGCGTCAACGCGTTGCGAAAGGCGTGTTTCAGCACAACCTTGCGCTCTGACAACCCCTTGGCGCGTGCGGTTCGAACATAGTCAGAGGTCAGCACCCCCAGCATCGCGGAACGGGTATGCCGCATCAGCGTGGCCGCCAATGCTGTGCCCAAGACAAAGGCGGGCATCAGCATTGTCTTGATCGACAACCAGAAATCCTCGCTTAGCGGGACATAGCCCGACGCCGGCAGCAATTGCCATTTCACTGATACCAGCAGGATCAACATGATCCCCAGCCAGAAATTCGGTATAGACAGTCCTGAAAGCGCGACGATATTGGCGATGTAATCAGTCAGCGTGCCTTTTTTATAAGCCGACAGGATACCTGCCGGAATGCCGATCAGCACCGCGAAAATCAACGACATCACTGCCAGCTGGATCGTCACTGGCAGCTTTTGCCCGATAAGTTCGGTCACAGGCTGATTGGTGCGGAAAGAGGTGCCCAGATCACCCTGCAGCGCATTGCCCACCCAAGTGATGTACTGCACCGGGATCGGATCATTCAGACGGTATTTTTCGCGCAGGAATTCCAGCACCTCTGGGTCACGCTCTTCCCCAGCCAGAACCAGCAGCGGGTCGCCGGGCAACAGTTTTTGCAATGCGAAAACGAAGATCGAGATCAGCAGGATCGTCGGGATCGCGATGGCGACGCGGCGCAGGAAGTATGACAGCATGGAATGCCTCTTGTTGGGTGGCCCGACCTCAACCAAGGTCGGGCCGGCTCCACATCACTCAGACAGTGACACGCCTTCCAGACGGATCATGCCATCGGGGTAAGGGGTGAAGCCGTCGATCCCGGCATCAAGCGCGGTGATCCAGCTTTGGTGATAGAGATAAACCAGCGGTGCTTCGTCGATCAGGACGGCGCGGGCCTTGTCATACTCGATCTTGCGGGCCTCCATATCAGCCTGTGTGCGGGCTGCATTCAACGCCGCATCCACGTCGGGGTGCGAAAATCCGCTGTCATTGATGCCACCATCGGTGGTCACGAACTGGTGGATATTGCCATCTGGATCGACGCGGCCGGACCAGCCGATCTGGCTTGCCTGATAGTCACCGGCAGACTGGTCGGCCAGCAGGGTTGCGAATTCCTTCGACACAATCTCAACCCGGATGCCCGCCTCTGCCGCCATCGACTGGACAACCTGCATCAATTGCAACGGGATCGTGGTGTTGGGCACCTGTACCGTCAGGTCGACACCGTCGGGATAACCCGCCTCTGCCAGCAAGGCCTTCGCTTTATCCACATTGCGTTCTTCGATCGGGAAATTGGTGTTGTACCAAGGCGAGGTTGGCGGGAAGGACTGGTTGCCCGGGGCATAAGCGCCTTCAAATACCACCTGATTGATCGCGTTGCGGTCCATGGAATAGCTGAACGCCTGACGTAGCCGTTTGTCGTTGCCAAAGGGGTTGTCGGCCTTATCGCCGTTGCCAACGTTAAAGGTGACGCCCTGATAGCCAAGCGATACGGCAGAGACCACATTGATGTCCGGGTCTGCTTCGGCCTGCGCGAGATCAGTGGGGGCTAGACGTTCCAGAATATGGATATCGCCCGATTGCAGATTGGCCAGACGCACCGTGGTATCCGGGATCGGCAGGAAGGTCACGCTGTCGAAATTGATCGCATCGGCGTTCCAGTAATCGTCAAACTTGTTCAGGACAATCCGGTCCTGCGCCACACGTTCGCCAAAGCTGAATGGGCCGGAGCAGACCGGCGCGAGCCCGAAATCGACACCCGTTTCGGCGGCAGCTGTGGGCGAGACCATCATCCCAGCCCGGTCTGCCAGTTGCGCCATCACAGTCGCATCAGGTGCGCTAAGGTTCAGTGTCAGGGTGTAATCGCCAGTGACATCAACCGAGGTGATTGACGACAATTCAGATTTGCGGCGGCTTTCCTCAAGCGTTTGCGATCGTTCGATATTGTCGGCGACAGCCTGTGCATTGAAAGCGGTCCCGTCATGGAACACCACACCTTCTCGGACGGTCATGTCGATGGACATGCCATCCTCGGCCACGGTCCATTCGGTGGCGAGTTGCGGAATGATTTCAAGGTCCGGGGTGATATCGACCAGTTTGTCGCATAGCGACGCATAAACGATGCGGCCTACGAATGTACGCGACTGGTCGGGGTCCAGAATGTCGGCATCTGATTGCAAGGCGATGCGCAGATCTTGCGCCATGGCACCGGTCGCCATCAGCGCCAGTGCGGCAGTTGTCATTGTCAGGGATTTCATCATGTTTCCTCTCTGTCGGGATGATGTGCGACCGGGGTGATCTTCGCCCCCTCGGTCGCTTTTCGGTAAAGGGCGAGCCGCGCTTCGGTGGCAGGGCTTCGTTTGGGAGGGGGGTTGCGGCTGGCCGTTACACCGATGTCCTGCCAGTGATGACAGGCCGTCATATGGCCATCCGGTGTTTCTTCCGGCATTGGCGTTGTGCTGCGGCACAGGTCGGTGACAAACAGGCAGCGCGTGTGAAAGGCGCAGCCAGACGGTGGCGCGGACGGGCTTGGCATTTCGCCTTCGATCCGGGCACGATCGGTGCGATTGCGGTCATCCGGATCGGGAATGGCATCAAGCAAGGCGCGCGTGTAGGGGTGGCGAGGCGTGTCGAAAAGGGCATCGGTCGTGCCTTGCTCGACGATTTTGCCTAAATACATGACCGCGACCCTATCCGACATGTGTCTGATGACGGCAAGGTCGTGCGCAATCAGGATCAGGGTCAGACCAAGATCGCGGCCTAGGTCGCTGAGCAGGTTCACCACCTGCGCCTGAACTGACACATCCAGCGCAGACACCGGTTCATCCCCAATAATCAGTCGCGGCCCTGATGCCAAAGCGCGGGCGATGCCGATCCGCTGGCGCTGCCCGCCTGAAAACTCATGCGGATACCGGTCGGCATGTTCGGGCTGCAAACCCACCTGTTTCAGCAGTTCGGATACTTTGGCGCGGCGGTCCTGTTTGGACAGGTCTGGCGCGTGAACCTCCAGTGGTTCTGCCACCAGCCGGCCCACCGACATGCGCGGATTCAGCGACGAAAAAGGGTCCTGAAAGATGAACTGCACATCCCGACGCAGGTCTGACAGTGCATGGCCCCGCGCTTGGGTCACTGCCTTGCTGTCAAAGATGACGTCGCCTGCTGTCGGGTCCAGCAGACGTGCCAGTAGCCGGGCGAGGGTGGATTTCCCGCAGCCGGATTCGCCCACGATGGCGAAGGTTTCACCGGGCGTGATCGACAGTGATACACCATCCACTGCGCGCACCGATCCCTTCTTGGCAAACAGGCCGCCGCCCGTCTGGAAGTGCTTTTTCAGCCCCTGTGCTTCGAGGATGGGTTTCATCCGGCCACCTGTAAGGTTTGTTCGAGTGGTGCAAAATGACAGGCGGTCTGGTGATTGGGCCCTACATCGGACAAGGACGGCTGAGTACTGCAAACGCCGGTTGCAAACGGACAACGGCTGCGAAAGCGGCATCCTTGAGGCATGTTGTTCATTGTCGGCACGGTGCCCTTGATCGTGGTCAGTCTTGCGCGGGGTCCTGACAGGCGCGGCACCGAGGCCATCAAACCAATCGTGTAGGGATGCTGCGGATTGCCGAATATCTCGGACATGGGCCCGTATTCCACCATCTGCCCGCCATACATGACCGCTACGGTATCAGCGATTTCGGCCACCACACCCAGATCATGGGTGATCATGATGGTGCCCATGCCGGTATCGCGCTGCAGATCGCGGATCAGGTCGAGAATCTGCGCTTGAATGGTGACATCCAGTGCTGTCGTCGGCTCATCCGCGATTAGAAGGCTGGGGTCATTGGCCAGCGCCATGGCGATCATGACGCGCTGGCGCTGACCACCTGACAATTGGTGCGGGTGCCGATCCAGTTGCAGTTCCGGTGATGGCAGACCGACGCGGCGCAGCATCTCCAATGCGCGTTCCAGCCCCTTGGTGCGGGAACAGCCGGTGTGACGTTGCACTGATTCTGCAATCTGGTCGCCGATACGGAAGGCGGGATTAAGAGAAGTCATCGGTTCTTGAAAAATCATCGCCATGCGATCGCCGCGCAGGTCTGCGGGGATGCGTTCCTTTGTTAAATCAAAGACTTGCCCGTCAAACACCATCTTTCCCGAAGGAATATGCGCCGCACCCGGCGGCAAAAGCCCCATCATGGCCATGGCGGTCACGCTTTTTCCGCATCCAGATTCGCCCACGACACAGAGGATTTCACCAGACGCCACCGACAGGCTGACATTCTCCACCGCACAACTTGCTTGCCCCTTAAATCGAAGGCTCAACGCAGTTAGCGACAGCAAGGGGGCGGTTTTGGTCAGCGTCTTCATCCCAATGGTGAACCAATTACACATTGGTTCAGCAATTTTCGACATGAGTCAATGATGATGACGACGTGACAGCCAGAGTTTTTGTGGCCTTGGCCATCGGTAAGGGATTTGCCGGGTATTTGGGCGCTTCCTCTCATTTTTGTGCACACAGGACTCCCTTTGGCGAAAATGGCTAGGCGATTTGGCTTGCAAAACGTGCCGGCGTGTTCTAAGTTTCTGTGATGACAGAAATATCACAAATAACCAAATCGGCAGCCGTTGAGCAATTCATTCTGTATTGGGGTGACATGGGCGGCCAGTGGGGCGTCAACCGCTCGGTCGCGCAGATCCATGCGTTGCTATATCTTTCGGTCAGTCCGATGAATGCAGAGCAGATATCCGAGACGCTGGGGATTGCCCGGTCAAACGTATCGAACTCGCTCAAGGAACTGGTCGGCTGGAAACTGATCCGTCGCGTTCCCATCGTGGGTGACAGGCGCGAACATTTCGAGGCAGAGGTTGATGTCTGGGAGATGGCGATGCGCATCGCCCAGGGCCGCAAAGAGCGCGAGATTGATCCAGCCGCCGCAGCGTTGCGTGATTGCGTAACCAAGGCAGAGACCGAGAAGGGGTTGAACCCCGAGGTACTGCACCGGCTGCGCGAGATGCAGGAGTTCCTTAACACGACGACCCGTTGGTACGACCAGATGCTGGGTGTGCCCAAGGCCCAGCTGACGCGGCTGATCGGCATGGGTGACAAGGTGCTGAAGGTTTTGAAGTTCACGGGGCGCAAGGCCAAATAGGCTGCCCTTTTTTTGACAATTAATTTCTGTTCATACAGAAATATATGATGATACGAAACGGAGGAAATGATGGAGGTTCAGGGACATAAGCAAAAGGTCATACCGTTTGTGCCTGCCAATGACGCCAAGGCACCGCAGCCTTTGCCAGACAGCCGGTTTCGCAACCTGCTGGGTGATGGCTGGAACCGGCTGCCTGCAGCGATCCGCAAACGATTTGGTAAGCGGCTGAAGGGTGGGGATAGTGTGACCTATCAGGGTGTTGTGACATCCATGCGCATGAACCGGACGGGGCATGTTCTGGCGCAAATGGCGCGCCTTGTGGGCGCGCCATTGCCCTATGATATGACTTCGGTGGATCGTCCCGCTGTTGTGATTGTGACCGAGGACAGCGTGACAAATGGCCAGTTCTGGATCAGGCAATACGGGCGGGCCAAGGGTTTCCCCCAGACTGTGCACAGTTCCAAACGTTTTGCAGGTCCCACCGGGCTCGAGGAATATATCGGCTACGGCATCGGCATGGCCTTGCGGGTCGAGGCGACCGCCCATGCCCTGCTCTTCAAAAGCGATCATTTCTTTCTGCAGCTATGGGGCCGCCGCATCAGGCTGCCACGTTTGCTCAGCCCGGGTGCGTTGGTGATTGGTCACCATGACCTCGGCGACGGCCAGTTCGCCTTCACACTTTCGCTCAAACACCGCGTCTTTGGCGAGATGATCGCGCAAGACGCCGTTTTCCAGGACGCAAAGGAATAGAATAATGGATGATCCGATCCTCTGGACCCTTATTGCCATTCAGGTTGTGATGGGCGCGTTTGACACGCTTGTCCACCATGAAGGCACTGAACGTCTGGCGTGGCGCCCGTCGCAGCGGCAGGAACTGCGCCTGCACGGGGTGCGCAACTTCTTCTATATGGTAATTTTCCTGTGCTTTGCCTGGCTGGAGCCGCGTGGTGTTTTCACGATGATCCTGACAGGTATTCTGGTGGTCGAGGTGTTGATCACCTTATGGGATTTCGTGGAGGAGGACCTGACACGGAAACTGCCAGCGACCGAACGGGTGAACCATACCCTCCTTGCCCTCAACTACGGTGCAATCCTTTCGCTTGCCGCGCCCTACCTGTTGGAGTGGGCAAGGATGGAAACGGCGCTGATCCCAACCAGCTATGGCTGGTGGAGCGTCATGGCGACCCTGTCTGCCCTGGCTGTCGGCCTGTTCAGCGCACGTGATCTGCTGGCGGCGGGGCGTAGCGACAGGTTGGCACGCCCAGACCCTGCAACGCTGGTGACTGATCTACCGGGTCGTCAGAATGTTCTGATCACTGGCGCGACCGGGTTCATTGGCGCGCGCCTTACTGCCGCCCTGGTGGCTGGCGGGCACCGTGTCACCGTATTGACGCGGACCAGGGCCAATGCAGATGATCTGGCCCATCCGATCCGGATTGTCACTGATCTGGGGCAGATCCCGGATGATGAACCTATCGACAGCATCATCAATTTGGCCGGTGACCCGGTTGCCAGCGCCCCTTGGACCGCACGCAAACGCGCCCGGATTATCGGATCGCGTGTGGATATGACTCGCGAAATCGTAGCCTTGATTGACCGGCTTGCCGTAAAACCAAAGGTGTTGGTCAATGGCTCTGCCATCGGATGGTATGGTTTGCGTGGCGACGAAAAACTGACCGAGGATGCAGCCCCGCAGGATTGCTTTACCCATCAGGTTTGCGCCCGCTGGGAAGCGACCGCGGAGGCGGCGCAGGCCCATGGTGTCCGTGTTGTGGCACTCCGTATCGGGCTGGTTTTGGGTGTCGAGGGCGGGATGCTGGCCAAGTTCCTGACCCCGTTCGAATTCGGCCTTGGCGGCGTTATTGGCGACGGAAAACAATGGATGTCTTGGATTGATCTGGATGATGTTGTGCGGATGATCGTCTTTGCCGTGGCGGCGGATATCCAGGGGCCGCTGAACGCCACTGCGCCGAACCCAGTAACAAACGCGGATTTCACCAAGGCCGTGGCAGGCGCACTGCAGAGACCGGCGGTTCTGCGCTTTCCTGCCGCGATCCTGCGTGTGGGTTTGGGCGATCTGGCGGAAGAGACGATGTTGTCCGGTCAACGGGTCGTGCCCGCCGGGGCACAGGCCGCAGGCTTTACCTTCTGGCAACCCGATCTGGACCACGCATTACAGCAAATGACTGGCGCACGCGACACACGCGCAACGGTCGTATCGCAGCCGCAGAATGCGTCTTGAACTTGTGATGTGGTTTTGCTCTGACTTCAGACATGAGCCTGACCACATCCGCCATTGAAAACGCTGCCCCCGATCAGGCATCGCTTAAGGCTGCGAGCAAATTGCTGTCACCCAACAAATGGCCGGAGCGGCTGATTTCGGGTGACAGCCGGCTGATCTGGGGGGCTTGTCAGGGATCTGGGGCGAACCCCTATCGGGTGGTTGTGGACCTGAGCGACCTGGGGACGAAATGCAGCTGCCCATCGCGTAAGTTCCCTTGCAAACATGCATTGGCTCTGATGCTGCTATATAGCAGCGCACCGTCTGATTTTGGACCCGGTGATGTCCCCGATTGGGTGACCGAATGGCTGGGGCGGCGGCGCAAGAGTGCGGCGACAACGACCGCAAGTGGCGAAAAGAAAAGCCTCGCCGCCGCGCAAGCTGACACGCCCGAAAGACCCGATGACCCGAAAACAGTCGCCCGCAGTGAAGCTGCCGCGGCGAAGCGGGCTGCGGCCACGCAAAAGTCAATCACTGATGGTCTAGCAGAGATGGAGGCGTGGATCGCCGACCAGTTGCGCACCGGGTTGGCGGAACTGCTGATCGATCTGACCGGGCGATGCCGCCGGATTGCCTCGCGCCTTGTGGATGCCAAGGCGGGATCACTGGCTGGCCGAATTGACGGTATACCGGCGCGCGTTCTGGCGCTGCCGCAAAAGGATCGGCCAGACGCGTTGATCGCGGAACTTGGCAAGTTGGTCATCATCGCGTGGGCGTGGGGCAATGGTGATAACCCTGATCCCGCCTTGCGCCGCATTATCGCGGGCGCAGAAAATCGCGATGTGCTGTTGGAGGACAAGAACGCCCTACGCCACAAGGGCCGCTGGGAGGTTTTGGCAAGCCGCGACGAAACCCGCCGTGATGGGCTGATTGCCCGTTCCACATGGTTGCTGGGCCTTGATCAGGCCGGACCGCGTTTTGCGCTGCTGCAGGATTTCTTTCCGGCCAGTCTGGGTAAGCAAGGGGCGGCCTTCACCGCCGGGGATCAGTTTCAGGCTGAGTTGGTGTTTTACCCCGCGCCCGTGCCGCTGCGGGCGCAAATAGTCGAGCGGATAAATGCGGATGAGCATCGGGACTGGCCCGCAGCTGCGGCGGATGCCGACATCCTACGGTCGTTTTCCGATGCGTTGGGGCAAGAGCCTTGGTTGACCGAACTACCGGTCCTGCTACCTGCCGGGCGGCTGGCCACGGCGAAGGAGGCACATTACTGGCGTGGGAGCGAGGCCGTTTTGCCGCTGACCGCCACCGGCCTTGCGGATCAGGTTCTTGGCGCGGAGTTGCGCCAGTCAGTTGTGTTGTGGAATGGCCATGCCGCCGATCTGCTGGCCGCGGACACCAATATGGGAAGGTTTCATGCCGATGCTTGACGAAACCTTAGGTCGGCTTGAGGCGGCAAAACTGCGCTGGATGACGGGCGGGGTCGCGGAGGCAGGCGACGATTCATTCACCAAGGGTACTGACAGCGCTGAAACCCAACTGCGCCTGCTGGCACAGGCAGCGTTGTTCCGGCAATCCTGTCTGCGCCCGGAACCGCCCGGTGACCTGACAGAGATGCAGCCGCTGCCGGCACCCACCCTGCCGCTTTTGCCAGAACCTTTGCGACCCGCATTTCGGCAGATGATGCAGCAGCAGGATCGGAGTGTCTGGCAGGGACTGATGGGGTTGATGGTAGCCCGTGGCGTGATGGCCCATCCGTTCGACTGGCTGCCGCCGCAGGACATGTCAGGCTACCCCGACGCCTATATCCCACTGGCGAAATGGAAGGCCGGGCTTAGCGACAACACCGTCGCTTTGACTGCTGACACATGGGATGATATGTACTCGGCCGAGCGGCGCAAGGCCTTTGCCGACCTGCGCGCGTCTGACCCAACCGCCGCACGAGAATTGATGCAGGATCACGGCGGTGGATTGCCCGCCGAAGATCGGCTGGGTCTGGTCGACGGCTTCGCTATCGGCCTCAGCATGGACGACGCGGAGTATCTGACGGCACTGACCCAACACGACCGCTCATCCAAAGTGAAAGCGCGTGCGCAAGGCCTCTTGGCGCGCCTTGGAGTCGTCGCTGACGGAGGTGATGCGCAGGAACTGGCGGATTTCATGGAGAAATCTACGACCGGCCTGATCCGGCGGCGTAACGTGATCAAACTGCGCGGCAAACTGAACGAGGCGCAAAAGAAGCGGGCGAATAGCCTTTTCGAAAACGTATCCTTCGCTCGATTGGCCTCTGCTCTTGCGGTAACACCTGACACGCTTGCCGCCGGCTACGTCACTGAACCGCGCCCGATGATGTCACCGTTCCTGCAGATGTGCATCCGCACAGCACCCAATGATGCGTTGCTGATCTATTGGGATCGTTTGCGTGCCGATGGTGTGGCCCAGTTCGCCATGCTCGCAGATATGGCCCAACGATTGTCAAAGGATCAGGTACTGGCAGAGGCGCGGGCGCTGCTGCGCGCAAACAGCCTGACGGATTTGCGTGATATGCTGGCCGTGACCGGCCCTGATGTTGGCCCCACCCTGTCGGATGCGCTGCTGGCCGCGCCGTTCTACGCAAACAAGCTGAAGGATGTCAAAGCGGCCCTTGCCAAGCGGGCAAAAGGCGAGGGTGATTATCAGGGCAGCCACACAATCTCCCAGTTTGAAAACTTCATCACGCTGTTGGCTTTTCTGATCACGGCGTCGCATGCCACGCGTGTTATGGCCGATCTTGAAGCGCTGGGTTTTCATAGCGCTGACCCGGTTTTGCGCCCTTTGAAATTCAATATAGCCCTGCAAGGACCCACCCCATGACCGATGTGCTCCGCCAACCTGCCGAAATCGTCTGGAAAGCCGAAATCGACGCCCTGCGCGGCGATGATAACGGCCCCAAACCCGCTGGCTGGGCGATGTCGCCACGGGCGGTTGTGACCTACCTTTTGGGTGGCAAGGCGGCGGATGGCACAGAAATCACCCCGAAATATGTGGGACAGAAACGGCTGATCGAAACAGCCGTGGCAACCCTGGCCACCGACCGGGCGTTATTGCTGCTGGGCGTGCCGGGGACGGCGAAATCATGGGTATCGGAACATCTGGCCGCCGCCGTGGCGGGCGATTCAACCCTTGTGGTGCAATGCACCGCAGGGACGGATGAAAACCAGATCCGCTATGGCTGGAACTATGCCCAATTGCTGGCCAAGGGGCCAAGCCCGGACGCGCTGGTTCCCACACCACTTTACCGTGCGATGGAAGCAGGCAAACTCTGCCGGATGGAGGAACTGACCCGCATGGGATCAGACGTGCAGGACACGCTGATCACCGTCCTGTCGGAAAAGATGATGCCGATCCCGGAACTGAACTCATCAATCTACGCCACACGCGGCTTCAACATCATCGCCACCGCAAACAATCGCGACAAAGGGGTTAACGAACTGTCCTCGGCCCTCAAACGCCGGTTCAACGTGGTCGTCCTGCCGCTGCCGGACACCATCGACGAAGAGGTGTCGATTGTCACCAAACGGGTCGGCGAAATGGCAGCCGGGCTTGACCTGCCCTTGCCTAAGAACGTGGCGGCAGAGGTGGGGCGCGTCGTCACCATGTTCCGCGAATTGCGCGACGGGCAGACGATGGATGGCAAAACCGCGCTCAAGGCGCCCAGCGGCACCCTGTCCACGGCAGAGGCGATTGCGGTCATGGTAGGCGGTCTGTCGCAGGCCGCGTTCTTTACCGACGGGACACTGAATGTGGATGGGCTTGCCCCCAACGTGCTCGGCGCGGTGGTCAAGGATCCAGTCCAGGACAAGACCGTGCTGGCAGAATACCTCGAAACCGTCGTGAAAAAACGGCGCGACTATGCCGATTACTATTCGGTCCTGACCGAACTGCTCTGATCCGATGGCCGACATCCACTACCTTGGCATCAGGCACCACGGGCCGGGATCGGCCCAGCAGGTCGTGGCGTCGCTGGATGATCTGCAACCGGCCGTCATTCTGATCGAAGGGCCCGCAGACCTGACCGACCAGATCGCCCATGTGGCCGACGCCGCCATGGTGCCGCCCGTGGCGTTGCTCGCCTACGCCAAGGATGCGCCGGAACGCGCGATATTCTGGCCTTTCGCCCGGTTTTCCCCGGAATATCAGGCCATGCGCTGGGCGCTGGCCCGCAACATCCCGGTCGCTTTCATTGACCTGCCCGCATCCGCCACCCTGTCAGAGGAGGCCGAAGACCGGCTATCGCCCGAAAACCCCGTGGCCCGCGACCCCATCGGCGCGCTGGCGGGGGCTGCCGGGTACGAAGACGGCGAAAGCTGGTGGTCCGACGTGATCGAAGAAAACCCGGAGCCCGGCACGCTCTTTGACGCCATCGGCGACGCCATGGGCACCCTGCGCGAGGGCCACGATCCCGACACCCGCGAGGCTATGCGCGAGGCGCATATGCGGCGCGCCATCGGCAAGGCGGCCAAAGGTGCGGACGGCCCGGTCGCCGTAATCTGCGGTGCCTGGCACGTGCCCGCCCTGCGCCAAAAGCTCAAAGCGTCAGACGACAACGCCCTGTTGCGCCACCTGCCCAAGGTCAAGGTGCAGGCGACATGGGCGCCCTGGACATCACCCCGGCTGGCCCGCGCGACCGGTTACGGGGCAGGGGTGGCGGCCCCGCTTTGGTACGATCACATCTGGGAAAACGGCACCGGGCCAAAGGCTGACGCGCTCTGGGTCGCGCGCATGGCGCAGGTCCTGCGGGATGAAGGGTTTGACGCCTCCACCGCCAGCCTGATCGAAACGGTCCGGCTCACGCGCAATCTGGCGGCCGTGCGCGACCGGCCCGCGCCGGGGTTTGAGGAAATGCGCGATGCGGCGATTTCCACCCTGATGATGGGCGAACCGCTGCAATGGCGGATCATCGAAACGCGCCTGCTTCTGGGCGCGCAGGTCGGACAGATCCCCGGCAACCTGCCACTGGCCCCGCTGCTGGAAGACCTGCAGCAACAGCAAAAGAAACTCCGGCTCAAGCCAGAGGCGCTGGAACGGGAACTTTCGCTTGACCTGCGTACCGACAGCGGGCTGGCTCGGTCTACCCTTCTGCACCGGCTGACTGCACTTGACGTACCATGGGGCAAGCTGATTGATCCGGGCCGCAGCCGCGGCACGTTCCGCGAAAAATGGATGCTGCAATGGGACGCGGAATTCGCCGTGCGCCTTGTCGAACATCTGGTCTACGGCCCCACCATCGCCGCCGCCGCCGCCGGGCGCCTGACCGAGGCGATGCAGGGCGAGGCGCGGCTGGCCGATGTGGCCGAACGAGTGCGCGACGCGCTGGTGGCGCAATTACCAGAGGTCGCCAGCATCGGCATCGACCGGCTTGATGCGCTGGCCGCCGAAACGGATGACTGCGCACTGATGCTGACCGCGCTGCAACCCATCGTCGACACGTTGCGCTATGGCACCGCCCGCGACATGGCGCTTGATAGGATGAAGGCTTTGCTGGACCGGCTGATCGTGCAGGCGGCACTGGCCCTGCCACGCGCCGCGCGCGGTCTGGACGCGGAAGAGGCGGAACGCCTGCTCAGCCTGATCGCCGCAGCCGACCGGTCCATCGCGCTGGCCGAACGGTCGGATGCCGTCCTTGACCTGTGGCTGTCCGCCCTGCACGACACAGGTACCTCCGACCATACCGTGCCTCTCGTCGGCGGCCTGACAGCACGGCTCGCCTACGAGGCAGGGCGATTGAACGCCGACCAGATCGCAACCATCATGTCCCTGCGCCTGTCACGCGCCAAACCAGCCAGCGAGGCCGCCGCCTTTTTCGAAGGGTTCTTTACAGGGGCGGGCCTCAAACTCGTCCACGATGCCGACCTGCGGGGGGCGGTGGATGCCTGGGTGATGTCACTCGACGATGAGGCATTCACCGAAAACCTGCCCCTGTTCCGGCGGGTGTTTTCCACGCTTGACGCCAATGAACGCAAGGTGTTGCTCGAACATCTGCTGGGCAAGGTCAGCGGTGGCACCAGTGCCGATTTCGCCCCCGATGCCGACCAGATATGGGCGGCCCAGATGGCAACGCTGACACGCATTTTCGGGTGCGGCACATGACCGATGAACACGAACGCCGCTGGCGCATGGCGCTGGGCGAAACAGAAGATGCCGGGGCGCTGTCCGACCGCGACATGGCGATCAGCGCGGCGCTTGATGCGCTCTATCAGGACAGCGGCGGCAAGGGTGCGGGGCTTGGCAAATCCGCGCCCAAGGTTTCGCGCTGGCTGGGCGATATCCGCGAATACTTTCCCGGCACCGTGGTGCAGGTCATCCAGAAAGACGCGTTCGACCGGCTTGGCCTCAAACAGATGCTGCTGCAGCCCGAATTCCTCGAAGCGCTCGAGGCTGACGTGCATCTGGTCGCCGACCTCGTCTCGCTCCGCTCCGCCATGCCCGCCAAAACAATCGAAACCGCTAGGATCGTGATCCAGAAGGTCGTGGATGAACTGATGGAGCGGCTTGAGAAAAAGACAGCAGAGGCGATCCGCGGTGCCATCAACCGCTCTGTCCGCACCAACCGGCCCCGGTTCAACGATATCCACTGGCCGCGCACCATTCAGGCCAATCTGCGGCACTATCAGGCGGAATATCAAACCATCGTGCCGGAAAAGCTGATTGGCTTCTTGCGCCAGCAACGCCGGATCACAGATCTGGACGAGGTGACACTTTGCGTGGACCAGTCCGGGTCGATGGCGACATCGGTCGTTTATTCCTCGATCTTCGCGGCGGTCATGGCGTCGATCCCGTCGGTCCAGACCAAACTGGTCTGCTTCGACACTGCCATCATCGACCTGACCGAAGAATTGGAAGACCCGGTGCAGGTCCTGTTCGGGGTCCAACTGGGCGGCGGCACCGATATCAACCGGGCGGTGGCCTATTGCGAAGAACGGATCGAACGACCGACCAAATCGCACCTGATATTGATCACCGACCTGATGGAAGGGGGCGATGCCAAGGCGCTGATCGCGCGGTTGATGGCGCTCAAGGCATCCGGGGTCAACGTGATCGTGCTGCTTGCACTCACCGATACCGGCCAGCCCTATTACGATAAAGATATGGCCGGCAAGGTCGCCAGCCTGGGCATCCCGGTTTTTGCCTGCACCCCCGATCAGTTCCCCGATCTGATGGCCACCGCCCTGCGGCGCGAAGACGTGCAAAGCTGGGCCGCGACCGAGGATATCAAGACGATCAGACCGGGCGACCAATCACACGACTGATCGCGACTATTGCGGCTTGTAGCTGGCAAATGAACCAAGGGCATCATCGATATCGGCCTGCGACAACAACACCGGTGTGCCGCTGGACAGTGCAAGAATGTAGACGCGGGCCAGATTTTCCAGCTCTTCCATGCGCCACAGCGCGCGGTCCAGCGTAGGGCCAACCGTCGTGGCACCGTGATTGGCCATCAGGCAGCCGTCACGATCTTTCAGCGCGTCCGCGACCATCGCCGCCAGCTCCGGGCTGCCGAACAATGCATAGCCTGTGATCGGCACATCACTGCCGCCGAATGCTGCAATCATGTAGTGCACCGGGGGAATGCCCCGACGCTGGGTCGCAATCGCCGCGGCATGGGCGGGATGCGCGTGCACCACGGCACCGACATCAGGGCGGGCCTGCATGATGGATTGGTGAAACCGCCATTCGGTTGATGGCTTGCGGTCCGCCGGGTCCGGGTCACCGTGCAAGGGCAGCTTGCAGATCATATCCGGGGTCATTTCGACATAGGGCACCGCCGAGGGGGTGATCAGCAGGCCATCCGCCACTCGGGCCGACACATTGCCAGCGGTTCCCTGATTAATTCCAGATGCCTCCATCCGCAGGCAGGTATCTATGATCGCCTGTCGGGTCTCTGTCGTGTCGGGCAGGCAGGTGGTCATTCCGCCGCCTGCGCCATTTCAGGGAAAAGACCGGCCAGCCCTTCGGCTGTGGCAGGACAAACCCCCCGTTCGGTGATCAGGCCGGTGACAAGCCGATTTGGGGTCACATCAAAGGCGGGGTTGCCGCCTGGGGTCCCCATCGGCGTGACCTGCACCTCACCGATCTGACCATCAGGAGCGAGCCCCTGAATGTGAGTCGTTTCACGGGCGTTGCGTTCTTCAATCGGGATATCGGCGACGCCATCATCGACTGTCCAATCGATCGTGGGTGAGGGCAGGGCGACATAGAACGGCACACCATTATCCTTTGCGGCCAAAGCTTTTAGATAGGTGCCGATCTTGTTGCACACGTCGCCCCGCCGTGTTGTCCGGTCGGTGCCAGTGATGACCATGTCGACCTGCCCGTTTTGCATCAGATGCCCACCGGCATTATCGGTGATATAGGTGTGGGGGATCCCGTGGCTGCCCAGTTCCCACGACGTCAACGCACCCTGATTGCGCGGGCGGGTTTCATCGACCCAGATGTGCAGCGGAATGCCCTCATCATGGGCGTGATACATGGGGCTGGTCGCGGTGCCCCAATCAACCGTAGCGATCCAGCCTGCGTTGCAATGGGTCAGTAGGCGCACGGGTTCGCCCGCGGGTTTTTTCGCGGCGATGTCACGGATCAATTCCAGCCCGTTCAGACCGATATTGCGGTTGATTTCGACATCTTCATCCGCGATCTCATGCGCCAGTCTCAGCGCCGCCGCTGCTCGATCCGCTTCCGCCAATGGCAGCAGCGCTGCTTGGCACCGGTTCAGCGCCCATCGCAGATTGATGGCAGTCGGGCGGGTGGCGTTGAGATACTCCCAGACCTTGTTCATATGGGCGTCGCTTGGGTCCAGCTTCATCGCCAGAGCCATGCCATAGGCGGCGGTTGCGCCGATCAGTGGCGCGCCACGTACCCGCATTTCCACGATTGCGGCGGCGAAATCCTCAAGCGTTTCGACGGATTGAACGCGGAAGTCATGTGGCAACCAGCGCTGGTCAATGATCTGAAGCGCGCCTTTGGCATCGTCCCACCAGAGCGAACGGTAATGCGTCCCGTTTACCTTCATGAATGCTCCCACCTTTGCTTCATTCGCGCTTAGCTTGCGCCTTTCAGGCCTGGCCTGCAACTGCCGAGCCGGCATCACGGTTCAAATATGGTGACAGTGACGGTTAACCTGTCGATTGCAGGGTGGTGCGCAAAAGCTGATCGGCGTCTGCCTCTGCATGGCGACGGTGCAACAGACGGCTGAAACGCGCTGGTGTCATGGGCCGATAAAATGCAAAACCCTGACCCATCTCAATCCCGGCCGCATTCAGTTCCCGCGTGATGTTCTGGGTCTCAACCCCCTCTGCGACCAATTGGAATCCATTCGTCTGGGCAAGCTCGCGCATGGCCTTGACGATGATCTGACTGCTTTCGTCAGTGTCCAGATCCTCGATCAAGGATTTGTCGATCTTCAGGATATCGGTCGGATACCGGCCCAGATAGCCAAGTGAGGAATATCCGGTGCCGAAATCGTCAATGGCAATCCGGATCCCTTGCGCGCGCAGGTCGCGCAGGTTCGCCTGCACGGCGTCGCTGTCCAGCAGCAATCCGGTCTCGGTCACTTCGAGCCAAAGCCGCTGCGGGGCAAAGCCGGTTTTGCGCAGGATATCGGCGACGCGGCTGGCCAGATTAGTCTGCTGCAGATCGGCAGAGTTCATATTGACCGACAAAAATCGGGCGCCGGGCCAGGCCTTGGCGTTTGTAGCGGCGACCTGCAGAATATAGTCAAGAAAGGCTGGCCCCGACCCTTCGGCCTGAGCCACGGCGACAACTTTTTCAGGGTTGATCGCGCCGAGGATCGGATGATCCCAGCGCGCCAAGGCCTCTGCCCCGACGATGGCGTCGGTTTTCAGATCAACGATGGCCTGAAACTCCAGCGTCAGATGCCTTTTCTGCATTGCATCTTGAATGTCATTGGCGAGCAGACGGTCCCGATGAATTTCGATACCGATCGCGGCGTCGTAGACGCTGACCTCACCCTTGCCGCGGGATTTTGCCCGATAAAGGGCGCGGTCAGCCTCAACCTCAAGCGCGCGCAGCGATGCGCTAACATCATCAGCAACGCTGATCCCGATACAGCAGGATAGGGGGATTTCCGCCTCGCCAAAGTGAAAACGTCCATTAATGCGGGCGACCAGATCGCGCGCCCAGGCGGTCTCATCCGTATCTGACGGGACAAAGGCCAGCGCCACAAATTCATCGCCGCCTTTTCGTCCGATCAGGCTGGGCAGGTGGAACTGTGCTTCAAACCTGGAGGCCAGGGTTCGGATCAGGACATCACCTGCTGCATGGCCGAAATTGTCATTCACCGGCTTCAGATTATCGGCATCAATAAAGACAAAAAGAGCCTTCTGATCAGTGTTGGCCGGATCGGTGAGTGCGTTGCGCGCCCGCTCGTTGAAGGTCGAATAGTTCAGAAGGCCGGTCATCGTATCGCGAGTGGCAAGCTGATAGATCTTGGCCTTGGCCTGGGTTTCGGCGGTCACATCCTTGATATAGCCGTGATAGCCGGCTGTGGGCCCGCTTTCTCCGGGGTCGGGGCGGCTTGCCAGCCGGATCACACGGTCATGATGGATCTTCAGAGTGGTTTCGAAATTGCCGGACAAGGTGTTGTCGGGGGACTGCAGATGCGACACTTGCATGCTGAAATCGGGATTGTGATCTGTCGCTTTCGCCTGATCCAGGATCGTCAACAGGTTGGGCTCGGCCATCTTGGGGGCAGGCAGGCCGAGCATCTGGCACAGTGGCTCAGGATCGGTCCTCAGGGTCAGGTCCTTATCGGCACGCCATATATACTGGCCGCCTTCCCCTTGAAACGTGTCCAGCAGCAAGGCTACCACATCGCGCTGACGTTCGGCTTCCATCTTGCCCAGTAGTTCGGACAGAAACATGCTGGTATGACGCCGGACCGAAAAATAGACGATAAAGCAGAACGCAGCGATCACGATGCCGAAGGGCAGGATCGGCAGGATGCCATTGAAGATGATCATCACAAAGGCAACGCATGACAGTGTCGATGTATAAAGCAGCCCTGCCAGCGGCACCGGATAAAGCGCTAATGCGCCACCTGCGATCATACCCGCAACCAGCGCGCTGAGAAACGCAACCTCCAGCAATTCCCCATGGGGCAGCAGCACTATCAACGGGTAACACCAGACCAACGCAAGCAGTGCGGACGAAATCACGATCTTGCCCGGTGCGCGCGGACTGGCCGTGGGGCGCCGGGGTGCTTTTTTGAAACGATGGGCGCTGCGCAGCCCGTAAATGGCAAAGGCAACAACGATGGCCGACCAGGCGAGCGTCCAGCCCGAAAGACTGCCAACATGATGTTCAAGCGCGATGAGCGCTGCGATGTTCAGGATGTTGGCGATCATCATGGGCTGGGACGTGGCCATGATGGCCGAGATTTGCGCCTTGCGCACGACGCCCTGACGATCGCGCACCAGATCGGCAGATGCGTCCGCCCGGTGTTGAGATAACATCCTGGTCGTCAGGTAATCTGATAACTGGCCAAGATACGTGGCGGCACTCATCTTCAATCCAACTGCTTTTGAGTCTGCCGCTTACCTTACGTTAACGAACCTTTCCAAAAGGTTAATGAACCAGAGGTAGAATGTCGGGTCCAACTTCAACCCCTGCAAGGTTTGACGAAAGCCACCAGATGGATTAGAACAAACATAGAACATTAGTTGGGATTCGGTGTGTCGTGTATGGGTTCGCTTCGGGTGCAGAAACGTCTTGCAGGTCAGGTTCGCCAGCCCGATCCGCTGACACATACCCTGTCCGAAGCCTTTCCCGAAACTGCCACCGATGCCGCAGCTGTCGGCTTTGTCCTGGCCCGCTTGCCCCGCACGACCGCGCCAATCCTGTGGGTGCAGGACCGACTTTCACGCAAGGAGGCGGGGCGCCCTTATCTGGCGGGGATCGGTACGGACAGGCCTTTGATCATGGTCAGCCTGTCCCGCGCTGCGGATGTGCTCTGGGCGATGGAGGATGGATTGCGATGCAAGGCGTTGGGTGGCGTGATTGGCGAGGTATGGGGCGATCCGCCCGTGCTCGACTTTACCGCCACCAAAAGGCTGGCGATGCGGTCCGAGGCAGCGGATGTGCCCTGCTGGCTGATCCGGCGCGCGGCCAGTCCCGACCTGAGCGCGGCACGCGACCGCTGGCGTATCGCCTCGCTGCCTTCCGCCCCCCATCCACACGATGCCCAAGCACCAGGCCTGCCGCGCTGGTCGCTCGATTTGTTTCGCTCGCGCCGCTCCAAACCGGGGCAATGGGTGGCCACCTATGACCGGGCGGCGGATCGTCTCGATCTGTCTGCCGCAGTTCGCGATGGAACGCTGGCAGTGGGTCATGGAACGGCAAGGCAACGGGCCGCCGGATGACATCCCTATCGTTCTGGCGCGCGAGGGGCATCATGGCCCGGTGATCCACGCCGCCAACCGGACCGCACGGCTTTCGGGGATCAACCCGGGGTCGCGGGTGGTCGATATGCGGGCAATCTGCCCTGAACTGCAGGTCGAATATGCCGATCCGGCAGGAGACCGGGCCGCATTGGACCGGCTGGTGATCTGGGCACGGCGCTGGTGCCCATGGACGGTGCGCGATGGCGATAACGGGCTGATCCTTGATACCACCGGGGCTGACCATCTGCTGGGTGGCGAGGCCGTAATGCTGGTGGAGATGGAAACGCAGCTTTCCCTGCTGGGGTTGAGCGCCCAGTTGGCCATTGCTCCCACATGGGGGGCGGCCTGGGCGCTGGCGCGGTTCGGGCCGGTGCGATCAATTTGCGGGCCGGATGAGATGGGGTTCAAGCTGGGCGCACTTCCCGTCACGGGGCTGCGGCTGGATGATGACACTGTGCTACTTCTGCGCCGCCTGGGGCTGAAAACCATTGGTGCGGTGATGGATGTACCCCGCCTGTCGCTGACCCGGCGGTTCGTCAAGGCGGGGCTGACGTCCAACCCGCTTTTGCGGCTTGATCAGGCGCTGGGCAAACTGGCCGAACCGGTCGCCAGCGTCGATGCCAAAGCGCGGTTTCGGGTGCAAAGTCGGCTGGCCGAACCGATCTTTGACCCGACACCCTATCTGCCGGAGTTGTGTGAAAACCTTTGCGAGGCACTCAAACAGGCCGGTCAGGGCTGCCGCCGCCTGCACCTGATGGTCTATCGCACCGATGGGGATGTCAGCCATGTTGATGTGGCGACCTCTGCCACGACCCGGGATCCAAACCACCTGCATGGGCTGTTCCGGGATAAGGTCGAGCGGATCAACCCCGGTTTCGGTTTTGATCTGATCACGCTTGAGGCGGGTGGTGTGGAGGATATGCAGGTGGTCCAGAACCGCCTTGATGGCGGATCGGACGATGATCTGCATCTGACCCGGTTGGTGGACAGGCTTAGCGCGAAATTCGGGGCGCGCACCGTGACCCGGCCGATCTTGCGAGAAAGCCACGTGCCCGAACGGGCCGAAACGCAAGTGGCCGCCTTGGTCAAACTGGCCGATGTCCCTGCACCTGTGGCCAAGGACCGGCCCATCCGCCTGTTTGACCACCCCGAAGAAGTGCGCGTGCTTTATGCCGTCCCTGAAGGCCCGCCCGCGCAATTCATCTGGCGCAGACAGACGCATCGGGTGGCCCGTTATGCCGGCCCTGAACGGATCGCACCCGAATGGTGGCATGACCGGCCGGGCACCCGGCTGCGGGATTATTTCAAGGTCGAGGATCAGGCGGGGCGACGCATCTGGCTTTACCGCGAGGGCTTGCACGAAGACGGGCGCGGCGGCGACCCGCGCTGGTTTGTGCATGGGTGTTTTGCGTAATGGGTATTCTGGTGCAACAGAGGGCGGCGCCCGACCCTGGGTGGGCGCTGAGAGGGGGCATGTGGCGACCAAAGTCGCAACAAACGCGGCGGTATTTCTGTAGGCTGAGGTTGCAATGCGCCCTCCCGGGGGGAGGGTCAGGCGCCGGCAGGGCAAGCCGGGCGAAAGCAGAAAGCAACCGCCATGCCTGAAATGGACAACCAGCGCCCGCGGCGCACGATTGAAGATGACGGGTTTTGCCAGAACCCGCGTGCTGCTTATGTTGAACTCGGCATCAGCACATGTTTTTCCTTTCTACGCGGGGCCTCGGACGCGGTGGACCTTGCCACGACGGCCAACGCTTTGGGCTATGACAAACTGGGCTGCGCCGACCTCAACACAATGGCAGGCGTCGTCCGGCTGCATGCGGAAGCGCTGAAGGCGCAAATTACTCCGGTCATTGGGTGCCGGCTGCAACTTGTCACGGGCGAAGAATTCCTGGCCTACCCCCGCAACCGGGCAGCCTATGGGCGGCTTTGCATGCTGCTGTCCAAGGGAAAAATGCATGACACCAACGGCGACTGGCAGGCCAAGGGGGCCTGCGATATCACGCTCGATGACCTCGCCAGACACAGCGCCGATGTCCAACTGATCGCAATGCCCGGCGCAGATCTGAACCATTTCAGCGCCGGGTTCCGGCGGCTGAAACGGGCGTTGCCCACACTGAAATACATTGCCGCCAGCTATCTTTACCACGGCGACGACCGGGCGCGGATCAACCGGCTGGATCAACTGGCACGGGGCAATGGCCTGTCGATCCTCGCCACCAATGACGTGCGCTATCATGTGCCTGACAGGCGGCCTTTGCAGGATGTGATGACCTGCATCCTGCACAAGACGACAATTCAAAAGGCAGGGTTCTTGCTGGATGCTAATGCCGAACGCTACCTGAAATCGCCTGCGCAAATGGTGCAGCTTTTCAGCAACTGGCCGCATGCGATCCGGGCAACGCGGGACGTGGCGGATGCCTGCGATTTCGACCTGCGCGAACTGGCCTATGAATATCCGCGCGAAACCGTGCCGGAGGGGCGGACGCCACAGGAATATCTGGAGGAACTGACATGGAAAGGGGCCGCCTGGCGCTATCCTAACGGTGTGCCAGAGACGTTGAAAGACACGTTGCGCAAGGAACTGGCCCTGATCAAAAAGCTGGAAATTGCCCAATATTTCCTGACAATCCAACAGGTTGTGAACTACGCGCGTTACGACTGCAAACCCCCGATCCTGTGCCAAGGCAGAGGATCAGCCGCCAACTCTGCCGTGTGTTATGTACTGGGGATCACCGCCGTGGACCCAGATAAAAACGACCTGCTCTTCGAACGTTTCATCAGCGAGGAACGCAAGGAACCCCCCGATATCGACGTCGATTTTGAACATGAACGACGCGAGGAGGTGATCCAGCATATCTATGATAAATATGGGCGCGACAGGGCGGCGCTGTGTGCCACCGTGATCCATTATCGCCCCCGCATGGCCGTGCGCGAGGTGGGTAAGGTCATGGGGCTGTCGGAGGATATCACCAGCGCGCTGGCCAAGACGATCTGGGGGTCATGGGGCCGCGAGGTTGGCGCGCGCGAGGCGGCAGAGGCGGGAATTGACCTGAACGACCCGCTGATGGCGCGCACGATCAAGCTGGCGGACCAGATGATCGGCATGCCCCGTCATCTGGGCCAGCATGTAGGCGGGTTCATCCTGACCGAGAAAAAGCTGATCGAAACCGTACCCGTAGGCAACGGGGCGATGCCCGACCGGACCTTCATCGAATGGGACAAAGACGATATCGACGAATTGCGCATCCTCAAGGTCGATGTGCTCGCACTTGGGATGCTGACCTGTATCCGCAAGGCGTTCGATCTGATCGATGCGCATTACGGAAAAAAACTGACGCTCGCCAGTATCGAAGAGGGCGATAAAGCCACCTATGACATGCTCTGCAAAGGCGACAGCCTTGGTGTGTTTCAGGTCGAAAGCCGGGCGCAGATGAACATGCTGCCCCGGCTGAAACCGCGCGAGTTCTACGATCTGGTCATTCAGGTCGCCATTGTCCGGCCCGGCCCGATCCAGGGCGACATGGTTCATCCCTACCTGCGTAGGCGTGCCGGGAAAGAGCCAGAAGATTACCCGTCACCCGCCCCGCCGCATGATCCGAACGAATTGCGCAAGGTGCTGTCGCGGACGAAGGGCGTGCCGATCTTCCAGGAGCAGGCGATGAAGCTGGCCATGGTCGCGGCAGAGTTTTCCCCGGACGAGGCGAACCAGCTGCGCAAAGCCATGGCGACGTTCCGGTCCAAAGGCACTATCGGTGAGTTGGAAGACAAGATGGTCAGCCGCATGATCCGCCGCGGCTACGACCCGGAATTTGCGCATCGCTGTTTCAACCAGATCAAGGGGTTCGGCGATTATGGCTTTCCGGAAAGCCACGCGGCAAGCTTTGCGCATCTGGTCTATGTGTCCAGCTGGATCAAATGCCACTATCCGGATGTATTCTGCGCGGCGCTGCTGAACGCGCAGCCTATGGGGTTCTATGCCCCGGCCCAGATCGTACGAGATGCTCGCGAACACAAGGTGATCGTGCGCGCTCCTGATGTGAACTACTCCGATTGGGACAACACGTTAGAGCCGATCAGCCCCGGTGTTTTTGCGGTCCGCCTCGGGTTGCGGCAAGTCGATGGCGTGCGCGAGGAAATGGCCGAGCGGATGATGCGCGCGCGCCAGCAGCCCTTTACCGAGCTTGCCGATCTGAAGAAACGTGCAAGGCTGGATGCGGGCACCATGCGCAAACTGGCGGCAGCGGATGCGGTGCGCTCGATGATGCTGGACCGGCGGCAGGCGCTGTGGGATGCGCGGGCGCTGCGCGATGCGCCTGATCTGCCGCTTTTCATCGACAAAAGGGACGAAGGCGAGGAGGTGCGTTTTGATCTACCACAGATGCCGATCAGCGAACATGTGGTGGCCGACTATCAGACCACGCGCCTGTCGCTGAAGGCGCATCCGATGTCATTCCTGCGCAAAAGCATGGGCAAGCAGGGGTATCGCACGACGGCTGCGCTGAATGACATGCGTAACGGGCAGTCGGTGAAGCTGGCTGGGATCGTGCTGATCCGGCAACGGCCGGGCAGCGCAAAAGGTGTTTGCTTCATTACACTTGAGGATGAAACCGGCGTGGCAAATCTGGTCGTCTGGCCAAAGGTGATGGAGGCATTTCGCAAGGTGATCATGCGGGCTCGTATCATTGATGTAAGAGGGTATGTGCAGCGGGACGAGGATGTGATCCACGTCGTTGCCACACATCTTGCGGACCGCAGCGATGCGCTGGAACGACTGTCAAACGACGTGATGGAACCCCCGCTTGCGCGCGCCGATGAGGTCAAGAAGGCCCTGCCCAACAGCACCCATGGCCATCCACGCAATGTGCGGGTGATCCCAAAATCGCGCGATTTTCATTAGCTATTGTATCTGTCAGAGGTCCTGAGTACCGCGTTTCCCCGCGATAAATGAAGCGATATTACAATTATGGCCAATTGCATGCGGTAGTCGCGCTGACATGATTCATTATTGGCTAGGTGAGGTTGGCTCTAACGTCTGAGCGCGCGCCGGAATTCGCCCATGCGGAAGGCACCGATCAGGTGACCAATCCCGAAATAGCTGATGATCCCGATGCTGACGAGCAAAGCGAGGGCGGCGTAGCGGATGGTCGCGGTGCCAAAGAACGGTTTCATGATGGTGGCGCTGATGGCAAGGACAACCCCCATGCCGATGGCGGCGACGATGATCCGCCAGAGCCGCCGTTTGAACCGGTCGTCGAACTGTGCGGCATCGCCCATATTGCGTGACCCCCACCACAATAGTGCAACCGTGGCCCAGCCAGTGATGGTTGTTCCGATCGCGGCGGCGGTGAAGCCGATGATGGGTGACAGGCCGATGGCCAGGGCAGCGTTGAGCGCCATGGCGACAAGGGCATAGTAGAATGGCCGTTTGGTGTCTTCGCGGGCGAAAAATAGCGGCTGCAGCGCCTTTTGCATCACGAAGGCAGGCAGGCCGAGCCCGTATATGGCAACGGCTATGGCCGTATTGGCGGTGTCGTCGCTGGTAAACGCCCCGCGTTCGTAAAGGACGCTGACAAGGGGCAGGGGAATGACCATAAGAGCGATGGCGGCTGGAATGGTCAGAGCGAGGCTGAGTTCGCAGGCCCGGTTGAAGGCGTCTTTGCCACCTGTATCGTCCCCAGCGCGCAAGCGACGGGACAGATCGGGAAGTAGCACGACGCCGATTGCGATGCCCACGACCCCAAGCGGAAGCTGGTACAGCCGGTCAGCGTAGTTGAGCCAGGCCACCGCCCCATCAAAGAAGCTGGCGACCTGTCGCCCGACCAGCAGGTTGATCTGCACGACCCCACCGGCGAGCGCGGCGGGTGCAGCGATGATAGCCAGCCGTTTGAGTTCGGGCGTTATTTTGGGCCAGCCCGGCATCAGCGCAAAGCCCGCCCGTTTGGCGGCCACCCAGACCAGCATCATTTGGGCGATGCCCGCAAAAGGGACGGCATAGGCCAAAGTGCTGCCGATTTCGGATTGGCTGTTATCGCTGAAGACAGCGCCGATCAGCAAGGCGCCGACAAAGATGATATTGAGTAGAACCGGTGCCGCCGCCGCCGCCGCAAATCGTCCCGTGGCGTTGAGAACCCCCGACAGCAGTGCTGAGAGAGAGATAAATAGAATGTATGGAAAGGCGATGCGCCCATAATAAACGGCAAGGTCAAATCGCTCGGTGCCGATGAACCCGCTGGCCATCATGGTCACAAGGGCAGGCATCAGGACGACGCCGATCACGGTAAACACCGTCAGGATACCGGCCAGACCGACAAAGGCGTCCTGGGCAAAGCGGTGCGCGTCATCATCGCCTTCGAGTTTCTTAGAGAACATCGGCACGAAGGCCATGTTGAACGCCCCTTCGGCAAAGAAGCGGCGGAAGAGGTTGGGTAGCGAGAAGGCGATCAGAAAGGCCTCTGCCACCGGTCCGGTCCCGAGGAATGCCGCGATCATGATGTCGCGGACAAAACCAAGCACACGGCTGAGCAACGTCCAGATGCCGACCGTGAAAAAGCCTGCCATTAAGCGGATAGGTTTCATACGGCGCGCCCAAGAGTTTTGGAGAACTTTTGACAAATTTCTTGCAAGAAATTTGCCCCCTTATGATGCCTCGTCATGCGCCGGCCCGCTCAGCGACCTGGCTGATCGCGTCGCGCAGTTTCTGTTCCAGCGCTTTGCGTTTGGGTTCGGAATGGTATTTCAGCCCGACCATGTCCTTGACATAGAATGTATCCACCACCTGTTCCCCGTAAGTCGCGATGACTGCAGAGGCAATATAGACGTGATTATGTGCAAGAGTTCGTGTCAAATCGAACAGAAGTCCGGGGCGGTCACGTGTATCGACCTCAATGATGGTGTAGATGTCGGACCCTTCGTTGTCGAAAGTGATGTTGGTGGGCACCTTGAACGCCCGTTCGCGTTTCTTGATTTCCTTGTCCTTGAATTTGTCGCGCGGCACGACCTCGCCCTTGAGCGTTTTGACGATCACATCGCGTAGGCGGGGCAGACGTGCTTCCTCGTAAGGATTGCCGTCATTGTCCTGTATCCAGAACACGGCTGTGGCATAGCCATCCTTGGTCGTATAGGTCCTCGCGTCCACGATATTGGCACCCACAAGGGTCAGCGCACCGGTCATCCGGCTGAAGAGACCGGGGTGATCGACCATGGCAAAACAGGCCCTTGTCGCATCACGGTCTTCGTCGAGCATCAGATCAACCTTGATCTGGTCATCCGCGATGTCACGCAGCATATCGGCAAAAATGACCTGAGCGGCCAGTGGCATCCCTTGCAAATAGGGTCCGTAGTGCCGCCCCATTTCAGTCTTGATGTCCTTGGGTGCCCAATCGGCGAGCGCATCGCGCAGGGCGCGTTTCGCTTCGACTTCGCGGGTTTCGCGGTTGATATCCTCAATCCCGGTTTGAAGGGCGTTCTTGGTCGCCTTGTAAAGGTTGCGGATCAGAACGGCCTTCCAGTTGTTCCATGTGCCGGGTCCGACGCCCCGGATGTCGCAGACTGTCAGCACTGTCAGCAGATCAAGCCGCTCCACCGATTTGACCGCGTTGGCAAAGCCACGCACCGTCCGCGGTTCAGAGATATCCCGTTTCTGGGCGACGTCTGACATCAGAAGATGATAGCGGATGAGCCATTCGACTGTTTCGCAGTCTTTCTTGTTCAACCCAAGACGGGGCGCCACCTTGCGCGCGATCTGCGCGCCGAGGATCGAATGATCCTCGTTCCGGCCTTTACCGATATCATGAAGGAGCAGAGCCACGTAGAGCACCTTGCGGTTGACCCCACGTTCCAGGATGCCCGAGGCGACGGGCAGTTCCTCGATAAGTTCCTTGCGTTCGATCTGGGCCAGGTTGCTGATGCATTGGATCGTGTGTTCGTCCACCGTGTAGTGGTGGTACATGTTGAATTGCATCATGGCGACGATGGGCGCGAATTCGGGTATGAACGCATCGAGCACACCCAGTTCATTCATCCGCCGCAGCCCCCGTTCGGGATTGCCGTGTTTGAGCATCAGGTCAAGAAAGATGCGTGTCGCCGTCTTGTCCTGACGCATGTCTTCGTCAATCAAGTCGAGATTGGCCGAGAGCAGTCGCATCGCATCCGGGTGTAGCAGGGTGCCGGTGCGCAGCGCCTCTTCGAAGATCCGCAGCATGTTGAGCTTGTCGGCGAAGAAGGCCTTTTCGTCGGCGACCGTCAGCCGGTTCTGTTTGATAGCATAGGGCGGTTTGGCCTTCTTGCGCCGGCTGAGCAACCGGGCGAGCATGGGTTCAGGTTTAGTGTGATCCGCCTCGAGCGCTGTCAGCACGATCCGCGTCAGTTCGCCGACCTTGGTCGCCTGCCGGAAATAGGCCTGCATGAAATGTTCGACGGCCCGTCTGCCCCCGTGATCGGTATAGCCCATGGCGGCCGCCACCTCGACCTGCATGTCGAAGGTGAGCTGATCCATCGCCCTGTTGGCGATCAGGTGCAGATGGCAACGCACGGCCCAGAGGAAATCCTCTGCTGTAACAAATGTTTCGAATTCTTCCGGGGTGAAAACCTTGAGGTCGACCAGATCGGCGGCGTCTTTGACCCCGTGTACGTATTTGCTGATCCAGAATAGTGATTGCAGATCGCGTAGCCCACCCTTGCCCTCTTTTACATTGGGTTCGACCACGTAACGCTGCCCGCCCTGCTTGCGGTGACGTTCGGCCCGTTCTTCAAGCTTGGCATCAATGAATTCGGCGGTGGTCGATTTGAACAGATCTTTCCAAAGCCGCTTGCCCAGCTCCTCGGCCAAGGCGGCGTCGCCTGCCAGATAGCGGTATTCGACTAGTGAGGTTCGGATGGTATAGTCGTCGCGCGCCAGTCTGATACATTCGCTGATCGTGCGGCTGGCATGGCCGACCTTCAGCTTGAGGTCCCAGAGGATGTACAGCATCGATTCGATGACGCTTTCTGCCCATGGGGTCATTTTATAGGGCGTCAGGAACAGCAGGTCGACGTCAGAATACCCTGCCATTTCGCCGCGGCCATAGCCGCCCACGGCGATCAGCGACAGTTTTTCGCCTTCGGTCGGGTTGGGCAGTGGGTGAAGGTGGCGCATGGCGATGTGCAGCACCTGCGTGACGATCTGATCGGTCAGCCAGCTATAGCTGCGGGTCGCGGGCCGCGCGGCAAAGGGCTGTGCCTGGAAAGCCGTGGCAATGGCTGTCCGCCCATCTTGCCGCGCCTTGCCTAAGATCGATACGACAGCACTGCGCAGGTCCATCTCGGACGTGGCATTGCTTGCCGCCTCGGCGATGGCGGCTGACACGGTGGGTGTATCGAAAATGACAGGCGCCGGACAGATCAAACCGTCCGGCGCAGCTATTGTCAGCGTGTCGGCAGGATCAGAATCCTGCGCCGCCAAAGCTTCTGGGGGCTTGTTCAAGGACGACCACCTGATTGTTTTGAATTGTTGCAATTGCCAGCGCGCGTTCGTTGAGCCCGTTGGGCAAGAGCCGGAACACGCCCGCTGTGCCCCGGAAACCCTGCGGGCTGGTCAATGCGCCTTTGGTCAGCGCCTGGTCATTGCCAGCTGCCACCAGCGCACCGATTGCCGCAATCCCGTCATAGGCGAGCCCCGCCAGCGGATGCGGGTTTTCCCCATAGGTAGCAGCGTAGCGATTGGCGAAAAGCGCGGCGGTGGATTGATCCGGCATGGCAAACAGACCGCCCTGCAGCCCGGGCAGCGCGGCGGCCTGCGGTACCGCATCCCAGCGGGTCAGTCCGATGAATCGGGTGCTGGTGGTGTCAATCCCGGCCTCTGGTAGGGCGGTCGCCAGAATGGGCAGGTCGGCGTTGACGCCTGCGGTCATAAAGATCGCATCGGCGTTGCGGGCCGATGACACGATCCGCCGGGTCGATGTAAAGATGCCCTGCTGTGACAAGGGATAACTATCTGTGGCGACGACCTGTGATCCATTGCGCTGCACTGCGTTTGTGATGGCATCGCGTCCCAGATTGCCGGCCACATCATCCCCATGCAGAACCAGATAGCGGCTGATCCCCTGCCGGTTGGCATATTGCACCAGCCGGTTTGCGGTATTGTCGAACGTGTTGCCAAGGATAAAGACATTGCCGCCTGCAATCGTCGGATTGTTGGAAAATGCCAGCACGTTCACATTACGGTCGGCCACGGCCACGCCTGCGGCATTGGCGGCTTCGGCGAAAAGCGGTCCCAGAATGATTTGTGCACCGTCATTGACGGCGGCACGGGCCACATCGGCGGCAAGTGCGGGGCTCGCACCGGTGTTGTAAACCCGCAACCGGATATCCGCCCCATCGAGATCGGCAATGGCCAGCCGGGCCGCGTTTTCAAGGTTTTGTGCGAGGAATGCATCGCTGCCCGCGCCTGATCCACCGGGTACCAGAAGGGCCACCTGCACGGGGTCATCGGCATCGATTTGCGGGCCGACATTGGCCGTGGTTGACAGGACGGGGTCACAGGCCGCAAGCCACATCAGTGACATAAAGGCAAAAAACCGCGCCGCCGGGTTGCGGGCCTGGCTGAAACGAGCAAACATAAATGATATCCCCCTTGGATGGCGCCGCGGTTGCCGGATCTGTGCCCGGGCATCGCTGCTATTCGGGGCACATCATAAAGCAGGGGGCACGCGGGTCCAGCGATGAATTATGTCAGCAAGCCACTCTCTGCCGGGTTATACTTTGTAGCTACCCCAATCGGGTCGGCGCGGGATATCACTTTGCGGGCGCTGGATATCCTGGCCTCGGCTGATCTAATCGCTGCAGAGGATACCCGCACGGCGCGAAAACTGATGGAAATTCATGGCGTTCCGTTGAATAGGCGCAAGGTTGTGGCCTTTCATGATCATAGCAGCGAGGGGGCCATAAACGGGTTGGTGGCGGCTGTGGCGGGCGGTAAGTCGGTCGCTTACGTGTCCGAGGCGGGTACGCCTTTGGTTGCCGATCCGGGTTATGAGCTGGGCCGGGCAATGATTGCCGCAGGATTGCCCGTGACGACCGCGCCGGGGGCGTCGGCGGTGCTGGCCGCGCTGACTGTATCAGGCTTGCCAACTGACAGGTTTGCGTTTGTTGGGTTCCTTCCCGCGGCAAGACAGCAGCGCGAAACCGAGATTGCGGCGATGCGCGATATCCCATTTACGCTGGTGTTTTATGAAAGCCCGAAACGCGTTAGTGAAATGTTAGGTAATTTGCGTGATGTTCTGGGAGAGGAACGGCAGGCGGTTGTCTGTCGGGAACTGACAAAACGGTTTGAAGAGATCAGTCGGGGCACTTTGGGCGAATTGACAGCGGCCTTTGGCGAGAGGTCGGTGAAGGGCGAATTGGTTGTACTTGTGGGCCGTGCAGGTGCGACGGATGTGGCCGAAATGGATGTAGAGACGGCGTTGAGGGATGCAATGAAAACCATGCGGGTCAAGGATGCAGCCACGGTCGTGGCCGGTGCGCTTGGGCTGCCACGCAGACAGGTTTATCAGGTGGCCCTCAAACTGGGAGAATATGAATGACAGGACAAACGGGTTATCAAGCCGGCCTGGCTGCGGAAGAGATCGTTGCGGGCGACTATGGGCGCAGGCAGCATCGTCTGGCGGCAAGGCGTTGGCGGGGCCAAAGTGGTGAGATTGATCTGATCATGCGCGATGGCGAGACGGTCGTGTTTGTTGAGGTCAAGAAAAGCAAGACATTTGCGCGTGCGGCCAGCCGTCTGGGCCGTCGTCAGATGGATCGGCTGTGCGGTGCGGCGGCTGAATTTCTGGCGGGCGAACCGCGTGGTCAATTGACCGATATGCGCTTTGATCTGGCGATGGTGGATGGGTACGGCGCCGTCAAAGTGATCGAGAATGCGTTCATGGAGGCCTGACGCAGCCATTGCACCAGCGGGCTGACTGCGCCATGTATCACCTCAGCTTTGATATGCATGAGGTCGGCCATGGCGCTGAAGATAGCTTTTCAGATGGACCCGATTGGGCCGATCGATATCGATGCGGACAGCACGTTTCGCATAGCGGAAGAGGCCCAAGCGCGAGGTCATCAGCTTTTCTATTATACACCCGATAAGCTGGCTTATGATCGGGGCCAGGTGGTTGCACGCGGTTGGCCGCTAACCGTTCAGCGTATCAAGGGTGACCATTTCCGTTTGGGTGACGCGCAGGTCGTCGATCTGGCGGATATGGATGTGGTGTGGCTTCGCCAGGACCCGCCTTTTGATATGGGATACATCACCACGACACATATTCTGGATATGGTGCATCCTGAGACATTGGTTGTGAATGATCCGTTCTGGGTCCGCAATTATCCTGAAAAGCTGTTGGTGCTGCAGTTTCCTGATCTGACGCCGCCGACGATGATTGCCCGCGACCTTGCCACATTGCGGGCGTTTCGCGAGGCGCATGGCGATGTAATCCTGAAGCCGCTTTATGGAAACGGTGGTGCCGGTGTGTTTAAGCTGGCCCATGCAGACAGCAACCTCGCATCGCTGCATGAGCTGTTCACGGGTATCAACCGCGAGCCGTTGATTATGCAGCAATTTCTGCCTGCCGTTTCCAAAGGGGACAAGCGGATTATCCTGGTCGATGGCGAGCCTGTGGGGGCGATCAATCGTGTGCCGGCTGCTGGCGAAACACGGTCGAACATGCATGTGGGGGGGCGGCCTGAGAAGGTTCAACTGACCGACCGCGACCGCGAGATTTGTGCCCGGATCGGCCCGCTGTTGCGGGAGAAAGGTCAGATTTTCGTCGGCATCGACGTGATCGGTGACTGGCTGACCGAGATCAACGTGACCTCGCCCACTGGTATTCAGGAACTTGAGCGGTTCGACGGGGTGAATATCGCCGAAAAGATCTGGATCGCGATCGAGGCGCGTCGCGCTGGCTGATATGCGTTTACGTATCCTGAATGCCTGGCTGCGCTACGCTGTCCGGCCTGTTCTGGGTCGCGCGCGGTCGCCGGAACGGCAGGCTCGCGCGTTTGACCGGATCGGTCCGCGCCTGTTTCGGGCACCACCGTTTATCTGCCATCTGACCGAGCGGGCGGGCGATTTGCGCCTGCATTGGATCAGTGTCGGAAGGACTGATCCCCGGCGCGTGATCCTGTACCTGCATGGTGGCGCGTTCATTGTGGGCAGTGGGGTTGCGTATCGGGGTTTGCTGGGCCGGATTGCGAAACTGACCGGGTTGCGGGTTTGCGCCCCGGATTACCGGTTGTTGCAGGACACCCCGTTTCCGGCGGCGTTTGATGATGCGGTAGGCGCTTGGGATGCGCTGTTGGCCAAGGGGTATCTTCCGTCCGACATTGTCCTTGGCGGTGACAGTGCCGGGGGCGGTCTGATGCTGGCGCTGCTGGTGCGGCTTTGCGCACGTGGCACCCGTCCTGCGGCGTGTTTTGCGATGTCGCCGTGGACGGATATGACGCTTTGCGGCGACAGCTTGCGGTCGCGCGAAGAGGTGTTGCTGCCGGTCGGCCGGATGCCGGAACTGGTGGCGCGGTATCTGCAGGGCGCTGCCGCGGACGATCCCCGTGCATCGCCGTTGTTTGCACGGTTCGATACGCCGCCGCCGGTGTTGATCCAGGTGGGCGGGGGCGAGGCGCTGCTGGATGATGCAAGGCGCATGGCGGATGTTTTGGGTGATGCCGCGCTGCTGCGTGTCTGGGACGACGTCCCGCATGTCTGGCAAATGTTCGATGGCTATATTCCAGAGGCAGGAGCGGCGTTGCGCGAGATTGCGGATTTTGTTCAGACCTCTTTCGTCATGGCGAGCCGGTAGCTCACCGCCTCAGCCACGTGGGGTTTGCGTACGGTGTCGGAGCCGTCCAGATCAGCGATGGTGCGTGCCACCCGCAGAACCCGGTGATAGCCGCGGGCGGACAGCCCGAACCGTTCGGCGACCTTGATGAGCAGTTCGCGCCCTTCCGTGTCGGGTGTTGCGACTTCCTCAAGAATGTGACCTTCGGCATCGGCGTTGACGCGGATATCGTCGCGCGCGTCATAGCGTTTGGTCTGGGTCTGGCGCGCTTTGGCAACCCGTGCTGCCACAGTGGCGGAGCTTTCCCCATCTTCAGGCAGGTCAAGATCGGTGAAGGCCACTGGCGGGACCTCGACCCGCAGATCAAACCGGTCCATCAGCGGGCCGGATATACGGCCCAGATAATCCTCGCCGCAGACCGGGGCGCGGGTACAGGCCCGGCCCGGATCGGCCAGATACCCGCATTTGCAGGGGTTTGCGGCGGCGACTAGCATGAAACGGCAAGGGTAACGGACATGCGCGTTGGCGCGGGCGACCACGACCTCACCGGTTTCGATGGGTTGGCGCAGGGTTTCCAGAACGGTGCGCGCAAATTCCGGGAATTCATCCATGAAGAGAACGCCATTATGCGCAAGGCTGATCTGGCCGGGTTTGGCGGTGCGTCCGCCGCCGACAATCGCCGGCATGGAGGCAGTGTGATGCGGTTCGCAAAAGGGCCGTTCGCGGTTGATCCCGCCTTCGTCCAGCAGACCGCAAAGCGAGTGAATCATGGAGGTTTCCAGCGCCTCGGCCGGAGTCAGGGGTGGCAGAATGCCGGGGATGCGGGCGGCCAGCATGGATTTGCCGGACCCGGGTGAGCCGACCAGGAATAGATGGTGCCGCCCGGCGGCGGCGATTTCGAGCGCGCGTTTGGCCCGTTCCTGACCTTTGACTTCGGACAGGTCCTTGTTTTCTGCGCGGTTATGCACCTCACCCGGTTCGGAGGGGTTGAGTACCGATTGGCCGGTGTAGTGCCGCACCACATCGGCCAGTGTTCGGGGGGCGATGACGTTGGCGGCCCCAACCCACGCGGCCTCTGCGCCGCAGGCTTGCGGGCAGAGCAGCGTGCGGTCATCGTTCGCGGCGGCCATGGCGGCGGGCAAGGCGCCGACGACCGCGACCAGCGCGCCATCAAGTGAGAGTTCGCCCAAGGCGACCGTTTGTTCGGCGTCTTCCGGCGGAATGATTTCGAGCGCGGCTAGCAGTGCCAGCGCAATGGGTAGGTCGAAATGCGATCCCTCTTTTGGCAGGTCGGCGGGCGACAGGTTGATCGTGATCCGCTTCGACGGCAGGGCAATGGCCATGGCGGTCAGTGCGGCGCGCACCCGTTCCTTGGCCTCTGACACGGCCTTGTCCGGCAGGCCGACCACAGAGAAGGCCGGGACGCCCGGGCTGACGGCGCATTGCACCTCGACCAGCCGTGCCTCGATCCCTTCAAATGCTACTGTATAGGCCTTTGCGACCATCGCCATCTCCCCGATATGGTTAACGGGTAGTGGGGCGTGGTTTAGGAATGGTTAACGTCTGGCCAGGGCAGGCGGTCAAGCGGCATTGGATAAGGCCATGGGTCGTAGATTTCGGATTTGGACGCCTCGCGCCAGGTTAGAAATGCGGGGTCTGACAGGTGGGCGTTGACATAGCGTTGCGCCGCGTCGCTGATCGGCAGTCCGTAGGCGGTCATACGCAAGGTGACGGGGGCATAGAACACATCGGCGAGACTGTATTGCCCAAAGAGCCATGGCCCACCGGACCCGTGTCGTTTGCGCGCCAGCGCCCAGAGTTCCTCGATCCGGTCGAGATCAGCCTGCACGGCGTCGGACGGTTTGAACCCTTTCCAGACATGGGTGATCATGTTCGGGCACGCCTCTCGCAATGCCATGAAGCCGCTGTGCATTTCTGCCGTGATCGACCGGGCCAGCGCCCGGGCTGCCGGGTCGCGCGGATAAAGGTCGATATCGGGGTGATTTTCCACCAGCGTTTCGGCCATGGCGAGGCTGTCGGTGAGCACATGGCCCTCTGCCGTTTGCATCGTCGGTACGGTTCGGGCAGGGGCCAGATGGGCGAGTTCGTCCCGGTAGGTTCCGGCGTAGAGCCCGACCAGATGTGTGTTGTAGGGCAGGCCGAATTTTTCCAGCATTAGCCAGCCCCGCAAGGACCAACTGCTGAAGGTGCGATCACCGATATAGAGTTCATATGTCATGGCGCATGCATAGCCGGATGCGGATCGCGCGCCTAACGATGAAAATTGAATTTGGCTATCACGGGCAGTGATTGATCCGGCCGACCTGCCATTGCCCCTGATCGTAGCAAAGATCGGTGACGGACAGGTTGTCGATCTTGTGGCTGAAGGCGGCATAAGCCCCGATCCCTAACGCCCGCTGCACCTGTGTCAGGATGGCGCCGAAATGGGCCACGACGATCAGGTTGTCGTGGGTCAGGTAGCTGTCGATGGCGTCATCGACCCGGGCCCGGACCATGTTCCAGCTTTCACCGCCGGGTGGGGCGATGTGCCCCGGTTGTTCCCAGAAGGCGCGGATGGTGTCGGGGTCTTCGGCCTCGACCTCGGAGAATTTGCGCAGTTCCCACGCGCCGAAATGGATTTCGCGGAAGGCGGGGTTGTGGCGCAGCCGGTGCTGCGGTGTCAGGGCATCAGCCGTGGCGGTGGCGCGTGACAGATCCGATGACACGACGGGGGCGTCTGGCAGGTAATCCCGCAGCCGTGCGATCGCGGCGGTGTCGGACAGATCGGCGGACAGATCGGACCATCCGACCATGGATTTGGCATGGGTTGGCCCGTGCCGGACCAGCCAGAGCCGGGTCATGGCAGGCTGCCCTTGAGCATGAGTGGAAGCCCGGCCATGACCGCGACGACGACCTCAGCCTCTGCCGCGATGGCCTGATTGAGCGTGCCCTGGGCGTTGCGGAAATTGCGTGACAGCGCATTTTCGGGAACGATCCCCTGTCCGACCTCGTTCGAGACGATCACCACAGGGCAGCGACAGGTGCGCAGCGCGGTGATCAATGCGGAACATTCGGCGGCGATATCGTGTTTGGCGAGCATGATATTGGTGAGCCAGAGCGTGGCACAATCGATCAGAACGGCATGGTCGGGGCCGATCTGTTTGAGAGTGCTGGCGACGGCGATGGGTTCTTCGATTGTGGTCCAGTTATTGCCGCGCATGTCGCGATGGCGCGCAACTTTGGTTGCCATTTCATCGTCAAAGACCTGTGCTGTGGCGATGTAGACCGGGTCCAATCCGCCCTGTAAAACAAGGCTTTCGGCGAAGGCTGATTTGCCGGATGCCGCGCCGCCTAGTACAAATGTGAGTTTTTCCAGTGCCATGACGCAACTTTGTTTGATCCAGATCGTTAGTCTTTGCGTAACTAAATTGACCAACAAAGTTAATGCATCGCACGCAATCTGGGAGAAATAACATGGCCGCTATGGGTTTTTCTGATCAAACACTGTCGCGTACCGCGATGAAAGCAGAGTTGCTGGATGCCGAAACCGAGCTGGCGCTAGCCTATGCGTGGCGTGATCAGCGCGACGAACAGGCCCTGCATCGTTTGATTACCGCCTATATGCGGCTGGCGATTTCCATGGCCTCCAAGTTCAAGCGCTATGGTGCCCCGATGAACGATCTGATCCAAGAAGCGTCGGTCGGCCTGATGAAGGCCGCTGACAAGTTTGACCCGGATCGTGGCGTGCGGTTTTCGACATATGCGGTCTGGTGGATCAAGGCATCGATCCAGGATTACGTGATGCGTAACTGGTCGATGGTGCGGACCGGTTCGACATCATCGCAGAAATCGCTGTTTTTCAACATGCGCCGCGTGCAGGCCCGGCTGGAGCGTGAGGCCGCAGCCGAAGGTCGCGAGTTGGACCGCCAAGAAATGCGCGAGTTGATCGCGACCGAGGTTGGTGTGCCGTTGCACGATGTGGAGATGATGGAAGGCCGTTTGTCAGGCTCTGATTTTTCGCTGAATGCGACGCAATCGACCGAGGATGAAGGTCGCGAATGGATTGACGCGCTTGAGGACAATGGTCCGCAGGCGGCCGAAACAGTTGCCAACAGCCATGACAATGCAACATTGCGCCAGTGGCTTGTGACGGCCCTGACCGCATTGAACGACCGCGAGCAGTTCATCGTGCGCGAACGCAAACTGCGCGATGACCCAAGGACGCTGGAAAGCCTTGGAACCGAGCTTGGCCTGTCCAAGGAGCGGGTGCGCCAGTTGGAGGCCGCTGCCTTTGGCAAGATGCGCAAGAGCCTTGAGGCGCAGAGCCATGAGGTCCACGCTTTTTTTGCGTGACGCCTGACATTGTGTTTCCGGTATCTTCTGACCTAGTGTCGGATCGCAAGATACCGGAGACGCCAAATGCTGGCTGACAGACATATCCTATTGATTGTGGGGGGCGGGATCGCGGCGTTCAAGGCGCTGGATCTGGTCCGCAGATTGCGCGAGCGCGGCTGCCGCGTCACCCCGGTGCTGACCCGTGCGGGGACAGAGTTCGTCACCCCGCTGAGCCTGTCGGCGCTGTCGGCCGCGAAGGTGTATCAGGATCTGTTCGATCTGACTGATGAGGCCGAGATGGGCCATATCGAGCTGTCCCGCGCGGCTGATCTGGTGGTCGTTGTTCCGGCGACGGCGGATCTGATGGCCAAGATGGCTGGGGGGCATGCGGATGACCTTGCCTCGACCCTCTTGATGGCGACCGACAAACGGGTGCTGATTGCGCCCGCGATGAATGTGCGGATGTGGGAACATGCCGCGACACAGCGGAACCTCGCCACGTTGCAAAGTGACGGTGTGCTGGTTGTCGGCCCGACCGAAGGTGACATGGCTTGCGGTGAATTTGGCCCGGGCCGGATGGCGGAAGTGCCAGAAATCATTGATGCAATTGATGCGGCCTTGTCGGATGGGCCGTTGAAGGGCAAGCATGTGCTGGTCACCTCTGGCCCGACGCATGAACCGATTGATCCCGTCCGTTACATCGCGAACCGGTCGTCGGGCGCGCAGGGCACGGCGATTGCCCGCGCGCTTTCGGGATTGGGTGCGCAAGTGACGTTTGTGACCGGCCCGGCGGATGTGCCGCCGCCACAGGGTGTGCATGTGATCCGCGTCCAGACCGCGCAGGAAATGTTGGAGGCGGTCGAAGGTGCCCCTTCTGCTGACGCCGCCGTTTTTGCTGCCGCCGTCGCTGATTGGCATGTGGCCAATGCTGGTGCAAGCAAGATCAAAAAGGATGGCAGCGGGCTGCCAAAGCTGGAATTTGCGGAAAACCCGGACATTCTGGCGACGGTTTCGCAGATGACGAGCGGTCGCCCGAAACTGGTCGTCGGATTTGCCGCTGAAACGGATGATGTGGTTGCCCATGCCACGGCGAAGCGTG
This sequence comes from Yoonia sp. SDW83-1, assembly GCF_046762885.1. Taxonomy (NCBI): domain Bacteria; kingdom Pseudomonadati; phylum Pseudomonadota; class Alphaproteobacteria; order Rhodobacterales; family Paracoccaceae; genus Yoonia; species Yoonia sp. SDW83-1. The sequence goes on from NZ_JBKQXO010000008.1 coordinate 109,866, forward strand.
CCCGCAAGGGGTGTGACTGGATCGTCGCCAATGATGTGTCGCCTGCGACGGGGATCATGGGCGGGTCCGAAAATGCGGTGACGCTGATCACGGATGCAGGTGCCGAAGACTGGCCGTGGATGAGCAAGGATGCGGTCGCGGTTGCGCTGGCCGAACGGATTGCTGAGGCGATTGCGTGACGCCCGAAATCCAGTTTCAGTGGGATGCGGGCGCCGATATGTCGCTCGGGTTGCCGTCATATGAAACCGCCGGTGCTGCGGGTGCCGATATTCGTGCGAACCTGCCGGATCAGCGGTCGGTGGAACTGCCCCCTGGTGCCCGGCAACTGATCCCGACAGGATTGCGCATGGCGATCCCTGACGGGTTCGAGGTGCAGATCAGACCGCGGTCTGGTCTGGCGCTGAAACACGGGATCACGCTGCTCAACACGCCGGGCACGATTGACAGTGATTATCGCGGGCCGGTGGGGGTGATCATGGTCAATCTTGGCGCGGAATATTTCACCGTGACCCATGGCATGCGTATCGCCCAGATGGTCGCAGCGCCCGTGGTGCAGGCCACGTTCAAGGAGGTCGCGTTCCTGAACAGCACGGTGCGTGGCCCCGGCGGATTTGGGTCCACCGGCTTATGATTATGGTGGGGGCGATGGCGGCCACCCTGTGGGGCATCGGCATTGCGATGAAGGCGCCCTATCATGCGCGCTGGACCATGCTGGCGATCCTTCTGGTTGGGGTCATGATGCTGCATGTTGTGCTTCCCGCTGGCCACCCGTTGCGCGAGGCGACAGGGGGCGATGCCCGGCTGTGGGCGTTATTCATTGCCTTTGGTTTCATTGTCTGGGGATATCGCAGGTTTCTGGGCGGGTTGCGTGCCCGGATTGCCGAAAAGGAGACGCCGGTGGCGCGACCGGGTACGTTTTCTGATACCGAGCTTGAGCGTTATGCCCGCCACATCATCCTGCGCGAGGTGGGTGGCCCGGGCCAGAAGGCGATGCGCGATGCGCGGGTGCTGGTCGTGGGGGCCGGGGGGCTTGGCGCGCCTGTGTTGGAGTATCTGGCGGCGGCGGGTGTCGGCACGATTGGTGTGATTGACGATGATGTGGTCGAGAATGCCAATCTGCAGCGGCAGGTGATCCATCTGGACCGCAATATCGGGATGCCCAAGGTCCATTCGGCGGCAGAGGCGATGCGGGCGCAGAACCCGTTTGTCACCGTGCGCCCGTATCAGCGGCGGCTGGACGAAGACATCGCTGCCGATCTGTTTGCCGATTATGATCTGATCCTTGATGGCACGGATAATTTCGACACGCGCTATCTGGTGAACCGGACCGCCGTGGCGCTGGGCAAGCCGCTGATCGCGGCGGCGCTGACGCAGTGGGAAGGTCAGATCAGCCTGTATGATCCGGCGCATGGAACCCCCTGTTACGAATGCGTTTTCCCCACCGCCCCGGATGCGGCATTGGTGCCGAGTTGCGCCGAGGCTGGCGTGATCGGCCCGCTGCCCGGCGTGATCGGCGCGATGATGGCGGTTGAGGCGCTGAAGGTGATCACCGGTGCCGGTGATGGGCTGGGGGGCAGGTTGCTGATTTATGACGCGCTTTATGCCCAGAGCCGGACCATCGCGGTCAAACCGCGTGCGGATTGTGCGGTTTGCGGCGGCAGGGGCTTGCAAGCCAAAGGCTGAAGATCATACTGCCATCTTGAGTTTTTATCTGGGGAGAAACGCATGAAGATTCTAGCAACACTGGCCGCCGTGATGCTGGCCACAACGGCTGTGGCCGACGGCCATTTGCCGAACCTTGAAGGCCGCGAGCTCGTGGTGGTGACGGAAAACGCCTATCCGCCGCTGCAGTTCATTGACGGCAATGGCGATGCGGTCGGCTGGGAATATGACGCGATGGCTGAGATTGCGGAGCGGCTGAATGCGACGGTCGTTTACGAGAATATCAGCTGGGATGCGATGATCCCGGCCGTGTCCGAAGGCCAGTATGACATGGGTATGACCGGCATCACCATCCGCGAAGACCGCGCGGAAGTGGTTGATTTTTCGGATAAATACATGACGTCAGAGATGGTGATGATGGTGCGCGGCGATGAGGGCCGGTTCACCGACGCTGCAAGTTTTGCTGCCGATGACGATCTGCTGATGGCGGCCCAGCCCGGTACGACCCCGTTCTATGTGGGTGTCTATGACGTGCTGGACGGGGATGAGGCGAACCCGCGTATCAAGCTGATGGAGACCTTTGGTGCCACAGTGCAGGCGCTGCGGGCCGGTGATGTTGATCTGGTGCTGACCGATGGCACGGCCGGCAACGGCTATGTCGAGGCCTCAGACGGCGGCCTGAAGATCATTGGTGAGAAGCTTGGGACCGAGGATTTCGGGTTCATATTTCCAAAGGGGTCCGATCTGGTGGATCCGATCAATGCGGCCATAGCTGATATGGAAGCTGATGGCACGATTGATGCGCTGAACACCAAGTGGTTCCTTGAGTACAAGCTGGGTGAGTAGGCGCTGATCAGGAGGTCCCGGGTCAGGCCCGGGACATGCGCCGATGATCCCGACATCCCCGAGCGACAAGGATTTTCCGTGGTGGCTGGTCGCTGTCGTGGCCATAGGCATCTACCTGTTCTGGCAGGTGCTGACGGCCGAGGAATATTCCCGCGTGCTGAACACCCTGCAAAAGGGCATCTGGGTCACGATCTATGTGACGCTGGTGTCCTATTCGATGGCCTGTGTGCTGGGGTTGGGGCTGGCGCTGGCGGGGTTGTCGCGCTGGCTGGTGCTGCGCCAGGTGGCGCGGTTCTATATCGAGGTGGTGCGCGGCATTCCGATCATCGTGCTGCTGCTTTACGTGGCTTTTGTGCTGGCCCCTGCCATGGTGGCGGGGTGGAACTGGATTGCGGAGGCGGTGGGTTTGGGCCCGGTGCGTACCCGCGATTTTTCCCTGTTGTGGCGGGCAGTGATCGCGCTGACCATCGCCTATTCATCCTTTCTGGCCGAGGTGTTTCGTGCTGGTCTGCAATCGGTCGACAAAGGCCAGATCGAGGCCGCCGAGGCGCTGGGCCTTAATGGCTGGCAGCGGTTTCGCCTGATCGTCTTTCCGCAGGCGCTGCGCACCATCCTGCCGCCATTGGGCAATGATTTTGTGGCGATGGTGAAGGATTCGTCGCTTGTGTCCGTTCTGGGGGTTACGGATGTGACCCAGTTGGGCAAGGTCACGGCGGCGGGAAATTTCCGCTATTTCGAAACCTATAATGTGGTGGCGCTGGTTTATCTGACGATCACCATTTCATTATCGCTGGCCTTGCGCCGGTTCGAAAAGCGGATGCGCACGCGGTAAGGGCGGATTTTTGAGCATTTTTGCCAAAATGATAAACAGGTCGCTGGCAAGTCGAAGGCCCCGCCCCTAGGTTGTAGGCAAAGGAGATTTGTGATGACAAACCCGCTGCTTTCCGACTGGACCACGCCCTTTGAACTGCCACCCTTCGCGGAGATTTCCGACGAGGATTTTGCCCCGGCTGTGGATGCCGCTTTGCAGCAGTCGCGCGCGAATATCGCGGCGATTGCCGAGAATGCGGAGGCACCGACATTCGAGAATACGATTGAAGCGTTGGAATTGGCTGACGAGAAGCTGGGCCAGGTTCTGGGCGTTTTTTACGGCATTGCCGCGGCTGACAGCAATGAAAAGCGCGAGGCGTTGCAGCGGGAATTTGCTCCGAAACTGAGTGCCTACAGTTCTGAGGTGTCTGAAAACAAAGAACTTTTTGCGCGTGTTGAGGCGGTTTGGGAAGATCGCGACAATCTGGACCTGACCGATGAACAGCAGCGGGTTCTGATGCTGACCCGGCGCGGTTTTGTCCGGTCGGGTGCGCAATTGGAAGGTGATGGGGCCGAAGCGTTGCGCGACGTGAAATCGCGGCTGTCGGTGCTGGGGACCGAATTTACCCAGAACCTGCTGGCCGATGAACGCGAATGGTTCATGAAACTCGAGGCGGATGATCTGCAGGGTCTGCCTGATTTCGTGATCGCGACGGCGAAGGCGGCGGGCGAAGAGAAGGAGGCGGGCGGACCGGTTGTGACCCTGTCCCGGTCGCTGATCGTGCCCTTCCTGCAATTTTCTGAGCGGCGGGATTTGCGCAAGACAGCTTATGAGGCATGGGTGGCCCGTGGGGCGAATGGTGGCAAGACGGATAATCGTGCGATTGCGGCGGAGACGCTGAAACTGCGCCAGAAGCGGGCCGATTTGCTGGGCTATGGCAGTTTTGCCGATTTCAAGCTTGAGACAGAGATGGCCAAGACGCCAGGGGCTGTGCGGGATCTTTTGATGAAAGTCTGGGAGCCGGCCAAGGCAGCGGTTGAAGCGGATGCGAAGATGCTGGAACGGATGCTGCATCAGGACGGCTGGGATGGCCCGCTGGAGCCGTGGGATTGGCGGTTCTATTCCGAAAAACGACGCAAGGAATTGCATGATCTGGATGAAGCTGAATTGAAGCCTTATCTGCAGCTGGACCGGATGATCGAGGCGGCGTTTGCCTGTGCCAACAGGTTGTTCGGACTGGAATTCAGGGAAGTCGAAGGGTCGGTTTACCATCCGGATGTGCGGTTGTGGGATGTCACCCGCAAGGGCGAACATGTTGCTGTTTTCATGGGCGATTATTTCGCCCGTGGATCGAAACGGTCGGGCGCATGGTGCACCACGATGCGCGATCAGAAACGGTTGGGTGGCGACGAGCGCCCCATTGTTCTGAACGTCTGCAATTTCGCCAAACCGGAGGCGGGCAAACCTGCGTTGTTGTCTTACGATGATGCGCGGACCCTGTTTCACGAGTTTGGTCATGCGCTGCACCAGATGTTGTCAGATGTGACTTACGAAAGTATTAGCGGCACGTCCGTGGCGCGCGATTTCGTGGAACTGCCGAGCCAGTTGTATGAGCATTGGCTGGAGGTGCCGGAGGTGCTGGCGGAGTTTGCGACACATGCCGAAACCGGTCAGCCGATGCCGGAGGATCTGTTGCAGCGGATGCTGGATGCGACGACCTATGACATGGGGTTTCAGACGGTGGAATATATCGCCTCTGCCTTGGTTGATCTGGGCTTTCACGATGGCCCGGCACCGTCTGATCCCATGCAGAAACAGGCTGAAATCCTTGAAGAAATCGGGATGCCCCATGCCATTCGCATGCGCCACGCAACCCCGCATTTTGCCCATGTATTTGCGGGTGATGGCTATTCCAGCGGCTACTACAGTTACATGTGGTCCGAGGTGATGGATGCCGATGCATTCGAGGCGTTCGAGGAGGCGGGGGACCCGTTTGACTCCGACGTAGCCCGCAAGTTGGAAGAGACGGTTTTGTCGTCCGGCGGGTCGGTGGATGCCGCCGAGCTATATATCGCGTTTCGCGGACGTTTGCCCGGGGTTGAGGCCTTGCTGAAGGGCCGGGGACTGGACAAGGCGGCCTGATTTTGGCCGGTCGGCGTTGCGTCGGATTTGCGTCGGCAAAGCGTCGGACCCCATAGCCGGGTCGGTTAAGGTTTCGTTAGCGATTGGCGGGGCGAAACCCGGCTTACCGGTCGTCATCCGGGTGCCGCTGGACGCCGACGGGGTCCTTGTGGATCAGCACATCGGCCCGCGGATATTCCGCGATGATGGCCCGGCGCAAGGCCGCGCCGATGGCGTGTGCCGCATCAAGCGTCTGCCCGCCATCCAGTTCGATATGCAGGTTGACGAAGACCTTGCTGCCCGCGACCCGTGTTTTCAGGTCGTGATAGCCGTGCACCCCTTCGAAATCCGCTGCGATCGCCTGGATCCCTGCGATCATGTCGGGGTCGGCCTGTCGGTCCATCAGGGCGTCCCAAGCGGATTTGCCGATGCGCAACGCGCCGACCGCAAGGATGGCCGCCGCGGCCAGTGCCACGACGCTGTCGATCTGGTGCAGTTCAAACTTGGCCGAGGCCCAGAGCGCGAGGATCGCGCCCATGTTCGGGATCAGATCGCCGAGATAGTGCAGGCTGTCGGCCTGAACGACCTTGTTGCCGGTCTTGCGCGCCACATGCCTTTGCCAGAACACGAGAGCCAGCGTGATTGCGATGGAGAAGACGATGATCCCGATCCCCAGCCCTTCGCGTTCGGGCAGGGTGACGGTGTCGTCAAGCAGCCGCAGGACGGCCGCAACGGCGATCACGCCGGCGGAAATGAGGATGAAGAGGGATTGACCGAGGGCGGCAAGATCCTCGGCAGAGGTGTGCCCGAACTGGTGGTCGTCATCGGCAGGTTTGGCCGCGTAGGCGATGGCGATCAGCCCGCCGAGTGACATCATCAGGTCCATGGCCGAGTCGGCCAGCGTGGCCGCCACGGCGAGAGATCCGGTTTGCCCCAGCGCCCAGAGCTTGAGCAGCACAAGGATCAGGGCGACCGCGACCGAGAGGAGGCCGGCAGAGAGGTTGAGGCGGGTGTCGTGGCGGTGTGGCATGATCTGTAGCTATGGTTCTTTCCTGTTCTCTGCCAGCCTTGTTTCCAATGCATTGACGAATTTGGTGAAGGTGCTGGCGTCCGAAAAGCCCCAGCTGGTGAGTGTCAGCCGGTGTTGCGGATGCGGGATTTTCAGGATGACGGTGCCCCGGTAGTTAATCGCGCCGAGAGGGCCGATTTCACGGTATGGAAGCGCAAAGGTGGTTTTCGAAAGAAGGGATTTGGGGGCGATCAGGTCGTGACTGGACAGGATCACCTGACGATCAGGATCAAGCCCGAGGCGGATGGCCCAAAAACAGATGCCCATGCCGACCAGAAAGGGGGCGCTGCCAAGCCCGATGACAAATCGCGATGTAGCACCTGACAATGGGAACATGAATGGGGGGGCCTATCCTGTCGGGGTAGGTGAGGGCGAAGTGGAGGATGGCAAAGGCAAAGACACCGAATGAAAGCATGATGCCGAGGGACGTCATCGGGGCCAAACGGTACTGAAATGCAATGTCGGGGTTTTGGTTTGGGGCAGGTGCCGCCATCAATCCCTGATCTCACCCGCGGCCACGCCCCAGAGGTCAGCCTTGGGCACCCAGCCTTTGTAGCCGCCAGCGGTCAGGCGGCACCAGTCGGGGTCGCACCGCCCCAATCGCGCGATCACGCCGGGTTCGAGCATCGCGTTTTCAAGGGCATTCGGATCAGGTCGGGATCGCAGAGCGGTCGTGTCGCCGTTGATCAGCACGGTCCGCGCCCCTGACAGCATGGTGTAATGGACCCAGCCGCCTTGCCCGTCGCGGTCGATGACCCGCCGCCAGTGTCCATATTCAGCGATGACTTGCAGCGGCATGTTCCGCCGCTGGAAGACCCAGTCGATCCGGTGGGACAGGGAGGGGCCGCGGCGCACATTGGCCTCGGCGGCCTTGAGCGAGACAAAGCGCGGCAGCGGCAGGTTGGTTTCGGGGCCAAGCGTCGGCGCTTCGGTCTGTTGCGCGTACCCGACATTTGCGCAAATCACCACGGCAATTGCTGCCGTCCGGATCACGCGGAACCACTGCACCCATCTACGCATTGTTTGCCCTTGTCTGCTCTTTTTTGTGGTGCGCGGTTCTTGTGCTGCGCATCCCTTTGGCGCAACCTGCCATCAAAGCTGCGTTTTGAAAAGCCACGGGAGGCCCGGATATGCCAGGTAAGCGATTAAGTGTTGTTGTGACGCGACGGTTGCCCGAGGCGGTTGAGACCCGGATGAAAGAGCTTTTCGACGTGGAATTGCGCGACGATGACACGCCCATGACAACTGATCAGCTGGCCGATGCAATGGGGCAGGCCGATGTGCTGGTGTCCACGATCACCGATCATATCGATGCCAAACTGCTGGGCCGTGCAGGTGAGAGGTTGAAGCTGATTGCCAATTATGGGGCAGGGGTGGACAATATTGATGTGTCTACCGCCCGCCAGCGGGGCATTCATGTGTCCAATACGCCGGGCGTGGTGACGGAAGATACCGCCGATATGGTTATGGCCTTGATCCTGGGTGTGACCCGCCGTCTGGCTGAGGGGTTGCGGCTCGCCCAGTCGAATGACTGGCAGGGCTGGTCACCCACGGCGATGATGGGTGGCCGGATCAAGGGTCGCCGGTTGGGGATTCTGGGGATGGGCCGTATCGGGCAGGCCGTGGCCCGTCGTGCCGCCGTGTTCGGGATGCAAGTGCATTACCACAATCGCAAGCGTCTGCGCCCCGAGGTGGAAGCCGAACTGGAGGCGACCTATTGGGAAAGCCTTGATCAGATGGTGGCCCGTGTCGATATCCTGTCGATCAACTGCCCGCACACCCCGTCGACATTTCATCTGATGAATGCCCGTCGGCTGAAGCTGATGAAGCCAAGTGCGGTGATCGTGAATACGTCCCGTGGCGAGGTGATCGACGAAAACGCCCTGACCCGCATGTTGCGCGCGGGCGAGATTGCCGGTGCCGGGTTGGATGTGTTTGAACGTGGTCATTTGATCAACCCGCGCCTGAAAGAACTGCCCAATGCGATCCTGCTGCCCCATATGGGGTCGGCCACACTGGAAGGCCGGATCGAGATGGGTGAGAAGGTGATCGTGAATATTAAGACCTTTGAGGATGGCCACCGGCCGCCCGATCTTGTTGTTCCGAGTATGCTTTAGCGGAAATCCGCCAGCACTGTTGTTGCGGACGCACGGTAGCGGGCTGATTGGGCAGGCGGCGTGGACATTGCCAAGACATGCCCCAGAATGGCTGCAACCGAATGACCGAGCAAAGGACATCCCGATGAAGATCATGCTGCCTGTAGTGGGGGTGTTGCTGGCCGGGCTTGCTGCCCTTTCCTTGTATTTGTTCAAACAGGGGCTGGATGATTATCTGGCGAACAAGAGCCTGGCCGCCGTTGAGATTGTGGCCCCGGCGGGGGTTGATGTTGTTGATTACGATGCGGCGCAAGGTATGGCGCTGACCGGGCGCGCGTTTAACCTTGATCCAGAGGTGACCGACCCGACCAATGAATTGCTGCGCCGGTTCGAAGCCTCTGCCGGTGGTATCGACGATGGGGTGGCCCAGGTTTTTGTCAAAGGAGAGGAGCGGGTCGCGTTAAGTTTGCATCGCGCTCCATATGTTGCCCCGCCCCAGACCCTTGCCAGCCAGTTGGGTCTTGACGAACCCAACCCGGAACCTGAGATCGAGCCGGATGTTTTTGGAACGGTGGCCGGTATTGAAGTGATCTTGCAACCGGCCCCGGAACGCGCGCCTGATCAGGAACCGGTGAGCTACCGCCACTTTGTTGTGAACCTTGGCGATCCGGGCGGTCCTGAAACGGTGGAGATCACGGTTCTGACCAATGCCAGTGATGCCTTTGTCGCGTCGGTCTTTGACAGCCTGGATATCGCCGCCCTGAATGAGCGCCTGCCCGAACCTGATGTGCGGATCGTACCCGACGGGGGTTTTGTGCCCGCCGCCGACGGCCCGCTGTCCCAGACCCCGCCGACACCAGCGCCTGCGTTGCTGGCCTATCGCGCGCTGCAAAGCGGTGTAACGCTGACCGCGCTTGATCGTGATGTGCTGGAGCGTGTCCGTGCAGGTGAGATATCTGACATGGCCGGTCTGCAGGCGCGCTTTCCCGACCTTATTGCGCCCACCGTTGCGATGATGGCCGTGCTGGGCCAACCGACACCAGAGGTTTCAGCCCGGTTTGCGGCGGTCCGCCTGCTGAAGGGGGATCGTGCCTGGAGCCAGACAGAAGCGTTCATCCTGACCCAAGTGGCGCGGCCGGACACGACGCAGGCAGACTTGTTGGATTATCTGTCGCTGCGGGATGACATTGCGCCCGAAGTGCTGGCATTGGTGTCCCAGCTTCCCTGATCCGCCGCGATCAGGCCCCGCCTGCCCATTTATCTGGCAGTGCACCACTTGCTTGCGCTTCGTCCACGATCGCCCGGTACTGTTTCATCGAATGGGCCGGCAGCGCCCGTTTGACCGCCGGGGACAGTTTTTTGACCTGGCCCATGTGAAAGAAACTGGTGGGCAGGCGCGGCACGATGTCGTCATTGCGATTGATCAGCAGGCATTGCCTGTGATGTTTGACCGGCCCGCGCGAGAATTTCGGGCGCGGCGCGGCAAACCCGATGGCGGGGACGTTGTAGCTTTTGGCGAGGATTTGTGCCGCCGCGGCCCCAAGGGAATGCCCGATGATGAAATTTGGTGCCGTGCCTTTCTGGATCAGCCAATGAAAAATCTCCGACGCGTAGGCCAGAAAGCCCTGATGCCAGACCGTGCCGGATGCGCCGGTTTCGGCCTTGTTGTCATCCATCCGCAGTTTCCTGCGCCCGAGCCGGATCGGGCGCAGGTTGAAGTTCTTGTAATCGCTGATTGAGTTGGATCCGGGCAGGAGCAGGATGTTGCCTTCCAGCATATGTGCCTGCACGTCATCATGGGCGCAGGAATGCATGATGGCGGGCTGCCTGATTGCACCGGGGGTGTAGCTTGCTTCGGCCAGAATTGCCGCGTCACGTATTGAAAATGCAGTCATTTGAAAAACCTCCTGTCTGGAATTAGACCGTTTTGCCTTGCTAGCCGTCCAGTGAGGAAACCCTGACCCTGCGATTTGCCCATCTGTTGCCCGCAACGCGCCAAAGTTGTAGCCACCTGTTCTGGGATAATGCGCCAACGCATTGATTCTTGAGCAGGAGCCGCATCGTGAACCGCTTTTTCGTGACCGCATCGCCAATCATTCTTCTTGTCGCGGGGCTAGGTATGGTTATGGGGCTTGATTACGTCTCATATACTCAGAAACGTACCGAGGAAGGTACGCAGATGAACTTTGCCGGTTATCTGTCAGAGATACCGGGCCGTGTTTCACAGACGAAGGCTGATATTGATGCCGGATCCGGGCCAACATCGACGCTGGCTGCAGCACTTCCGGGGTTTTTGGGCGGTTGGCAGATTGCGCCGTTTGAGCAGGCTGATTTTGACCGGATGGCGCAGATCCCCCCGCGGGAATTGACGGAATATGAGATCAAGGAGGCCGAGTTGAACGCGTTACTGGAGGCCGATCCCGGATTTCAGCAAGTACAGGCCCAGCAGGCGCGCGATGTCGATCAAGAACGGATAACGCTGACACGCGGTGATGACATCATGATCTTGACCCTGACCTTCCGGTCTGAGCGGATGTATAGCGGTTTGAGCGGCGGCATTCTGTCTTCGGTCCAAGACAATATGATGAACACGATCGAGTTCATGGATGAACCATTCGCGACGGTGCAAGGGGTGCCGTTTCGGGTCGCGCCGATTGAGGAATCGCCCGAGGGTCGCCGTTTCAGGGGGCATCTGGGCAAGCAAGTTGATGTTTCGGTGCAGACCAATGCCGATGATGAGGCCGTGCTTGAACTGCTGTCGAAGGTCAATTTCGGCAGCCTGAACGCGATGCTGATGGAACCGGTTGAAACTGTGGGCGCGACCTTGCCCACGCTGACTGCCATTGAGCCCGGAGCAGGTGCCGCGTCACCAGCCTTACCAGCGCCTGTTGCTGCCACCGAACCTGCAGAACCGGCAGCACCTCCTGCGCCGACGGTTCGCCGCCCTGGTGACAAAAACAACAACTGCCGTGTGGAAAATGGCGTGCGCCGCTGCACGATTGGCGGCAACTGACACCCGGCTTTCCCGGCGTTCCGACCCGCACTGTCGCAATCGGCCATCAAGATGTCGGCTGGTTCTTTCGTCGCCTCGTGCTTTCGCGCAGATTATGGGCAAGGATCGCAGGGAGTCGTCGTCATGAAAACGCAGGTCAAAGCATTGGTTGTTGGTGGTGGCGCCGTCGGCACCTCGATTGCCTATCATCTGGCCAAGGCAGGCTGGGACGATGTGATGCTGCTGGAACGCGATGAGCTAACATCCGGGTCCACATGGCACGCCGCCGGTCTGCTGCCCCTGTTCAACATGTCTTTTGCGACAACCCATATCCACAAATACTCGGTCGATTTCTACAAGAGGCTGGAGGCTGAAACCGGCCTGAATGCCGGGTTTGCTGTTGTTGGCAACCTGCGCATGGCCCAGACGCAGGAGCGGATGGATGAGTATATGCTTTATGCCTCCACCGCCGAGACCTGCGATGTGCCTTATGTCTGGATGACCCCGGATGAGATCAAGGCGAAATGGCCGTTGATCCGCACCGATGATCTGAAAGGTGCGCTGTATCACCATACCGATGGTTACATTAACCCGGCCGATGTCACTCAGGCGATGGCCAAGGGTGCCCGTCAGCGCGGCGTGATGATCGAGCGCAAGTGGCAGGCGGATGCGTTTCACTGGAATGGCGACGCGTGGGAAGTGACCTGCACCAAGATGGTCGAGAAGGGGGGCAATCTGGTTCCTTCTGACGAGCAGATTGTGATTACCGCCGAACATGTTGTCACCGCGTCGGGCAACCATGCGCAGACCACGGCGAAGAAGCTGGGTATCAAGATCCCGGCGATCCCGGTTGAGCATCAGTTCATTGTGATGGATAAGGACCCGGAACTGGTGCAGTTCCGGGCCGAGGGGAATGTGGAGCACCCTGTGGTGCGCGATGCTGACGCGCAGTCCTATGTGCGCGAGGAGCGTGGCGGCTGGATATTGGGGGTTTATGAAAAGGGCGCCCCTGCCTGTTTCGAATATGGTGTGCCGGAGAATTTCCGAGCGGACCTCTTCCCGCTCGATCTGGAGCGGATCGAGGCACAGTATATGGCGATGATCCATCGCATTCCGTCTTGCGAGGAGTCCGGGCTGAAGGACGATTTCAACGGGCCGATCTGTTATACGCCGGATGGCAATCCGCTGGTGGGGCCTGCGCCGGGGCTGACGAATATGTGGCTGGCGGAAGGGTTTTCGTTCGGTATCACGGCGGCGGGCGGCACGGGGTATTACCTTGCGCAGATGATGGTGGAGGGCGAGGCCGAGATCGACATGGCCAGCCTAGACCCCAAGCGTTACGGCAACTGGATGACGACCGAGTTTGCCGCGCGCAAGAACGAGGAATGTTACGACCACGTCTATATTTTGCATCACCCGGATGAGGAGCGCCCGGCCTGTCGGCCACTGCGCACCTCGCCCGCCTATGACCGGCAGAAGGAACGCGGCGCGCAGTTTGGCTTTGTGAACGGGTGGGAACGCCCGAATTACTATGCTCCGGCCGGGTTTGACGATAAGGCGAGTCGGTCGTTCCGGCGCGGTGGCTGGTGGCAATATGCGGTGGAAGAGGCCAAGGCGATCCGCGAGGGTGTTGGCCTGATCGACGCCACGGCCTTTACCAAGCACCGGATCAGCGGGCCGGGGGCGACGGCGTTTCTGGATTGGTTCACGACGAACAAGCTGCCGAAAGTGGGCCGGATCAACCTGACCTATGCGCTGACGTCGCATGGGACCACGCGGACGGAATACACCATCGTGCGGTTGGCGGAGGATGATTACTATCTGGTCTCTGCCGGGGCATGGCATTCCTATGATCAGGATTATTTGTATAAGGCGGTCATGGAGAAAGAGGCCGAGTTCGGCCGGATCAATGAGCAGGATGTGACGACCCAATGGGGGGTGTTTGCGATTGCCGGGCCGAAATCGCGGGATGTCCTGAACGAGGTGATCAAGGATGCGGACCCGGCGACGGCCCTGTCGAACAAACGGTTTCCGTGGCTGTCGGCCAAGCAGATCGAGCTGGGGATGTGCCCGGTGAACGCGATCCGTGTGGCCTATACCGGTGAGTTGGGCTGGGAGTTGCATCACCCGATCGAGATGCAGAACTACCTGTTCGACCTGCTGGAAAAGGCGGGTGAGAAACATGGGATGAAGCTGGTTGGTGCCCGCGCGCAGAACTGGCTGCGGCAGGAGAAGAGCTATCGCGCGTTTGGGACCGAGTTGGGCCGGGATGCGACGCCGCTGGAGGCGGATTTGCCGCGCTTTGTTGACTTGTCCAAGGATTTCCATGGCAAGGCGGCGATGGAGGCCAAGGGCATCCGGTCGAAATGTGTCACGCTGCTGATTGATGGGCCTGATGATGCCGATCCATGGGGCCGCGAGGCGCTGTATGATATGGACGGCAATCGGGTTGGGCGTCTGACATCCGGCGGATATTCGGTGGCATTCGAAAAGTCGATTGGCATGGGCTATGTTAAACCTGCGCTCGCCGAGGTGGGAACCAAGTTGCAGGTCAAGATGCTGGATCAGTTGTGGAATGCTGAGATTGTCGAGGACAGCCCCTACGACCCCAAGAACGCCACGATCAGGGCTGATGGTTGACAGCGGCCATAACGTAAGATGGGTTTAAACCCATCTTACCAGAGGCTCTGATGGACGACAAAATCGAGGTTGAGAATATCAACACACCCGGGCGGGTCAGTCGGGTGGATCGGGCAAAATACGAGGCGATGAAGGCGGCCATGTTGGCCACTTTGCCTCGATCCGCGCCCGGTATGACGGCAAAGGAATCGAAAGAAGCCGCAAAAGCGCATTTGCCGGAGCATCTGTTTCCGGGCGGGGCCACGTCGGGTTGGTGGCAGAAATGTGTGCAGCTTGATCTGGAGGCCAAGGGTGTGGTGATCCGCGAAGACAGCAAGCCGCTGCGGTTTCATCAGGTTTAGATTTCAGCGTCCGTTCCGGTTTCGTCGCAGCGTGCTGAGCCGACGGCGCCCGCGAATGATTGCGGATGAAACGGGGGCTTGCAGCGCGGGGATGTCGATTGCGAGCAGAACAAGCCCCAACGGGATCATCCAAAAGCCAAGGATCGGCAGAAAGCCCAGAAAGCCGGCGATGATGAAAAGCAAACCGACAGCCGCCCGCGCGAGTGCCCAGCCGGGGCTGCGCAGTTTCTCGATCCACGGCGCGAAACGGGCCAGTTGGTGAAACTGGCGGTCAAAACGTCGACGTGTGCGTTTCTCGCTGTCCTGTGTCATATGGAGAACATGGTATCATGTGCGCCGCTTGTGAAGTGGCTAGCGAGTGTTGCCTAGGCCTGCAGATCGTCAGGCATTAGCGCGTTCAGGCGTTGGCACTGTAAGCCATTATCATCGAAATTGTCGGGGGCCAGCCAGTTTTCGAATGCCGTTCGGATGCGTGGCCAGTCCTTGTCGATAATCGAAAACCACGCTGTGTCCCGGTTTCGCCCTTTGTAGACGATTGCCTGCCGGAAGGTGCCTTCGTAGCTGAAACCCAGTCGTTTTGCCGCCGCCTGTGAAGCGGCATTGAGCGCGTCACATTTCCATTCATAGCGCCGGTAGCCCAGTTCACCGAGCACCCGGCCCATCATCAGATACATCGCTTCGGTGGCCATAGGCGTCTTCTGCAGGGCTGGGGAAAAGGCGATGTAGCCGACCTCTGCTACACCGTTGGCGGGGTCCATACGCAGGAAGCTGGCGACGCCGATGGCCTTGCCATTGCGTTTGTCGATGATGGCAAAGAACAGCGGGTCGGTGGATTGGCTGCAGGTTTTGACCCAGGCTTCTACCTCTGACATTGAGTTGAAAGGGCCGGTTGGCATGTAGGTCCAGAGCGCGCCGGTTGTGTCGGCGCTGTAGGCGGTGTGCAGGTCTGCCGAATGGCTGGTTTCGAGCGGCACCACGTCGCAGTAGTGCCCCTGCATCGCGGTGCGGGGGATCGAGGCGCAACCGGTCCAGCCGGGCACGTCCGGGCCAATGGGTTGGCCGTGATCGTTCCGTCGGTCGGTCATGCAAACCGGGCGGGCGACAATGCCGCGACTGTGGCCGCGTCGATGCAGGGCTGCCTGCCGCCGACGATATCGGCGAGCAACTGGCTGGCACCCGGGGCCGATTGCATCCCATAGCCGCCTTGCCCGGCGCACCAGATGAAATTCTCGTCGTTTGCATCTGGGCCTAACACCAGATTGCGGTCAGGTGCAAAGGTGCGCAGTCCCGCCCATGATGCCAGAAGCCGCACGACTGGTTCGGTCACCGTGTCCTCGTAACGCATCAGTCCCTCGGCCAGTGTCAGGTCATCGGTGAAGGCGTCGTGCGGTTCGACTGGGTCTTCGTCGGCGGGCGAGACGATCAGCGCACCGGCATCGGGTTTGGCGTACCATGTTTCCCCCGGACCGAAGAGCATGGGCCAGGATTTTACGTCGTGCCCGCCGGGGGCTGGCAGTCGCGCCATGGACCGGCGGAACGGCGTGAAACCCAAGGGTGCGATCCCGGCCATTTCGGCGACCACATCGACCCAGGCACCGCTCGCGTTGACGAGGTTCTTGGCGAAATAGCTGGCCCCTTCGCTCACGACCTCCCACCCGGTTTGGATACGCGTGATCTGCGTCACCTTGGACTTTGTGTTGATCTGTGCCCCTTTTTTGCGGGCGTCCCGGGCGAAGGTCTGGATCAGCTTGTCGGTATCGATGTCCCATGCATCACTGTGATAGGCGGCGCGGTCGAACTTATCCTTGTTCAGGATGGGGATGAAATTGAGTGCGGCGGCAACGTCGATCTCGTCCAGTTTCATGTTCTTACAGTCGCCAGCGAAGGCGTCCGCGTTTTCCCCGTTACCGATCATAAGCAGCCCGCGTGGACTGAGTACCAGGGCGCTGGCGTGATAATCCCGGCTGGCGGCGTTGAGCGCGATAGTGGCCGGTTTGCCGTAGCTTTCTTCGAACATGGCAGCGGATCGTCCGGAGGCGTGGTAGGCGAGGGCATCCTCGGCCTCGAGCACGGTGACCTGGCCCAAGTCTGACAGCCGAGCCGCAGCGGAGATACCCGCGATACCTCCCCCGATAATCAGAAAATCAATCACGCTTCTTCCAGTCTGTCGGTCGCTGGCGCTGGTGTAGGGCTGAGTGCGGTGATTTGCGCATAAAGATCAGGTGTCATTTCAAAACCTTCGGCGGCCAGTGAGGGGGCCAGTTGCGCCGTCGAACGGGCCGAAATGATGGGCAGCGGCCTTGCCGGGTGGGCCGCGGCCCATGCAACTGCGAGCGTCGCAGGGTCCATATTCATGTCGTCCGCCAGCGATTTCAGGCCTGCCGCCGCATTGTGCATCCAGTCGAGGCCATAGCGGGCCTTGTATCGTTCATCATCGATCAGGCGGCCGGTTTCGCCGCTGGCGTATTTGCCCGTGAGCAATCCGCCCCCGAGTGGGGAATAGGGGATGATGGCGATATCCTGATCCTGTGCCATCGGGAAAATCTCAACCTCGGCCTGGCGTTTGACGAGGTTATACATGGGCTGGATCGCATCGATTTTCGTGCCCAGCGATCGGGCGACTTCCTGGGCCTTCATCACCTGCCAAGCGGCATAGTTGGACACACCAATATGCCGAATTGCGCCGGTTGATTGCAGTTCGGCCAGGGTACTGAAGGTTTCCTGCAGGTCGGTGTCAGGGTCGAATCTGTGCATATAGAGCAGGTCGACCGCGTCTTCGTTCAACTGCCTGCGGCAGGTGTCGAAATGTCTGGCGATGTTCGTCTGGCTGGCACCACCCTGATACCCGACCTTGGTGGCGACATAGAGATCGTCACGGTTGGCTTTGATCATGCCGCCGAGCAGGGTTTCTGACGCGCCGCCGGTGTAGCCGACGGCCGTATCAAAATGGTTGATCCCCGCCGCGCGTGCGGCGTCGAACATGGCCTGACTGGCCGATGCGTCGGCCTTGCCGCCGAATTGCATTGTCCCGAAGGTGAGGCGGGACACGGGTGCGCCGCTGCGGGTGGAAAGTGTTGACATGGGCGCAATCTGGCATGGCAGTGTGGTAATGGAAAGATGCGCTGTTCTGTCGCTGAAGGAGGTCTGATTGTGGGGCGTGAAGATGTGTCGGTATGCCATTGGCAGGGCGATGTGGCTGAGGTGCGGCTGCATTTGGACAGTAAGGAACTGACCTTGCGCGGTGATATTCGCGCGGCGATTGCCCGGCCGGAGATGCGAGAGGTTGTGCTGTGCGATGAAGGGGTGCGGGTCCGGACGGATGCGGGTGACCTGTTGATGGAGTTTGCGCAGGTCGAGGCGGCGCGGTGGCAGAAGGCGTTGTTGAAGACACCGCCGACACTCGCGCAGAAGCTGGGCGTGTCACCGGAGGCCCCGGTGTTTGTGCAGGGGCGGTTGGAGGATCCAGTGTTGGCAGAAGCCTTGGCCGGGGCCGTTGTTGATGATGTGGCGCAGGCAGCACTGCTATTGGCGGTGATTTTGGCGGATGCTGACCTGGTCGCGGGGTCCAAACTGGCGCTTGCGTATCCGGGCAAACACATCTGGATGGTCTATCGCAAGGGCAAGGCTGCCGCTGTCGGCGATACGGCCGTGCGGGCCCATATGCGAGGCTTGGGGTTTGTTGACAGCAAATCCTGTGCCGTGTCCGATCAGTTGACAGCCACCCGGTATCGTCTGCGCGACAAGTAGATTTCGACCGCAATCAGATAGGGCAGATAGAATGCGAAATTCTGTGCCAGATCGAAGGCACCGGCGAATTCAGGGTTGGACCAGAGCCCGCCAGTGGTCAGATACCACAGCCCGTAATGCACCCGGTAAAGCCATGATGCGATGGCCAGCCAGAAAAGCCGCAGCGCCCACGCATTGTGCTGATTGATCCGCCCCGCGCTTGCATGCCGATATGTTTGTACTGCCGCCACCAGCGTGAGCGTGCCGTAAAGCGCGAAGCCGATATCCATCGGTGTTCCACCGATCGTGCCCCGCAAACCGATGTAACACAGCCCGCCGATTGCCGTGATGACGGCCGCCAAGGTGATGATCCGCCCTGACCAGCGGTGCAGGCGCGGGAACCGGCAACGCAGCTGTGCGATCAACTGAAACGGTGCCAGTACGGTGATCAGCGCCCCGGTGCCCATATGAGTGAATATGGCGAGATTGGCGCTGAGATTGTCGGAGCGGATATAGTGCGGCTCTGGTAATGCATTGCGCAGCCCGCCTTGCGCGAAATCCAGTGAATATAGCCCGAAAGGCAGTGCCAGCAGCGCCACTAGCAGGAGCGCTGTTGTCTGGGCGATGCTGGGCCAATTGCGGGTTTGCATGACCAGAGAATAGGGTTACGCCCTACGATCTCAACCGGTGGATGGGTCAAGACCCATCTTACGATGCCGTTTATGTTGCACGTTGTCCGGGCTGCACCGGGGCGTGGTCATTTGTGATGACATCACAGGCCACACAGGCGCTGGCCCCGCATTGGCTATACCATTGGCAGGTCTTGCGGATCGGGCAGGGTGGCAAGATTTCGGCGATGTCGGTCATCGTGTTTTCAAGCTGTTCGAGCACGCGGGTGATTGTCGCGCAGCCGCCATCCTGCCAGTTGTCGCAATCTTTGGTCGGGCAGGGTGCGGCAAATCGCATCCGCTGTTCCGGCGGCCCGACTTCGCGGGCCTGTGCGACAAAGGCGTCATCGACCGCCATCGCTGTCCGCAGGTTTTTAATCCGTCCGTTGGGGGCCTTGAAACCCAGAAGGATCGCGCCGGGTTCGCAAGCCGCATTGGGGCAGGTGGGCACCGCCAGCGCGGTGGTCGGGTCGGTTGGCTGGATCTGTGTCATATCCGGCGTCCGTCCAGACTTTGGCTCCAGATCGCTTCCTGCCGCCGGATCCGGTCAAAACGCGGATCCAACGTCGCGCGGCGCCACGCTTGTATTGACGCGACTGTGGTCCGTTTTTCGGATTTGGTCGGCTGAGGGTTATAGGTCTTTTCGAACGCCGGCAGCGCGCCGGTTTCAACGGAAATATGTGCCATAAGGCACCTCCTTTCAAAATGTCTTTGGTCGCTGAAAATACAATGCGACAAGAACAGCATAGCACATGATTTGGGATTTGTCTGGGTCTGGATTTGCGCACCGTCTGGTTGACATCCTCGTTGCTCCATGGTGCCGTGTTCCGTAAACGTTATAGGAGAGCCTGCCATGACCTATGTACCTGCTGAAAATCGCTATGACCGTATGGTTTATCGCCGGTGTGGTACCTCCGGTGTCAGGCTACCTGCGGTATCATTGGGGCTGTGGCACAACTTTGGCCACGACACCCCGCATGAGACCAAGCGCGCGATCTGCCGAACAGCGTTTGACCACGGCATCACCCATTTTGATCTGGCCAACAATTATGGCCCGCCGCCCGGATCAGCGGAACATGCATTTGGTTCGATTCTGACCGAGGATTTTGCGGGGTATCGCGACGAACTGATCATTAGCTCCAAGGCGGGCTATGACATGTGGCCCGGCCCTTATGGCGAGTGGGGCAGCCGAAAATATCTGGTCGCGTCTTGTGATCAGTCGCTGAAACGGATGGGGCTGGACTACGTCGATATATTCTATTCGCATCGGTTCGATCCGGATACGCCGTTGGAAGAAACCATGGGAGCCCTGGATTACATCGTGCGGTCGGGGCGTGCGCTTTATGCTGGTATTTCGTCCTACAACTCGGAGCGTACGCGGGAAGCGGTGGCGATCTTGAAGGATCTGGGCACGCCCTGTCTGATCCATCAGCCATCCTACAATATGCTGAACCGATGGGTTGAGCACGACGGGCTGAAGGAGACGTTGACGGAGCTCGGCGTGGGCTCGATTGCTTTTACGCCGCTGGCGCAGGGGATGCTGACCAAGAAGTATCTGGGCGGTATTCCGGAAGGGAGCCGGGCCAGCCAGGATAAGTCCCTGTTTCCGTCGATGCTGACGGACCGGGCCATCGAGAATATCCGCAAACTGAATGAGATTGCTGATGCACGCGGGCAAACCTTGGCGCAGATGGCGATTGCCTGGGTTTTGCGCGATGGCGGGATCACAACGGCGCTGATTGGCGCATCGAAACCTTCTCAGGTGGTTGATTGTGCGGGTGCCGTAGAAAATCTTGAGTTCAGCGCGGAGGAGCTGGCGCTGATTGATCAATATGCCGATGAAGAACAGATCAATTTATGGGCGCAATCGGCGGAGCAGCATAAGGGCGGGGCGGATCGCAAGAAATGATCCGCAATCCGATCCTGCCGGGGTTCAACCCTGATCCGTCAATTTGCCGGGTGGGCGAGGATTACTATATCGCGACCTCGACATTTGAATGGTATCCGGGGGTTCAAATTCATCATTCCCCTGATCTGGTGAACTGGGACCTGGTCGCCCGTCCGCTGAACCGTGCTGCGCTGCTGGATATGCGCGGCAATCCTGACAGTTGCGGGATCTGGGCACCGTGCCTGTCCTATGCTGATGGTTTGTTTTGGCTGGTATATACGAATGTGAAACGGCTGGATGGTGCGTTCAAGGATGCACCGAATTACATCACGACTTGCGAGACGATTGATGGAAAGTGGTCGGACCCGTGGTATGTGAACAGCTCTGGCTTTGATCCGTCGCTGTTTCATGATGATGACGGCCGCAAGTGGTTTGTGAATATGCGCTGGAACCATCGTGGGCCGGGAACCGGTGTGAACCCGGCCCATGATGCGTTTGATGGCATTCTGTTGCAGGAATGGTCGCCGGAGCGCGGGTTGTTTGGCCCCGTCAGGAATATCTATTCTGGCACGAAGCGCGGACTGACCGAAGCCCCGCATTTGTTCAAGCGGAACGGATATTATTATCTGACCACGGCCGAAGGGGGCACGGGGTATGAGCATGCTGTGTCGCTGGCCCGGTCGCGCGATATCTGGGGCCCCTACGAGGATCATCCTGACTTGCATGTGATCTGTGCCGCCGGGTCGGATGGACCGGTGCAACGGACGGGGCATGGTCAATATGTCGAGACTCATTGGGGTGCCCATTATCATACGTTTCTGATGGGGCGTCCCCTGCCTGGCCCGTTTTGCCCGATGGGTCGCGAGACCGGGATCGAGGAAGTCGAATGGCGCGACGACTGGCTATATCTGAAAGCCGGCGGGATGGTCGCGCGGGAGGTCGTGCCGGCGCCGGTTGATGTGGAGCCCGTGGCCCTGCAGCCTGTGCGCCGATCACTGGGTGGAGCACTACCGCCGGAGTTTCAGTGGTTACGCACGCCGCAGCCTGACCGGATTTTTCGGGAGGATGCCGATGCGCTGGTACTGATCGGTCGTGAGAGTATCGGCAGCTGGTTTGAGCAGGCTTTGGTGGCGCGCAGGCAGGAGCACTTCACCTATGCCGCCGAGACTGCGGTGAGTTTTGCGCCGGAGACCTATCAGCAGGCGGCGGGGCTGACGACCTATTACAACCGGCACAAGTTTCATGCGGTTTTGGTGAGTCATGAGGTTGGCACGGGGCGTGTACTAACCCTGATGTCATGCCCCGGTGACTGGCCTGAGGGTGCGCTGACCTTTCCCGCTGATCCCGTGGCGCTGGATGAGGGGCCGGTCGAATTGCGTGTCACGGTTGATCGGGCGCGGCAGCAATTCTGGTATCGCCAGGCGGGTGATTGGGTGGCCATCGGGCCGGAGTTGGATGCAAGTGTCATCTCTGACGAGGGTGGTCGGGGTGAGCATGCGTCGTTCACCGGGGCCTTCGTTGGGATGGTGGCGTTTGATCTGACCGGGCAAGGGCGCGAGGCGCGGTTTTCCCGCTTCGACTATTTGCCGGGGGTGATGGGTTGAAACCCATCTTACGATGAGGGTCCGTTATGCGCAGTCAGTTATGCATCTTTGATTTGGAGCGCGGCGCAGCGGAGGTGCTGCTGGATCATGGCGGCCATATTGAAGCGCCGAACTGGCATCCGGATGGCTATCTGATTGTGAACGGGCAAGGGCGGCTATTTTCCGTGCCGCTGGATGCGCCGGAGCTGCATTCCATCGACACCGGGTTTGCCGTGCAGTGCAACAATGATCATGGTATTTCGCCTGATGGACAGCGGCTGGTGATCAGTGATCGCAGTCGGACTGAGGGTAGTTGCATTTATACCTTGCCGGTAGGTGGCGGGGAACCTGACCGGGTGACGGAGGCGATCCCGTCCTACTGGCATGGCTGGTCACCGGATGGCACGATGCTGGCCTATGTGGGGCGTCGTGGCGAGCGGTTTGTCTTGCTGACATGCCCCATGGCCGGTGGGGCGGAGACCGTCATTACTGAAGCGTTTGATCATGTGGATGGGCCCGACTACACGCCGGATGGCCAATGGATATGGTTCAATGGCGAGCGCTGCGGCGCGGTTGATCTGTGGCGTATTCGCCCTGACGGGACCGATTTGCAGCGGATGACAGAGGATATGCTGGTCAACTGGTTTCCGCATCCATCGCCGGATGGGGCACATGTGTTGTATCTGGCCTATCCAGAAGGGACTGTCGGGCATCCCCACGGATTGGATGTGTCGTTGCGCCTGATGCCTGCTGGTGGCGGCGCGGCAAGAGAGTTGATCCACCTGCATGGCGGGCAAGGGACCATCAACGTGCCCTGTTGGTCACCGGATGGTCCTCGCTTTGCATTCATGCGCTTTGTGACCTGACAGGGGTTTACTTTTTGCGCTGCAATCTGCTTTTTGCCCTTAGGGGGCTGAAGGAGATGGTGTGCGCGGATTTCCGGTGGCAAAGGCAGGACAGGTCATTGGCCTGTTGGGTGGATCGTTTGATCCGCCACATGCGGGCCATGTGCATATCACCAAAGCAGCGTTGAAGCGGTTTGGGCTGGATCATGTCTGGTGGCTGGTAAGCCCTGGCAATCCGCTGAAGGCCGATGGCCCTGCGCCGCTGATGCAGCGGATGAAGGCGGCACGGGCGATGATGCGCCATCCGCGGGTGCGCGTCACCGATGTGGAGGCCCGTCTGGGCACGCGATACACCGCGCAGACCTTGGCGGCATTGCGCATGCGCTATCCCGGCGTGCGCTTTGTCTGGCTGATGGGAGCAGATAACTTGGCACAGTTTCATAGATGGCAGGACTGGCGCTGGATCATGGAAACCGTGCCAATTGGCGTGCTGGCGCGTCCGGGTGACCGCATCTCGGCCCGAGTATCCAAGGCAGCCCGAGTTTATGCGCGGGCGAAACTGCCCAAACAGGCGGCGCATGTCTTGGGGCGGAAGGCGGCACCGGCGTGGTCATTCGTGAACCTACCGTTGTCCGATCAATCATCAACGGCGATCCGTGCGCGAGGGGAGTGGTGATGTCGGTGACACGCAGAGCGTTGTTGGGCGGTGTGTTGTCGTCGGTGGCGACTACGGCGTTGGCCGAGGCGCCGTTCACATCGATGCGGCCGCGCGCACGCCTGACTGAGTATGCCGCCGCGCAGATCATCAGGCAGTCCGGTTTATCGGGTACCGTGGGATGTGTGTTGGCCAATACCGCGACAGGAGAGATTCTGGAGGCCGTCGCCCCGGATCTGCCGCAGCCCCCGGCCAGCGTCGCAAAAGCCTTTACCAGTCTTTACGCAATTGAGGCTCTTGGCCCCGCGCACCGGTTTGAAACCCGCATCTTTGCGGACGGTCCGGTCAGAGACGGTGCTCTGGATGGCAATCTGGTGCTGGTCGGTGGGGGTGATCCCAACCTCGTCACCGATCATCTGGCAGAACTGGCAAAGCGTTTGAAAGATGCCGGTCTGCGCGAGGTGAAGGGTGGTTTTCAGGTATGGGACAACGCGCTGATTAATCTCGATGAGATCGACAGCGCTCAGTTGGATCATCTGGGATACAATCCGACGATTACGGGGCTGAACCTGAATTACAACCGCGTGCATTTCGAATGGAAGCGGGCGGATGGGGAATACACCACCGCGGTGGACGCCCGCAGCCAGAATTACCGCCCGGCGGTGACGGTCGCCCGGGTGCAGGTGGTTGATCGCACCTCGCCAGTGTTCACCTACCGTGCGACGGAGGGTGTGGATGAATGGACGGTGGCCCGGCGGGCGTTGAACAATGGCGGGTCGCGCTGGTTGCCAGTGCGCAACCCGGCCCTTTATGCGGGTGAGGTGTTTGCGACCTTTGCCCGGTCGCATGGCATCGTGTTGAAACGGCCGGAGGAGGTTGCGGCGCTTCCGGATGGTCAGGTGCTGGCGACCTTTCACAGTGATCCCTTGCAGCAAATGATGCACGGGATGATGCGGTTTTCGACCAATATCACGGCCGAAGCGGCTGGGTTGTCGGCGACGGCTGCATTGACCGGCCAGCAGCGGGGATTGCGCACATCGGCGCTGGGCATGGCGCGTTGGGCGGATGGCCGTGCGGGCATTGCCCCCTATTTCGTCGATCATTCCGGGCTTGGCGATGCCTCGCGTGTGACAGCGGCGGATATGGTGCGGTTTTTGACTGCTGAGCGTGTCGCCCCGACCTTGCGCCCGTTGATGAAGCGGGTCGATCTGGTCGATCAGAACCGCCAGATCATCCGTGACGCGGCCTGGCAGATCGTTGCCAAAACCGGCACGCTGAATTTCGTTTCCAGCCTCGCGGGTTATATCCGGACTGCAGACGGGCAGGATCTGGCGTTTGCGTTCTTTGGTGCTGATCTGGAGGCACGCGAACGTGGCAAGAACGCGGGTGGCGAAGCACCCGCTGGTGCGTCACGCTGGAACCGGCAGGCGAAGGCGTTGCAGCAGCGTATCCTGCGGCATTGGATCCGCGCCGGGTCGGGTTAGCTTTGGAATTTTTCGGGAACTTTCTTTGTGCTTGGCCGTTGTGTCTGCAAGGTAAAGCTATGGCAACGCCGTAGCACCAACTAAAGGAGAACGTTATGAAAACCGGACTTACAATTGCGGGTGTTGTTGCTGTTGCTGCTGCAGGTCTTTTTGCATTCTACATGGTCGATATTGATCAAACCGAAGAGGCGCGACTGCCAGATGTGGACGTGACCGTCGAGGGTGGCCAGATGCCTGAATTTGATGCCGATGTGGGCAGCATCCAGATGGGTGAAACCGAAGTGGAAGTTGAAGTGCCACAGGTTGAGGTGACCACTACAACTGAAACGGTGTCGGTCCCCACGCTGTCGGTGACGCCACCGGCCGACGACAATCCGGCTGACGAAAACGGCTGATACCGGCCAGTTTGAATTGCTGAAGGCCCCCTTTTATCGGGGGCCTTTTTCGTTAGCGGAACCGGGCCGGGACGCTTTCGCTGATCAGCCGGTCGATATCTGATTGCCGCCAGTTGGTGAGTTCGCGCAGGGCCAGCGCATCGGCGCGGATGTCTTCCCGCTTGCGTGCTAGGTAGGCCTGTCCATCTTCGCAGGTCAATTCGCCTTCGAACGGTTGGTTCATGATGTAGCGCCCTTGGAAGTTGCTGTTGTCATCGGTGACGCGAAACATCAGATCCTCTGGAAATTCGTCGCGGTCATACTGGATGTGCAGACGTGTGACGAAGACATCTTCGCTGGGGTTGGATTTGGCGCTTTTGACCCAGACGGCGCCCAGATCGCGCAATTCGTGGATATTGAGCGGGTCAGCGGCGCAGGGATCGCACCAGCCCATGTCCCAGGCGTATTCGGTCATTACCGTGTTGGGTGCCGCATTTTTGGCGAACATGTCGCGGTAGAACTGGCCGAACATATCCTCAACGAAGGTTGGGACGGTGATGTCGCTGGGAATCCGTGCGTTCGGGTAATTCTCAGCCTCGACCCGGCCTTCGCGTGTCAGCATCAGCATCAGCAAATCCTGAGTGCCGGTCGAATTGATCTTGCCCAGTTGCAGCGGCAACATGAAATTCGGTGATCGGAACGAGATCTGCAAGGGGCGTAAATCTTGCGATTGGCCCTGTGCATGGCGTTCGAGGTTCACGCGGGCGACGAAGAATTTCATGTCCATGGCGATATAGCCCGCCAGCGTGTCTTCGGCCCCGTCAGGGATGGTGTAGCCTTCCTGCCGCAGATACGTGATCAGCCCGTCAGATTGCTGTGCCGAAAGGATCACGATGTCGTATTCGCCGACGCTGTATTCCGCCTCGACCCGGACGCCAAGTGCTGCAGGGCCACGGCGGGGTGTGGACGGTGCCGCATTTTCTACTGGCGCTTCCATTACGACGGGTGCCGTAAGTTCGAATTGTGGTGCGCAAGGGTCATAATCGAAATATTCGACAAGACGCGGGGCCGTGTAGTTTTCCAGATGCGCCACTGCTGCGGGATCGACGGTGCGGATGTGCTTTTCTTCCAGCACATTGGGTGTGGGCACGATCATCGCGAATTCGGAGGTTGGCCCGGTATAGTCAGAGGCCATTGTGATACGTGACCGGTAGCCGTCGCGCACAAATACGACCTTGGAGGCGGTGTTATAGAGTTCGCCATCATCCTGGGACACGTAGAAGCCGCAGAAGGCTGCGGCCTGGGTGGCCCAGCATATGGTAAGGCTGATGATGAATGATCTGAGCACGAATACCTCCCTTGAATTATCATCCAAGGGTTGCAGGTTTCACGGCAGGGTCAAGGGTTGGCGGTGATTAGGCGGCTTTTTTTGTCCGCGGGCCCGCGACCACCCAAATGATAAATCCAATGACTGGCAAAACCAGGATCAGAAGCGTCCAGACAGTTTTGTTCACTGTGGTTTCTGCCGAAGTAACAACCTGCAAAATGGCATAGGCGGCACAGGCAAGGGCGATGATGCTGATAATGGTGACTGGCATAATTCTCTCTTCTCTCGGCTTTTGTGAGTATTTAGTATTTAGGCTACATCTGAACTATGTTCAAATTTTGGCGAATACAGGTGTGGTGCTGTCAGAGTGTCATATGTCGTGCTCTGGCGCCACGTTCGATTGCGGCGGCATGCAGCCTATCGAGTTCAAGCTCATCACGGATTTCTTCGAGCATGCGCGATTCAGGGCCGACGATCTTGCCATCAGCTGCGGCCACGTCGCAAGACAGCGCATAGGCGGTTTCATAAAGCCTTTCAGGGAGCGCATCGCGGATCAGGCCAAAAAGGGCCTCAAGCCCGTCTTCCTGCTCCAGAAGATCAAACACCATTTGTGATATTCGCGGCAGCCGTTCGGAATCATATCCCGCGAAGACAGGCAGGTTGTTGATGGCATTGCTCATCTTGACCAATTCAGACGTGCTGATGTTTTCGTCAGAGGCGGAAACCGCAATCATCAGGGCGGCGAGTGAATCCTGGGCCGTCATCGGGGCGTCTTCGATCATGCTGTATCCTTTGGTTGTACGTCCCATTTATTGACGCTGGACCGTTGCCGCAATAGGGAGTGCGCGGTGTTGTCGCCATTGGGGTGACGATTTGAAGTGAGAGATATCATGAGCAATCTGCGTGACGCGGCGATGACGTCGAAGGCCTGGCCCTTTGAAGAGGCGCGCGCATTGCTGAAACGGTATGAAAAGAAGGACCCAGAAAAGGGGTATGTGCTGTTCGAGACCGGCTATGGCCCGTCCGGCCTGCCCCATATCGGCACCTTTGGTGAGGTGCTGCGCACCACCATGATCCGCCGCGCGTTCGAGGTCATTTCGGATATCCCGACCAAGCTGATCTGTTTTTCCGACGATCTGGACGGGATGCGCAAGGTGCCGGGCAATGTGCCGAACCCAGAGGCGTTGGCCGCGCATATGCAAAAGCCGCTGACATCAGTGCCTGATCCGTTTGGCACGCACGAAAGCTTTGGCGATCACAACAATGCCATGCTGCGCCGGTTTCTGGATACGTTCGGGTTTGAGTACGAGTTCTATTCGGCCCGTGAGTTCTACAAATCCGGCCAGTTTGACGAGGTTCTGCTGCGCGCCGCTGCCCGGTATGACGATGTCATGGCCGTAATGCTGAAATCGCTGCGCGAGGAGCGGCAGGAAACCTATTCGATCTTCCTGCCCATTCATCCCGAAACGGGCCGTGTGCTGTATGTGCCGATGAAGCATGTGGATGCCGAAAAGGGTGAGGTCACGTTTGACGATGAAAATGGCCGCGAATGGACGCTGCCGGTGACCGGCGGCAACGTGAAGCTGCAGTGGAAGCCGGATTTCGGGGCGCGCTGGGCCGCGCTGGATGTCGATTTCGAGATGTATGGCAAGGAACATGCCACTAACACCGCGATCTATGACCGCATTTGCGAGATTTTGGGTGGGCGTAAGCCAAACCATTTTTCATATGAGCTGTTCCTTGATGAAAAGGGCCAGAAGATTTCGAAATCATCTGGCAATGGCATTTCGATTGATGAATGGCTGACCTATGCCGCGACCGAAAGCCTGAGCTATTTCATGTATCTCAAGCCGAAGACGGCCAAGCGGATGCATTTTGATGTGATCCCCAAGGCGGTGGATGAATATCACCAACAATTGCGCGCCTATGCCGATCAGGATGCGACAGCCCGGATGAACAACCCGGTGTTCCATATCCACGGCCACAATGTGCCCGCGTCGGATATGGTTGTGCCTTTTGCGATGCTCTTGAACCTCGCCTCCGTTTCGGGGGCCGGGGATAAGGAGACGTTATGGGGTTTCATCCAGCGTTATGCGCCAGAGGCATCGGCGGAAAAGAATCCGCAGATGGATCAGGCGGCGGGGTTTGCCGTGCGCTACTACAATGACTTCGTGAAGCCGTCGAAAGTGTATCGCGCGCCCACCGATCAGGAACGTGCGGCGATAGAGGATCTGGTCACGCGTCTGAAGGCCTGGGATGGTGGGCTGGATGCGGAGGAGTTGCAGACCATGGTGTTTTCCGTCGGTAAGGATCACGGATTTGAGCCGCTACGAGCCTGGTTCACGGCGCTTTATGAGGTGTTGCTTGGGGCCAGTCAGGGGCCACGGTTTGGCGGGTTCATCGCGCTTTATGGCGTGGATGAAACGGTTGCCCTGATCGAAGCGCGTTTGGCGGAATAGCCGGGTTACGGTATTGTGGGTCATGGACCGCGATGCTGTTATTGCAATCTATGATCGCCTGATCGCCGGGCATGAGGGTCTTGCCCGAAAGGGCAAGGCCAGCGCTTATACGGCGGTGAATGGCAATATGTTCAGCTTTGTTGGCCCGGACGGCGAGATTTGTATCCGGCTGTCGAAAGACGACATCGCGACCTATGGCACGGACTATCCGAATGATCCGGTCATCCGTTACAACAGCGTGATGAACGGGTATGTCGCGGTGCCGGACGCGTTGTTGCAAAACGAGTCCGTGTTGGCCGATTGGTTTGGCAAATCTGTTGCTTTTGCCGGTACCCTGAAACCTAAACCGACAAAGAAAAAGAACTGATCGACGGTTTGGCGCGTATTCATATTGTGTATGGATTTGATTGGAGGCAGGGATGCGCCGGATTTTTGCAGGGTTTTTTGGGATTTGGATGTCGGTGACGGCGTTACTCGCGCAGGATGGCGATGCAATCGAGACGGTCATAGGCAATCAGTTACAGGCCTTTAATGACCGCGATCTGCAGGAGGCCTGGAGCTATGCCAGCCCGAATATCAAGCGGCTGTTTGGGACGCCTGACAACTTTGGTGTGATGGTCGAGCGCGGCTATCCGATGGTCTGGGACAATAAGGATGTACAGTTTCTGGAATTGCTTGAGGTGAATGGTGGGCAGATACAGAAGGTGATGATCCGAGATGCTAACGGCACCTTACACACATTGCTGTACCAGATGATCGAAACGCCACGCGGCTGGCAGATAAACGGTGTTCAGCTCTTGCCAGGTGCGCAGCTAGGTGCATGACCGATAACCTAACTAAAGTGATAGTGCTGCCCGTAGTGTTTGGCTGAGATTTTGTCGGGAATTCAAGGAGTTGGCGCAAATGTGTCAGTCGCAGAAAAATATGACGCAATCTTGACATGTTTCTGACGCAGTTCGGCGACATTGAATCGCTTGCTGGGCGGTTTGAACAGTTAGTGAGTGATAATGGTTATAAAGAATTTTGCAGTCGGCGCGCGTCGTGGGATTTCCCTGACGGGCGCTTTTTTATGTGTGATGGGTGTTTTTGGTGCGACGGCGGTGCAAGCACAACAAACCGCTCCGGTTCAGTTGGAAGCTACCGACGGATCGATGTCGATCACCGGGAACCTGCTGAGTTTCGACAATGACATCTATGTGGTCGAAACGGTTGAGTTGGGTGTTTTGCGGATCAAAGCGGAAAGTGTGACCTGCACGGGCCTGGTATGCCCGGCGCCTGAAGAGTTTGGCCCCGAGTTTGGCATCTATGGATCGCGGACTGTTGGCACGACTCTGATACCGAACCTGTTGCGAGGCTATGCCAGTTCGGTCGGGGCAACTTACGAAATCATACCGACGGACGAGCCTGCTGAACGTATTGTCCGCCTGACAAATGCCGACGGTAGTCTGCGTGCCGAAATTGATCTACAGACCCGTGGGTCTGGCAGCGCTTTTCCTGCGCTTGCTGATGGTGTTGCGGCAATTGGCGTTGCTGACCGCCGCATGAAGGACAGCGATGTTGAAAAGATCGCGGTTGCTGGCATTCCCGACCTGCGAGATACCGCAAACGAAACGGTTCTGGGTGTTGATGGCATCGTCATGATCACCCATCCTGACAATCCGGTGCGCAATCTCAGTTCGTTTGATATCGCGCGCATTTGGTCGGGTGAGATCACCAACTGGCTTGAGTTGGGCGGCGGGAACTATCCGATCACCGTCAATTCCTTTGGCGAGGGTTCCGGTGATCGCGCCGTCATGATGGATGCGCTGGTTCGCCCCAATGGCCGTGATGAAACGGCGCAGGTCACCCGCTGGAGCGCGTATCAGGATCTGGTCGATGCCGTGATGGCAGACCGTGGGGGTATCGGATTTGTCGGCCGTTGGCTGGCACGGACGAATGACGTGAACCTGCTGGATATCCGCGAGGAATGTGGGCTGCTATCGCCGCCGACCGATTTCCGGATGAAGATCGAAGGCTATGCCCTGTCGCGCCGCCTGTATGCCTATACAACACCGGGCCGGATCCATCCCGAAGCGCAGGCGTTCCTTGACTGGACACTGACGAGCGAAGCGCAGCCCTATATAAAGGAAAGCTATTTCGTTGATCGCGAGTTGGAGCGCATGCGTCTGGAAGATATGGGCATGATGCTGGTTCACACCGCCGCGGTCGAACCGGATTTCGATGGCGCACAGTATTCCAACATGATGCAGCAATTGCGCGGTGCGGATCGCCTCAGCATTTCCTTCCGGTTCAATACCGGGTCAAGTGTGCTGGACGTTGAATCAATTCGCAACATCGAGGAATTGGCCGCCAGAATGGAAGCTGGCGAGTTTGATGGGCTTGAGGTTTTACTGGTTGGTTTCGCAGACTCGATCGGTGAGCGGACGCGTAACACGGCATTGGCACAGGCGCGCGCCGAAGCCGTCCGCGAAATCCTGGCTCGCGCGTTGGCCCCGGAGACGAGACGGCGCCTGGGCTTGTTGCCGTTGAGCTACGGTGAATTGCTGCCATTGTCATGCAACGATGGCGAGGTCGGCCGCGCCCGCAATCGCCGGGTCGAGGTGTGGCTGCGGTTGCCAAATAGCCGGTCCAACCTGCGCTAGATTACCTGGCACAAATGAATAAGATGAGGGGCGCGGACGATGGTCGGCGCCCCTTTTTTTGTTGTGTTGCATCCACCACCGTCACGGTGCTGTCAGATGCAATTCAGACCTGCGCGATACCTCTTGGGCGACGGTCCTGCGATCTGCGGGACCTGTTTGATCTGGCTGCCAAAGAGGGACCACCGATGAACAAGGCGATTACTGACGGGATTGTATTTAACCCACTGCCCTTTGCGGCGGGTCTGGGGGTGTGGTCGAGCGGGGACGGCACGCCGGGGTCTGACACTTATGCGGTCAGCGGGTCGGGCGTGTTCGTAGCCGCCGATCAGGATTTTGCCGGATGTCTGGAGGTTCTCAAGACAGAACCTGTGACCCGCGTCCGTTACATGGGCGAAACGCCCATCCTGCCCGGTTGCTATCTGCGGGTGACGGCCCGCGTCAAAGCCGTGGCCGGACCATTGCCCGCGGTGCGCATATCGGGTTGGTCCGGGCTCGCCGGCGGTGCGCAAGCCACAGGTTTGCCTGAGGCAGGGCCATCAGTGCAGTTGACCACCTATGGTGAGGTTGTTGAGGTGAGCGCAATCATTGCCACCGCAGATCGCAACGGTGTTGATCTTGTCTGGACCGGTGCGAATTACGGTCACTTCGGCATTGACCTCACTGGTCCCAATGGTGGTCTGGTCCGGGTTGATGATATCGAGATTGAGGATGTCAGTGCGGTCTTCACCCGCGACCTGGTGGCCCTTGTTGATGTGCGTGATTTCGGTGCCAAGGGGGATGGTACGACGGACGATTCAGCCGCTTTCGATGCGGCGGATGCGGCGGCGAATGGTCGGACAATCATGGTGCCTGCAGGAGTTTATCTGCTGGAAAACAGCGTGACGCTGGAAAGCCGGGTGCGGTTTGAGGGCCGGATCGTGCAGGCGCCGGAACACCGGTTCATTCTGCAGCGCGACTATAATTACGAGACTTATGTTGAAGCATTCGAGGACGAAGAGGTTGCCTTTAAGAAGGCATTTCAGGCGCTCATAAATTTTTCGGATCATGAGTCGCTTGATCTGAACGGGCGGCGTATCTCACTGACGGAGCCGGTGGATATGCAGGCGACAGATCCGTCGAAAACGCGGTTTGAAACCCGGCGTGTTATTCGCAATGGCCAGTTTGAACCGGTCAGTGGCGCGGCTTGGGACAGTACTATTGTCACCTCTCAGGCGACTTATGCGGTATCTGACGACCGGCGGCTGACCAATGTCGTCGATATTGCCAACATTTCGGTCGGAGCCTTGGTTGAAGGAAATGGCGTGGGTCGCGAGGTTTACGTTCGCGGCGTCAATGTTGGCAGTCAGACCATTGAGTTGAGCCAGCCGCTTTATGACGCGGAAGGCACCCAGGAATTTACCTTTACCCGTTTCAAATACATGCTGGATTTTTCAGGCTTCAATAAGCTGAGCCAGTTTGTTCTGGATGATATCGAGTTTCAGTGCCGGGGCGTGGCCAGCGGGATCATGATGTCTGCGGATGGCTTTACCTTTCACGTGCGCGACAGTTTCATCAACCGGCCGAAGGATCGGGGCATCACCTCGCCCGGGGTTGGCTGTCAGGGAATGATGATCGACCGCTGCCAGTTGATTTCGGACGAGCAGGCGATGCCGGTTTCTGATCGCGTCAGCATTGGGTTCAATACTAACGCCAATGATGTGAAAATCCGCGACAACCGGGTCAGCAAGTTCAAGCATTTCTGTGTACTGGCGGGAAGCGGCAATCTGATCACGGCAAACCATTGGTTCCATGGCGATGATGAGATCAACGGCCCGCGCAAGGGTGGTATCATCCTTACCGAATTGAA
The DNA here is from genome assembly GCF_046762885.1 of Yoonia sp. SDW83-1. Classification (NCBI taxonomy): domain Bacteria; kingdom Pseudomonadati; phylum Pseudomonadota; class Alphaproteobacteria; order Rhodobacterales; family Paracoccaceae; genus Yoonia; species Yoonia sp. SDW83-1. The sequence continues at coordinate 143,941 of NZ_JBKQXO010000008.1, forward strand.
CCCTAAAAGCGTATTCACTGGCAATTATTGCGACAACAACTTTATCGAGTGGACGAATGAGCATTTCAGCTCACCCGCGCTGGGCAATCAGTTTTCCTTTGGCGGGCTGACAATCACCGGCAATATTTTCACCACCAATGATGTGGCGACATGGTTCAATTTCATCGTGATCAAACCTTATGGCCCGGGTCATTACATCAACGGGTTTTCGGTGATCAGCAATGTGTTCCGGTCCCTGAATGGCCGTATCGACCGGGTTGATCATGTGGATACCACCTTTGCCGATCTGGATTTCAACCGCACACGCGGTCTGGAATTCAGTGGCAATACCTACCACAACGTGAACCAGCCCGCCCAGAACCCGGTGTTCCTGACACATACCCAGGCGACCGAGGCGAGCACATGGACGATGAGCACCGGGACGGTCCTGCCCTTTGGTGGCCGCGCGAAAACGGTTGAAAGTATAGCCCCGATCGGGTCAATCACGGACACCGCTAACAACCGCGTGCATGATTTTCCGTGGGCCGAGGGTGAAAAGGGATCTGATCTGCGCAGTGTGCAGGTCAACTGGTCGCGACCAGTCAAGGGGCGGGTCCGGTTTCAGGTCCGGATGGATCAGCCTGAGATCTGATCCGGTTCAGTTTTTTCAAAGGGCGCTTTTGGCGCCCTTTTTTTGTGCGGTGCTCGTTTCTTGTGCGGTTTGTTTGTGCTGGGACGCTTTTTGATCTGTGCTCGCTCCCCTTGTTCTGGCCAAGACGCCGCATTCTTTGGCAGCAAAGGCCCAATTGACTGAATGTTGGGCTTTTACCATTACGTACGCTGCGCAAATCCAGACTGTTGAGGCGGCACCACGCGCCCGCGGGGCCTTGCGGCTTGTCGCGAAACGGCGCGGTCCTGACACGGTGATCGACACCTTGCGCCAGACTGGGTCGTTAAAGGCCCTGTTTCCGCGCAACGCACCGCAGGCCCTGCAGGCGGTGTTTCTGAATACCGCCGGTGGACTGACCGGTGGCGACCGGATGGTGATCGAGGCCGCAGCGACCGATTGCGCGCATCTGGTTTTGTCTTCGCAGGCGGCTGAACGGGGCTATCGCGCGCAACCGGGGCAGGTGGCGCGGGTTGAAACACGCCTGATGGCTGGCCCTGGTGGTCGCATCGACTGGATTCCGCAGGAAACTATCCTGTTTGAAGGTGCCGCGATTGACCGTCGGCTGCATGTCGATCTGGCACAGGATGCGACGGCGATGATTGTGGAGCCGTTGGTGTTTGGCCGGATGGCCATGGGCGAGGCATTGCACGATCTGCAGTTCACCGATCAGTGGCGGGTTTATCGCGATGGGCGGCTTGTCTTTGCCGATGCGGTCCGTCTGATCGGTGACGCGCATGCTGCATTGCAACGCAATGCAATTGGCGCTGGCGCCGCTGCCATGGCCACGGTTCTGTTTGCGGCCCCCGACGCGGTGCGGTCCTTGCCCTTGCCCGATACTGCCGGTGCCAGCCTGATCGCTGATGATGTGCTGCTGATACGCTTTCTGGCACCTGACAGCTTTGCCCTGCGCCGCGATCTGATCCCCGTGATCGAGGCGCTGACATCGACCCCGATCCCCCGCGTCTGGAGACTGTGACATGCAACTGACCCCGCGTGAAAAGGACAAGTTGTTGATCGCCATGGCCGCCGAGGTTGCGCGCAAGCGGCTCGCCCGTGGTGTCAGGCTGAACTATCCCGAAGCGATTGCCCTGATCACCGACGCGGTTGTCGAGGGCGCGCGCGATGGCCGGTCCGTGGCCGACATGATGGAGGCCGGGGCGCATGTCATCACCCGCGATCAGGTGATGGATGGCATTGCCGAGATGATCCACGAAGTGCAGGTCGAAGCCACATTTCCCGACGGCACAAAGCTGGTGACGGTCCATGATCCGATCCGTTGAAACAAGAGGGGGCACCACATGAAACCGGGTGAAGTGATGGTCGCAGAGGGGGATATTACCTTGAATGCGGGCGCTGAGGTGACCGTGATCGAGGTTGCAAATACCGGGGATCGGCCGGTGCAGGTTGGGTCGCATTTTCATTTTGCCGAGACGAACGCGGCGTTAGATTTTGATCGGGGCGCTGCGCACGGGATGCGTCTGGATATTGCCGCTGGAACTGCAGTGCGATTCGAACCGGGTCAGCGGCGCGAGGTGGCGTTGATCCCGATTGCGGGCGCGCGCCGCGTGTTTGGCTTCAATGGCAAGGTCATGGGCGATTTATAGGGGTATTCAGTTTGCTGCGGTGCAGAAAAATGCTGCGACCGCAAAGTAAGTAAGGTATAATCGCGGCACGAGATTTTCCCTTAACCTGAAGGACGAAAGATGACCCCAGCATTCACACTGACCGTTTCTGCCGAAATCCTGCGCGCCTCCAGCGCGGTGATTGGCCAGCAGATGCGCCTGACGCAGACCGTTCTGGACCAGACCTATGCCGCCCAGAAAGCCATGATGCTGCCGTTCTGGAATGAGGCTGCGCCAGCGGCTTCCCCGAAAAAGGCGGCCAAAGCCAAGCCGGTCGCCAAAAAGGCAGCCCCGGCTAAGAAATCGGCGGTGGCAAAGCCATCAAAATCTGCAGCCAAGTCTCCCGCGCCCAAACCGGTATTGGCAGAGGTTGTCACCAAGCCCGCATCAGTAGCCCCGGTCGCACGGAAGGCTGTAGTAGAAGTGCCCACACCCAAACCGACCCCGAAGGTCGTGGCAACCAAGCCAGCCATCGCTGCCAAACCCGTTGAAACAGCACCTGCTGCAAAGGTAGCCGCGAAGTCGGCTCCGGCTAAGCCGACAACTGAAGCGGTTGCGCCGAAAGCGGCGGCTGCGAAACCAGAAAAGGCCAAGCCTGCCCCAAAACCTGTTGCCAAGGTCGCCGCGCCAAAGCCAGCTGTCGCCAAGACCACCGCGAAGGTTGAAGCACCAAAGAAAAAGACGGCGAAAAAGTCAGCGCCGAAAAGGACAGCAAGCGCAAAGCCAGCACCGGCCAAAAAGGCCACGACAAAGCCGTCGAAGCCCGTCGCGGAAACTGTCGCGACCTCGGCTGCGAAAGCCCCGGCGAAACCCGCTAAGCCCGCACCAAAATCAAAGAAGATCACTGTGCCTGACGCCCCCTGGAGCGCTGAAAAGGCCCCAGCGAAAACCTGACCGGAGACCCATATGCCTGCAACGATCCCCCGCGCTGACTATGCCGCCATGTTTGGCCCCACGGTGGGGGACCGCGTCAGGCTCGCTGATACGGATCTGATCATCGAAGTTGAGCGGGATCTGACCGCTGAACGGGCGGGGGCAGCAGCGACCGGCGGGTCTGGCAGCAATGCCCTTCTTTACGGTGAAGAGGTCAAATTCGGCGGTGGTAAGGTGATCCGCGATGGCATGGGTCAAAGTCAGATCACCCGCGCCGAGGGTGCCGTTGATACCGTCATCACCAATGCCCTGATCGTCGACTGGACCGGGATCGTCAAGGCCGATGTCGGGCTGAAGGATGGCCAGATCGTCGGGATCGGCAAGGCAGGCAACCCCGATACACAGCCCGGCGTCGATATCATCGTCGGGCCGGGGACCGAGGCGATTGCGGGCGAAGGCCGTATCCTGACCGCTGGCGGGATCGACAGCCACATCCATTTCATCTGCCCACAACAGATCGAGGATGCGTTGCATTCCGGCCTGACCACGATGATCGGCGGCGGTACCGGCCCTGCCCACGGAACCTTGGCCACGACCTGCACGCCCGGGCCATGGCATATCGGGCGGATGCTGCAGGCGGCGGATGCTTTTGCGATGAACCTGTGTTTTGCGGGAAAGGGGAATGCGTCACTGCCCGCCGCGCTGGAAGAGCAGGTATTGGCCGGGGCGGCCTGCTTGAAACTGCACGAAGATTGGGGGACGACCCCGGCGGCAATCGACAATTGCCTGAACGTGGCGGACGCGATGGATGTGCAGGTGATGATCCACACCGACACGCTGAATGAAAGCGGGTTCGTGGAGAATACAGTGGCGGCGATGAAAGGCCGGACGATCCACGCGTTTCACACGGAAGGGGCGGGCGGCGGCCATGCCCCGGATATCATCAAGATTTGTGGTCAGCCGAACGTCATCCCGTCCTCGACCAACCCTACCCGGCCTTTCACCGTCAACACGGTGGATGAACATCTGGATATGTTGATGGTCTGCCATCACCTCGACAAATCGATCCCCGAAGATGTGGCCTTTGCCGAAAGCCGGATCCGGCGTGAAACCATTGCGGCCGAGGATATCCTGCACGATATGGGTGCGTTTTCGATCATCGCGTCCGACAGTCAGGCGATGGGCCGCGTGGGCGAGGTGATCATCCGGACCTGGCAAACCGCGCACAAGATGAAGGTGCAGCGCGGGCAGTTGAGCGAGGAGACGGGCGACAACGACAATCTGCGTGTCCGTCGCTACATCGCGAAATACACGATCAACCCGGCGATTGCGCATGGGATTTCGGCGCATGTGGGTTCGGTCGAAACCGGCAAACGTGCCGATCTGGTGCTGTGGAACCCGGCCTTTTTCGGGGTGAAGCCGGAGATGATCCTGATGGGCGGCACGATTGTGGCCGCACAGATGGGTGACCCCAATGCATCGATCCCGACGCCGCAGCCGGTCTATACCCGTCCGATGTTCGGGTCTTACGGGCGGTCTGTCGAACACTCTGCGGTCACGTTCGTGAGTGCTGCCGCGCAGGACATGGGCATCGCCGACAGCCTTGGACTGGCCAAACAGACTTTGCCGGTGGTCAACACGCGGGGCATTGGTAAGAAAGACCTCAAGTTGAACGATGCAATGCCGCAAGTCGAAGTGAACCCCGAAACCTACGAGGTACGGGCCGATGGTGAACTGCTGACCTGCCAGCCTGCGGAAAGCCTGCCCATGGCACAGCGCTATTTCCTTTTCTGACCTAACGTTATCAATGCGCTGGGCGCATAGTCGGAATGCGTCTTCGGCGATTGTTGGACCGCATGTGCCAGACTACATCTGTCGCAGGGAGGAAAGATATTCGCTGAAAAGAGGCACAAAATGGCTTTCCAAACCGACAACACACTGATTTCCAACCGCGAAATGATGATCGAACTGGTGCTGACACCGTTCCGGGCTATCGGTCGCTGGTTCATTTCGCTGGCCGAGAACAATTCGCGCACCCAAGCGCTCCGTCAGATCAACAACATGACAGATGCCGATCTTGCCGCCCGCGGTCTGACCCGCGCGGAGGCCGTCAACATGATGTTCCGTCACGACGCCTGAGCGTCGTGAAGCGCTGAAAAAATGGACCTTCGCCAATTGCAATGACATGTGACCGGTCAAGTCACTGATAAGTCATTGCAACAGGCGCATGGTGGCGTAATCTGAGGACCGATGCAGAAGTGCGGGGGCCCCAGCATGATGATCAGACTTTTTTTGGCTTGCGTTATAGCGTCACCGGCCATGGCGTCCTGCCCGGTGGGTGCGGATCTGGCCAGCGGCATCCGTCTGGTGCAGGCGGACGGCACAACGGATGACTACCGCGCCCTGCGTCCCGGCGTGGTCGAGACGATAAGCACCTACACCGATGGCTATGTCGCGCGCACTTTGCTGGGGCAGGGGATTTACGTGCTTGAGGTTGCGGATGTCGTCGATGGATCGATTGATCCTTACACTCAGGCGGTCTTTGCCTTTAGGATGGCCGCCAGTGACATGCCACTTCCCGACCCAAACACGCAGATGAAGTTTGGCACCACCGTTCGCGATGGTGGCGGATTATACCCCGAGAACATCGTGATTGATTGGGGTGATCGCGCCACTGTCACATATGGCAAGTGCAGCTACGCGATGATCCCCGGCACCTTTTCGCACACCAGCGACGATTATGACCATCAGGAGGTTGTGCATTATCTGCCCGAACTGGGGATCAGCGTGCTGCATTCCTATTTCGACGATGAAATGACGGAAGCTGATATTTATCCGGTTGCCGACATCAAGACGATCAGGGACTGACCGGATGACCGCGATTGCCCATCAGATTGTCAGCGGGACCGATGTTGAAACATCGGCCACGGTGCGGCTGACCTATGATGCCCGCATGCTACGTCGCAAACGGCTGCAGACGGCAGAGGGCGAGGGGTTTCTGGTGGACCTGCCACAAACCACATCCGTGAATGCCGGGGATGCGTTTGCACTGGAGGATGGCAGGTTCATCGGCGTGGCCGCAGCGGACGAGCCGCTGATGAGGGTCACCGGTGATCTGGTGCGGTTGGCCTGGCATGTCGGCAATCGCCACGCCCCATGTGCCATTGAGCCGGATGCGCTGGTGGTGCAGCGCGAAAAGGTCATGCGCGCCATGCTGGAACAACTGGGTGCTACGGTGAGTGATTTCGACGGTCCCTTCACCCCTGAAGGCGGGGCCTATGGCCATGGCCGCACCATGGGTCATGATCACAGTCATTCCCATGCGTGACAATCATCTTCTGACCCTGACGCAATGGTTGTCGCCATCCTATCCGGTCGGCGCCTTTGCATGGTCACATGGTTTGGAACGCGCCGTAAGTCGCGGGGATGTCATAGATTCCGCAAGCTTAGTCGACTGGCTAAGTGCTGTATTAACCCATGGGGCAGGCCGGTCTGATGCTATCCTGCTGTGTGTCGCACATGGGGCAGAGGATGTGACAGAGGTCGCAGAGCTCGCTGCTGCACTTGCCCCATCGCGCGAACGGCGGGAAGAAACCTTGCAGCAAGGCGCGGCCTTTGCGGCAACGACCCGTGCGGTCTGGGGCCTTGATCTGCCTGATATGCCTTACCCGGTAGCAGTTGGCCGGGCCGCTGGTTTGATCGGGCTCGATGCGCGGCCTGTTGTGCAACTCTGGCTTCAGGCTTTTGTCAGCAATCTGGTGCAGGCCGCGACCCGTCTGATGCCGCTGGGCCAGACCGAGGGGCAGCGTATTCTGGCGGGCCTGTCACCGGTGTGCATTGAAACGGGGGCAGAGGCATTGACTGCAACGCTTGACGATATTGGCAGTGCGGCCTTTGCTGTCGATATCGCTTCAATGCAGCATCAAACACATTATCCGCGGATTTTCAGGTCATGATCCTGTCCAGCTTCATTGTGATCGTGTTGCTTGGCGTGGCTTTGGTTCATGCGCTGTGGGGCTTTGGCGTCTGGGTGCCGATCCGGAATGAAGAGGCACTGGCCAAGGCGGTGGTCGGCGCGCGCGGTGTCACGCGGATGCCGGGGCCGATCCCGTGTTTTCTGGTGGCTGGCGGGCTGAGCCTGCTGGCAGCGGCGGTTCTGTTCCTGCCGCAGGGCAGCCTGCGTACTGTCTTGTTGATGGGGGCAACGGCAGTATTTCTGGCCCGAGGCGCGCTGGCCTATCTGAAGAAATGGCGCCTGATGACGCCGGAGGAACCCTTTGCCACGTTGGACCGCCGCATCTATGGCCCGCTCTGCCTGGCCCTTGGCATCGCGTTCATCATTCTTAATCTGGGAAGCTGATCAATGTCACCGAACGGACCATTGCGTGTGGGCATTGGCGGGCCGGTCGGGGCCGGGAAGACCACGCTGACCGCCGCCCTCGCGCGCGCGCTGAAGGATCAGATAAGCCTTGGGGTCATTACCAACGATATCTACACGCAAGAGGACGCAGAGGCGCTGATGCGCATGCAGATCCTGCCAGCCGACCGGGTGATGGGGGTCGAAACCGGGGGCTGTCCGCATACGGCGATCCGCGAGGATGCGTCGATCAATCTGGCCGCTGTGGCCGAGATGCGCGGGCGGCATGACGATCTGGAACTGGTGCTGATCGAAAGCGGGGGCGACAACCTGTCGGCCACGTTCAGCCCGGAACTGGCCGATGTCACAGTCTATGTCATCGATGTGGCTGCGGGCGAAGAGATCCCGCGCAAGGGCGGCCCGGCGATTACCCGGTCGGATATTCTGGTGATCAACAAAACCGATCTGGCCCCCCATGTGGGTGCGTCGCTGGATGTGATGGCGCGCGATGCGGCGCGGATGCGGGGCGAACTGCCGGTGGTATTCGCCAGTCTGCGCCATGGCGACGGGGTGGATCAGGTTATCCGCCTTTTGCGTGAGGTTGGCGGGCTTTAGAACGTCTGCCACAGCCCAAGACGCAAGGCCCCCGGATCATCCCCGTTCAGCGGCTGGATCGCGCCAAATGTGATGCGCATGCCGTCCATGACACCGAAAACCACAGCGGTTTCGATCTTTCTGTAGTCCGCATCATCCTTGGTCTTGCCGGTCTGAAGCTGAAACATGACCGTCCAGCGATCCGTCAGGTTATGTCCCCAGGTGAAATCAGCCTTGGGAATGAACAACTCCGTCGCGCGGTTGTATGTGGCGCTGGTGTCGACGGCCAGCCAGCCATTGTCCAGACCGCGGCCCCAGGACAGGCCGCCGCGCACCAGCGGCGTGGGGTCTTCGAACGGCAGGATTTCCGCCCCAAATGCCAGACTGGCCGCAAAGCGGTCCGTCCCGGTTGTGTCCCCCAGTGGGATGCGGGCAAAAACGAACCCGGTCTGCACCGTGTCCCTTTCGGTTGTGAAGTATTCCGCACCCAGCGTGACCAGCGGTGTCAGCCCGTATTCGGCGTAGAATGTGGGATCGTAATACATCGCGTCATCGATATCTTCGAACAGGGTGATATTGCTGGCAGAGGCGATGAAAAACTGTCCTTCTTCGCGGGCCCACGCCCCGGAATGGGCCACGTTTGCCACCATCATCAGCCACACTGAAACCAGAAAAACCCGCATGAACTCATCCGTTTGAACGGGGACCATCTTTCTGCTGGATGAGTTAATTACAGGTTAAGATGTGTTAACCATCGCGCGGCAGGCGGCGCAGTTTCAGGGCGTAGGCGGGACGGGCCAGCGCCTCGCGTAGATGTTGTTTCAGGGGGATATGGGGCATCTTTGGCGCTGAAAGTTCGGCCTGCAATTGCAGGTGCCGCGCGACCATCAGGGCGCGTCGGCCATGATAGTGATCGGTGACGATGATGATCCGCGGGCCCGGCAGAAGCTGTTTGGCGTTGCGTATGTTTTCCAGTGTTGTGGTCGATTGGTCCTCGGGCCGGATTGCCGATGCGGGTATATCGGCGTCGATCAAAAGCTGTTGCATCACGGCCGCTTCGCTGGGCGGATGCCGGCCCAATCCACCACAGGGGATGATCAACGGCGCGCGGCCTGCATGCCACAGGCGCGCAGCATGGGCCGTGCGCCGCCGCAATGTGGGTGACGGGCCGTCAGGCCAGACGGCGGCACCGAGGATCAGGATTGCGTCCATGTGGCGATCTAAGCGGGCCGCAAACCGAAAGGAAAGGGGTGTCAATTCGTCGACGGGGCCACCGACCCTGACGCGCCAGGATTGACAAACTCTGGCCTGACACTTTTAGCCGACTTGGATTCCGCTGCAATCTGCCCATGATAAGCGATGGAGGAGGCCGACGCACTTGCGCGGCCCGAACGACATGAATGAGGGGGAGACCGCTATGACCGATCAACCAGCCGGAACCTATCCGCCATCCGCCGAAATGGCCGCTGGCGCCCATGCGGATAAGGCGAAGTATGAAGCGATGTACGCGGCCTCGATCAATGATCCTGAGGCGTTCTGGGCCGAACATGGCAAGCGCGTCGACTGGATCAAGCCGTTTACCAAGGTCAAGAACACCAGTTTCGCCCCTGGCAATATTGACATCAAGTGGTTCGAGGATGGCACGCTGAATGTCAGTGCCAACTGCATCGACCGGCATCTGGCGGATCGCGGGGATCAGACGGCGATTATCTGGGAACCCGACAGCGCCGATGATGAGGCCCAGCACATCAGCTACAAGATGCTGCATGAAAAGACCTGCCGCATGGCCAACAGCCTGAAGGAACTGGGCGTCAAAAAGGGTGATCGCGTCGTCCTATACATGCCGATGATCCCCGAGGCCGCCTATGCCATGCTGGCCTGTGCCCGGATCGGCGCCATACATTCCATTGTTTTTGCAGGTTTTTCTGCCGACGCTTTGGCCGCGCGGATCAGCGGATCAAACGCCAAGGTGGTGATCACTGCCGATGGCGCGCCGCGCGGGGGGCGGGTGACGAACCTCAAGGACAGTGTCAATCAGGCGCTGATCAATGTGATGCATGACGTCAAATGCCTGTGCGTGCGCCGCACCGGACAGCAGATTGCATGGCGGTCCGAAGGTGACTATTGGCTGCACGAGATGGAAGAACAGGTCAGCGCCGATTGCCCGCCGGAAGAGATGAACGCCGAGGATCCGCTGTTCATACTTTATACGTCAGGCTCGACCGGCATGCCCAAGGGTGTGGTGCATAGCACGGGGGGGTATATCGTCTATGCGTCGATGACCCATCAGTACACGTTCGACTATCATGATGGTGATGTCTTCTGGTGTACGGCTGATGTGGGCTGGGTCACGGGGCACTCCTATATCGTCTATGGCCCGCTGGCGAACGGGGCCACGACGCTGATGTTCGAAGGAGTGCCGACCTATCCCGATGCGGGCCGGTTCTGGCAGGTTTGCGAAAAGCATAAGGTTAACCAATTCTATACCGCGCCGACCGCCATTCGTGCGCTGATGGGACAAGGTAATGATTTTGTTGAGAAATATGACCTGTCGGACCTGAAGGTGCTGGGTACCGTGGGTGAGCCGATCAACCCAGAAGCGTGGAACTGGTACAATAATGTCGTCGGCAAAGGCAAAGTGCCCATCGTCGATACGTGGTGGCAAACCGAAACGGGGGGGCATCTGCTGACCCCGCTGCCGGGGGCAACGGCGACCAAACCGGGGTCGGCGACGCTGCCGTTCTTTGGTGTGCAGCCTGTGATCCTAGAGCCAACCTCTGGCGAAGAGATTAACGATACGGCCGCCGAAGGCGTGTTGTGCATCAAGGATAGCTGGCCCGCCCAGATGCGCACGGTCTGGGGTGATCATGAGCGGTTCGAAAAGACCTATTTCGCCGACTACAAGAATTACTATTTCACCGGTGATGGCTGCAAACGTGACGCCGATGGCTATTACTGGATCACGGGTCGTGTGGACGATGTGATCAACGTGTCCGGTCACCGGATGGGCACGGCCGAGGTGGAAAGCGCGCTGGTCGCCCATGGCAAGGTCGCTGAGGCGGCTGTGGTCGGTTATCCGCATCCGGTCAAGGGGCAGGGGATCTATGCCTATGTCACCCTGATGACCGGGCAGGAGCCGTCGGATGACCTCCGTAAGGAGTTGGAGACCTGGGTCCGGGCCGAGATCGGGCCGATTGCTAAGCCTGATCTGATCCAATGGGCGCCGGGCCTGCCGAAAACCCGATCGGGTAAGATCATGCGGCGGATTTTGCGCAAGATCGCCGAGGATGATTACGGTTCGCTGGGTGATACCTCGACCCTGGCTGATCCGTCGGTGGTTGATGACCTGATCGAGAACCGGATGAACCGGGGCTGACGCAACGTTCAGTGCTGTGTTCGGGGTCGCGCAACACCCTTGCGCGGCCCTTTTTTGCGAATCACCAGTTAATGCAGGGGTTTTCGCGATTTTGACCTGTCGGCATCGCGTCGGCAAAACGTCGGACTTGCGTCGGACCCCTTTCGCCCAAATTGCCGGTTTAAGGCGGCGTGCGGTGGATGTATGAAGACGCCATTAACGTTTTGATATGGTTGGTTGACCCCGGCCGCGGATTTGGAAAGGCGATATCATGCTGGAACTTGTTGTCATCTTTTTCATTGTGCTGGTTGGTGGAACACCGGGCGGATCGGACTCTGCTGCCCGCTCAACGCCCATGGCTCCTGTCGTTGACGCACCTGCGGCGGAGGCCGCTCAAGAGGCAATCGAAGACCCGCAGCCGGCGCCTGCCACCGACACACGCACGCCAGAGCCGCAGGAACCAACCGGCAAGTTTCTGAATGCCACCGAGGTGCGCCCTATTCTGGACGCTACCAAGGGCAGTTGGGTCGCGGTCCGGCTTTATGAAGGGCAGGATCTGCTTTATTTCACCAGTCTTTTGTCCTGGCGTTGTGGCTTGTGGGAAATCCGCTATGGCGTCAACGGCGCGCCTGCCGATCAGGTGGTGGAGATGGAGCCGTGTTATGAAGATACGGCCCAACCCGCCGCGCTGACCGACCCGGTGGGCTTTCCGATCTGGGTGACATTTGCACCTGAAACCGTGCAAAGTGTCACGGTCGAGATTGATTACGATGACGGGACCATGGATGTGGCGACGTTTCAACGCAGTGGTATCCTGATCCCGTGAGGGTGAGGTCCCGGGTCAAGCCCGGGACGCATCGTTCATGTGTGGTGGCGCTCACCGCCCGTCGTGATGCACCTCTTGCAGGCCGTAGACGGGTGTGTCGATCCCTTCCATGCGGGCCTTGAGTTGCAGCGACAGGAACTGCGAATAGTGCCGCGATTGGTGCAGGTTGCCGCCGTGGAACCAGAGATTTTCGACCTGGGTCGGTTTCCACATGTTGCGCTGTTCGCCTTCCCATGGTCCGGGGTCTTTGGGTGTGTCTGAGCCGAGGCCCCAGACCTTGCCGACCTTGTCTGCCGTGTCCTGATCGATGATGTCGGCGACCCAGCCGTTCATGGAGCCGTAACCGGTGGCGTAGACGATCAGGTCAGCCTCAAGTTTCGTGCCGTCATCGAGGATCACGCCATCGGGCACGATTTCGGTGACTTGCCCCGCCTTCAGCTTGATCTTGCCGTCGATGATCAACTGGCTGGCGCCCACATCGATGTAATAGCCCGACCCGCGGCGCAGGTATTTCATGAAGAGGCCGGAGCCATCGGCGCCCCAATCCAGCTGGAAGCCGGCCTTTTCCAGGGCGGCGTAGAAATCGGCGTCGACCTCCTTGATCTTGTCATACACGGGGATCTGGAAGTCGTGCAGGATCGCATAAGGCAGGGAGGCGAAGATCAGGTCGGCCTTTTGCGTGGTGACCCCGGCGGCGACGGCTCGTTCCGAGTATAGATCGCCGAGGCCGATTTCCATGAGCGGCTCGGATCGCACGATATGGGTGGTGGAGCGCTGGATCATGGTCACGTCCACATCGTTTTCCCAGAGCGCCGCACAGATATCATGGGCGGAGTTGTTGGAGCCGATGACGACAGCCTTCTTGCCCTTGTATTTGTCAGGGCCAGGGTGCTGGCTGGAATGGTGCTGATCGCCCTTGAACGTGTCCATGCCGGGGAAATCCGGCACGTTCGCCTTGCCTGACATGCCGGTGGCAAAGACCAGTTGTTTCGGCTTGAGCGTCACGGTTTCGCCGTCCCGGTCCACGGTGACGGTCCATTCCTTTGCCGCCTTGTCATATTTGGCGTTGGTGACGGTGGAGCGGGTCCAGTAGTTCAACTCCATGATCTTGGTGTACATTTCCAGCCAGTCGCCGATCTTGTCCTTGGGCGCAAAGACTGGCCAGTTGGGCGGGAAGGGCAGGTAGGGCAGGTGGTCGTACCAGACCGGGTCATGCAGGCAAAGCGATTTGTACCGCTTGCGCCAGCTGTCGCCGGGTTTGTCGTTCTTTTCCACGATGATCGTCGGCACGCCCAACTGCCGCAGCCGCGCACCCAACGCGATGCCGCCTTGCCCGCCGCCGATGATGACGGTGTAGGGTTGGGTTTTGTAGCCGAGTTCGGCGCGTTCTTTCTCGATCTCTTCCGCCCAGGTCAGCCGGTGCTTGCCTGCGCCGTGCTTGGCCCCAAGCGGGCGTTCGTGGCCCAGCGGTTCCTCGTGCCCTTTCAATTCGGACATCGTGGTGAGCAGCGTCCAGATTTTCCCGTCGCGCAGGCGCAGCAGGCCATAGCCGCGGGCGATGCCGGTTTCGAACGTGATCCAGGCGGTGGTGATGCCCCCATCCTCGGCCGCGGTTTCACCTTCGGCGATTTGCCAGTTGGATGGTTTGGTGCTGGCCAGTTGGGCGTTCAGCATGTCGCGGACCTGATCGGGTCCTTCCATGGTTTTGATGTTCCAGGTGAAGCTGACCAGATCGCGCCAGTAACAATCATCCACGAACATGGCGACGGCGGCGTCGATATCGCCAGCCTCCAGCGCACCGCCGAAATCGTTCAGGAATGTGGTGACGTGATCGTTTGTTGTCGTATCAAGCAAAGTCGTTCCTCCCACTCATTGAGAGGATAGTTTCGCACGGGCAAAGGGATTCGCCCTATGCGACGTTGGTCATGACCTGGGGTTCTGCCACTAAGTTGCTGGTTCGTCGCCGGTTGGCAGCCCAAGTTCTTTCATGGCGGCATTTTCCGTCTCGGCGATAAATGCCATATCCTGTGCGGCCTCGCAGCGGGCGATCCAGTCACGGATCGGTTTGCTGTCTGGAATGGCATCGGGCAGCCAGGAGAATGGTGATACCATCAGCAGATCGGCTGCCGAAAACTGATCATCAATCAAAAAGTCATGGCGGGCGAGGGCGGCTTCGATTGTTGAATACATGGTGGCACTGTCGCGGCACCAGCTTTTGACCAGTGGGTTGTCGGCCATTTCGAGAAAGCCCAGATACAGCAGTGGTTCCATGACATTGCCGTAGTAAAAGAGCCAGGACAGGTAAGCGCCACGGCCCGGTGACGAGATACCGCGCCCCAGGTCGCTGTCAAAATGGTCCGTCAGCCACAGCATGATCGCGGCCCGTTCTCTGATCACTTGACCATCAACCTCAAGTACAGGGACCTTGCCGTCGGGGTGTGGGTTGCGCGGGTCTATTTTCCCGGCGCCGCTCTGACGCTGGATATGGACCGTTTCGATCTTTGCCTCCGTTTCCTTTCCCATAAGGCGCAACAGGCTGAGAACGCTGGTCGAACGGGATTGTGGTGAGTAGTAGAGGGTGATCATTGGGCTTCTCCTGTTGCTTGTGTCTGACAGCGAAGTAGCAGGGGCTGCTGCCAGTTCCTGTCAGGAAAGAACAGATGTTTCCCGCTTTTCGAGTTTAGGCACAGTCCTGCATCGTGGTTTCCGGAGCCCGCTGGCTAGTTCTACACGTAAGTACAGGCTTATTCCGCAGCACCCTTTTGCAGATTGGGCCTGCCGCCATCCATGGCGACATTTACCGTCTCGCTGTCCAGCAGCTTGACCTCGCGCTGGGGGAAGGGGATCGAGATATCATTTTCGGCGAACGCATCCCAGAGCGCCAGAAACACATTCCCCCGAATGTTGGTCAGCCCGCCGGTCGGGTCGCTGATCCAGAACCGCAGGATGTAATCGACCGAACTGTCCCCGAAGCCCACGATATGGCAGACGGTCGGCCGGTTTTTCAGCACGCGGTCAACGCTTTGCGCGGCCTCGATCGCGATCCGGCGCACCTGATGCGGGTTGTCCGCGTAGGATGTACCGAAATGGATGTCGAGCCGGACGAAATCGTTGGAATGGGACCAGTTGACGACCTGACCGGTGATCAGGTCTTCGTTCGGGATCAGGTATTCACGCCCGTCACGGGTGACGACGGACACGTAACGCGCGCCCAGCGAATTGATCCAGCCGAACGTGTCGCCGAGGCTGATGACGTCGCCGGGTTTGATCGATTTGTCGAGCAGGATGATGACGCCTGAGACTAGGTTTGACACCACCTTTTGCAGACCAAAACCAAGGCCCACACCGATAGCACCAGACAGTACGGCAAGCCCGGTCAGGTCGATCCCAAGCGCCCGGACCCCGACAAAGAAGGCGGCCCCATAAAAGGCGATCTGCACACCTTTGATAATCAGCACCTGCATGGACGGGCTGATATCTTCGTTGGTGCGCACCCGCCCGGCTGTGGTTGTCGTCAGGAACCGGGCCAGCGTGATCGTGGCCCCGAGAACCACAAGCGCCTGCGCCAGTAGCAGCAGGGAAAAACGGATTTCCCCGATCTGGAAACCGGCCGCGTCGAGCAGTTGTTCTGCCTGATCCAGCAGTCCGAGGATGACCAATGTGGCATAAGTCCACGCCCCGTAGCGCACCATTTTTCGCAAAAACGGGCTTTTGATCAGGCGCGTCAGGAAGGCGATGACCAGCCAGGCAAAGGCCAGCGTCCCGATGATACTGAGCAGATAGCTGCGGCTGGGCCATGTGACCTCGCGCATGATGTAGATCGTGGCCCAGATCAGCCCGACAAAGAAGATCGCCCGTAGTCGTTGGTGAACCACCACAAGGATACGCATGCGCCATTTGGGCCAGTCATGCCGTGCACCCATCCAGGCGCGAATACGCGGGCCCAGAACCTTGCGCATCAAATGGGCCAGAATGAACAGACCAATGGCAATCAGGATCTGATAAAGGTTCCAGGTCCGGAACATGCTGCTGATAAAGACCTGGGCCTGATCGTAAAGATCGGTGCCAATGGTCAGCGCCTGTTCAAGCGCCTCTTCCGGCACCATTTCGGTGATCGCGTCATCGGGGCCTTTCATATTGACGTGACGCGACATGGGGGTCCTGCAGTGGTGGCTGTTTGGACAAGTGTTGCACGGGCCGGACCGGGCAGGCAAGTTGCCGCAAACAGGTGAGGTGCTGAAATGGCTGAGGAAATTACCGTGCGCCCTGCGGTAACGGCGGATGCGCCCGCCCTGTCAGAACTTGTCATTGCGGTGCTCTATGCCTCTAACCTTGCCGATTATGGGGCCGAGAATGTCGCCCGTGTTGCCGGTCATTTCAGTGTGGAGGACGTGAAAACCATGCTTGGCAACCGGCATGCCACGTTTGTGGCGTTACAGGGCGACAGAATTGTGGGGACGGCCAGTCTTGATCTGGATGAGTATGGTCAGACGGCGGCGGTCAAAACCATCTTTGTGGATGCGCGCATGCAGCGCCTCGGCATTGGTGCGCGGCTTTATGCGCATGTGGTCGCCAAGGCCGCCGAAAGCGGGATCAACCGATTTACCGTCCGATCGTCCATCGTAGGGATACCATTCTACGAAAGGCTGGGCTTTGTTTCCGTTCGTGACCATTGGGATGGCACCGAACGCACAGTTGAGATGCGCAATTAACGCTGTCCTTTTGCAAGCCTTGTCGCGGCTGCGATGAAAGGTTTACAAACTCTTAACGGATATTTGTACTGGATCAGCCATCATGGATCTTTCCATTCTTTTGCTTCTCGGCCTCGGTTTGGCCCTGGCCGTGCCATTTCTGGGTGGGGACGATGATGACGATGAGGCCAACCGGATTGATGGCAGTCCCGAAGGCGAACCGATCAACGGCACAGAGGGTGCGGACAGCATTTTTGCTCTGGCGGGTGACGACGTTATTAATGCCGGTGGCGGTAATGATTTCGTCAATGCCGGGTTGGGTAATGATACGGTGAATGGCGGCGACGGTCGCGATGTCATCCAGGGTCGCGCAGGCAACGATATTATCAATGGTGATAACGGCAATGACCGGATCGAGGGCGGCGCAGGTGATGATACGATCGACGGCGGTTATGGTTCAGACACCATTCTGGGTGGCCGTGGCACCGATGTCATCAAAAGCGGTTTTAATGCGCGCCTGATCGACAATGAACTGGTGAATGCGACTGAGACGCTGGACATCATTCGCGGTCAGGGGGGCGAGGATACGCTGTTCATGTGGGGTGATGACAGCGATAACAGCACACCGGATAATCCGAAGGGCCTGAGCCTGGCTGTAGGCGGGGTGAACAGTGCACCGCCGGGTGAAGTGGGCCCCCCTGAACTGGATGAGTTGATCCTGGTGACCGGTGAGTCCGATCTGCAGGACGACGAAGGCCCCACCAACTTTTTCGCCTTCGCCAATCTGGAGGATGATCAGGACACGCTGGCGACGATTGTCGAATTCAATCCTGCGCAGCACAAACTGGTCCTGACCATTGACGCTGATCTTGACGGGGCGACAGCGCCCGCTGTGGATTTTGTACTGACAGAAACCAGTTTGGACGGTGAAGACGGCGTTCTGGTTGAGGCCCGGTTCGAGGATGCGATGGGCGATCCAACCGATCCGGATTTTGATTATGAAGTGTCCCGCGCGTTTCTGCGTGGTGCCACTATTGCGAGTTTGGACGAAAGCGATTTTGCGGTTGTGCTGACGGACAACGATATCCCCGAGCCGGGGCCGGATGATGTGTTGACCGAGGCTGATTTCACCTTGTTCAATCCTGAAGCGACGTTAGAGACCGTGAAGAATGCGTTGCCTGGTTTCCTGAACACAAGCCCGCCAGGCTGATCAAAATCACTCGATACTGAACGCCACTTCGTTCCGCCGTTTCCATGGCAGCGTCATGGGGTCGTCGTAGTAATAGTGGCGAACGGGCTCCTTTACTGACAGGCCAGCCTGTATCGCGTAGCGGCGTAAATCGGCCTCGTGCTGCGTCAGTCTGGATTGTGTCGCCCAACCGGAAAACCGCAGGACCACCTGGGTGTCAGGCGGTGTTTGCCTGAACCGGATCGCGTTGCTGTCGGGGGTTGGCAGGCTATCAAGCGTGTATTCCCGCGGCATCATGAAACTGACGGTCCACAACCCCGCCTCTCCGGTTTGGGTCACAGGTGTTGTCATGGCGATGTTTTCCGCGGGAGTCTGGGCCACAGGCGTGGTCATCGCCACCTTGTCGGCGCTGGTATTGCCGCCAAAGATATATCCTGCCAGCACGCGGAAACCCTGACGCAAGGCCTGTGACCGTTCGGATTTCACTGTCACTTCGGCCAGAATGCTGGGGCTGTATTCGCGGATTTCATAGCGTCCGTCCTGCGCTACCACGGTATAGCGCGGCGTTTCGTAGCCGTTATAGCTGTCCTGGGCCACGGCTGCTGTGGTCGTCGCCAACCCGGCAGCAAGGATGGTTGCGGATCTGATCATTTTTTCCTCCGTAACACTGTTACGGGGGTGAGGGCGTATGGGATCACTTTTGTGGCGTCAGTCCCTGTTTTCGGGCTTGCAGCCGCTCCCCTCCGGACAGGTCGGTTGGGCTGCGGAATAGCCGACAAGCTGGCCCGTGCCGGTGGTCAGGTCGACAAGCCAAATCCGGTAGGGTGGATCGCCGGGGCCGCGAAACCTGAAAGCGTCGGGTGATGCGCGCAAAAGCACCATGTCACCGGCGATGCCAATGGGCCTGAGCGCGGGCGGACGCTCATTGGCCCGGTCATAGATATCCGTCAGCCCGATCAGTGCGGCCCCGGCCAGCGGCACCTCGGTAAAGCTTTCGCCATCGGGATCATAGATGCGGATGCTGGGGGGCATAAAGCCGCCGCCGGTCATGATCAGCCGGTCGAGGGCGTCGTCATAGATCAGCCCCTGGGCGTCGTACCCTTGCATGTTGGCCGCCAGACGCCATGCGCCCGTTCGGACGTTGATGTCATAGAGAAAGCCGTCGCCTCCGATGGTGACGGCGTAGATCGTGTTTCGGTCGGGGACATAGATGGCGTCGGCCCCCCAGCTGATCCGTGGCAAATCGGGTGGGATCGGAAAGAATGTCGCGTCCCCGTCTTCAAGGGTTAGAGTGACACCGTCATTTTCAAAGCGCACCGTCGGTCCGGGGCGGGCAGGGTCGGTCAGGCGGGGTTGCAGGCTGACAGGGACGACATCCAGCGGGGCTAGTACATCGGCCAGATAGTCGGGGCCCAGTTCCGGGTCGGTTTGCACAGCGTCTATGACAAATCCGTCGCGCGGTGCTTCATATGATCCTTCAAAGCTGGACGGTCTGACAAAGCCCCCAAGCTCTGGCGCGGCCATGACGATGGCACGGAACTTGATGTTGTCGCGCGTGTAGCTATGCCTAAGCGTGACGATGTCCACACCGGGATAGGGAATGCCGTTCAGGGTGACCTGGCTGCGGTCAGGCTCATAGCCGCCCAGCAAAACACGCTCAATCCGGGTGCCGGGGGTGAGCGTCACATCCCAGAACACAGGTTCGTAATTGGTCAAAAGCAGGGTGACGTCGGCATCGGGCCGATCCACGATCACGGGGACGGGCCCCAGTTCGGGCCGATCACGAATGTCGTTGTGACGTTCATAAACGCCGATGACATGCAGTTCGCGTTCGGCCACTACCGGACTGGCCCAAAGCAGAAACAGGATCAGAAAACGCATGATACCTCCGGTTTTTGGCAGGATGCCCGGACCAAGCGAAAGCGGCAAGCCGGAAAACCGCATGGTCAGCAGGTTGAGAACCCTTGCGGGACAGGCGATGCCGATGTATCTGACCCCTTATGAAACAGGTTTTTGACATGGATGACCGCGCCCGCCTGCCATGGCGGTTTTACGGTGCCAACTGCACGATCCTTGCCCGGGGCTGATCGCCCCCGTTTCCGCACGCCTGCCTTTTACTGACACCAGATACGGGAGAGGACCCATGTCCCCCAAAACGCTCTATGATAAAATCTGGGACGCGCATGTCGCCCACGAAGCCGAGGACGGCACATGCCTGCTCTATATCGACCGCCATCTGGTGCACGAGGTGACCAGCCCGCAGGCGTTCGAGGGTCTGCGCATGGCGGGCCGCAAGGTGCGTGCGCCGGAAAAGACGATTGCCGTGCCGGACCACAATGTGCCGACAACGCCGGGGCGTGATGATCCCAAGAACATGACGGAAGATAGTGCCATTCAGGTGGCCGCGCTGGATACCAATGCCAAGGAGTTTGGTATTCACTATTACCCTGTTTCCGATGTCCGTCAGGGTATCGTGCATATCGTGGGGCCGGAGCAGGGCTGGACCCTGCCCGGCATGACCGTGGTTTGTGGTGACAGCCATACGGCGACCCATGGCGCCTTCGGCGCGCTGGCCCATGGCATCGGCACGTCAGAGGTGGAGCATGTGCTGGCCACCCAGACCCTGATCCAGAAGAAATCCAAGAACATGAAGGTCGAGATCACGGGCAAGCTGCGCCCCGGTGTCACCGCCAAGGATATCACCCTGTCCGTGATCGGGGCCACTGGAACGGCTGGCGGCACGGGTTATGTCATCGAATATTGCGGTGAGGCGATCCGCGATCTGTCCATGGAAGGCCGGATGACCGTCTGTAACATGGCCATCGAAGGCGGCGCGCGCGCCGGTCTGATTGCCCCTGACGAAAAGACGTTCGAATACTGCAAGGGCCGTCCGCATGCTCCCAAGGGTGCCGCATGGGAAGCGGCAGAGGCGTATTGGCGCACGCTTTACACTGATGAGGGTGCCCATTTCGACAAGGTCGTGACGCTGAAGGGTGAGGATATCGCGCCGGTGGTGACATGGGGTACATCGCCAGAGGATGTGCTGCCGATCACAGCCACAGTCCCCGCCGCCGACGATTTCGAGGGCGGTAAGGTTGGTGCCGCGCAGCGTTCGCTGGACTACATGGACCTTAAGCCCGGCACGCCTTTGTCCGAGATTGAGATCGACACGGTGTTCATTGGCTCCTGCACCAATGGCCGGATCGAGGATCTGCGCGCCGCTGCCGCGATCCTGAAAGGCAAGAAGAAGAAGGACGGGTTGCGGGCGATGGTTGTGCCCGGATCGGGTCTTGTCCGTGCGCAGGCGGAAGAGGAAGGGCTGGCGGATATCTTCAAGGAGGCTGGGTTTGAGTGGCGCCTTGCGGGCTGTTCGATGTGCCTTGCGATGAACCCCGACCAATTGGCACCCGGCGAGCGCTGTGCGGCCACATCCAACCGCAACTTCGAGGGACGGCAAGGCCGGGGCGGACGCACCCACCTGATGTCGCCACAGATGGCGGCGGCTGCGGCGATAACTGGGCGGCTGACGGATGTGCGGGAGATGATGTGACCGACGCGCCGCTCACATTTGGTGATATTCGATGAAATGGGTCTGGATCAGCTTCTCATTTGTTCTGCTGGGTTTCGGCGTAGTCTCATGCTCTACAGTGTTGGGTTGTCACAATCCGACGGGGTATTGTGGAGATAACGTGCCTGATCCGGATCGCATTGGCGGAGAGACATGGTTTCTGTCAACAACAGCAGACGAACGTTTGGCTTACTACCGCGGACGATGCGCAGACCGGTCGCGTGAATCTCGGGAAGATCTGGATGACGAGGCCTGTGCGATCCGTAGCATCAGGGCGAAGGCGCTGGATGTTTGCATTTACTACGAAACTCCGCGCTGGGTTGAGAATGGCCCGACCGAAGCGGAGAGGTTGGCTGGTCGCGTGCAATGCCAGAACAAGGTCTTAGGTCAGCACGGCCTTCCGCTTTTGTAGAGCCCTACCTGATCTTGAACGCCCGTTTGATGTCGTCCAGCGCATCGCGCTGTTTGTCGTTTAGCCCGTCTTCGGGCAGGGCCGATTTGACCAGCGTCATCAGCGGATCGAAACCGTTCGCGCCGTCCAGTTTGAAGAGCTTGCGGCTGATCCGGCTGATCGCCCCATCGGCACCGTTGCATTCATTCATCAGCCAGCGGCCCAGCACCATCATTTCCTCGGCATCGGTCTTGCTGATGCCAAGTGTTGATTGCGCCTGCACGACCATCGCGTTGCGCTGGTCCTGCGTGGGCAGGTCGTTGAGTTCCAGAAAGCTGAGCGCGATGGCTGTGATGGCAAGGTTGGGGTCTTCGATGCTTTCCACCGGGTGCAGGTTGGTTTGCCGCTTGAAGCCGAACCGGCGGGCGGCCAGCCGCACATCATTGGCCATATCCATCATATCGGTTGCGATATTGGCCGCGTTCCGGGCGCGGATGACGAAAAAGTAAAAGGCCGTGGCGGCCCCGATGATTGCAATGAGAATGGGCATGAAATCTGGTCCGGTTGTCAATCTGTGGTGGTGGGCATCTAGAACGCGGATTCGTGATCAAAGCATGACCTGAATGTGGCATTGGCAAAGATGCGCTGCCGTGTGTGTCCTTGGACACCGGCAAAGCCGGGATGCGGCTGTTAGACTGCACCCTGATACATTCAGATGGGGATTTTCCGATGACATTTCGTATTCTGTCCTGCGATGGCGGCGGCATTCGCGGCTATCTTTCCAGTTCGCTGATCAAGGCGCTGAACACCGAAACCAATGGCAAACTGCTGGACGGGGTGCACGGGTTTGCTGGCACATCGACCGGGGGGTTGATTTCGATTGCGCTGGGCGCGGGCGTGCCGATTGACGACATCGTTTCGGTCTATGCCACCAAGGCGGCAACGATTTTCAAAGAAAACACATTCTTTAGCGCCGATGCCACCGATATGGCGATGCGTCAGGCGGTTGAGGCCGAGGGTCTGCGGGCCGGGCCAGGGATTTTCGAATGTGAATATGTGGCGACGGGTCTGCGCCAAGTTATCGACGAGTTGCTGCCGGACAAGACAGCTACCTTGGGTGGCACCACGGGCAAGATGATTGCCGTCAATACGGCGCAACTGCTTGATGATGGGTCCAAACCGCCGGGTTGGATGCCTGTCACCCTGAATAACCTGAAGGCCGGCGATGATTATGGTGATATCCTGCTGGCGGATGCCGCACTGGCAACCTCTGCCGCGCCGACCTATTTCCCGCCGCATCAGATCGGAAAGCGCGGCTATTTTGCCGATGGCGGTACATTTGCCAATAATCCGGTGATGAATGCCATCGAAGTGGCGCTGAGTACGGGCAAAGCGTCAGCGCTGGCTGATATCGAGGTCATCTCGTTCGGTACGGGCCTGACCCCGCAGGGGATCTCGCCCAAGGCGATTGGCAAGCCGCTGGGTTGGGGGGTGACGTCGTGGTTGCGGCCTTGGAAATCGAGCAGGGGTGCGCCCGCCACAGCACTGCTGGTCATGACGATGGATCTGTCGGCGCAGAACGCCGGGTCCATCGCCGACCGCCTGTTGGGCCACCGGATGGCGCGGATCAATCCTGTGCTGAGCAGACCTGTGCCGCTGGATGCATATGAGAATGCCGATTACGCCATCATGGACGCAGCGATTGCCGATGCAAAGAAGGGGCAGGGCTGGAAAGATGCAATCAAGTTGATTAAGGACTGGTGAAACAGCCACGCCCCCCCAACAGGGCCGGTTCAACGGAGACGCAAATGAAAAAGTTCACCAAGCTGAGCGGGATCGCCGCCCCCTTGCCGCTGGTCAATATCGACACCGATATGATCATCCCCAAGCAGTTCTTGAAGACGATCAAGCGGTCGGGCCTTGGGGTGAACCTGTTCGACGAAATGCGCTACGATGATGATGGCAACGAGATTCCGGATTTCGTGCTGAACAAGCCGCAATATCGCGGTGCGCAGATCCTTGTGGCCGGTGAGAATTTCGGTTGCGGGTCGTCGCGCGAACATGCGCCATGGGCCATCGCCGATTTCGGGATCACCTGTGTCATTGCGCCCAGCTATGCCGATATTTTCTACAATAACTGCTTCAAGAACGGCATCCTGCCGATCGCCCTGCCGCAGGAACAGGTCGATGTGCTGATGAAAGACGCCGAAAAAGGGTCGAACGCCCGGATCGAGGTTGATCTTGAGGCGCAGACGATCACGTCATCCGATGGCGATGTGTTTGCGTTTGATGTGGATCCTTTCAAAAAGCACTGCCTGCTGAACGGTCTGGACGACATCGGTCTGACAATGGAAAAAGCGGCTGCCATCGACAGCTTTGAGGCTGAGGCCACCGCCGCACGCCCTTGGGTGTAATACGATCCGCGCAAGGCCGCGTGGTCTTGCGCGCCGACGCGCCGGATGCGTGACGTCGCGCAAATAACCCTTCACTTTGCGCCATTTATCCGTGTATCTTAAAGGTCTGATCATTGCTGATGGATCGCTGATCTATCATTTATCAGTTGCATTGTCCCCACATGTTACACGCAAAGCATTGGACAAATGCATTGCGGGTTTTAAAATATAGTCGGGACATAAAGAATTAGTGACGGTTACACCTTAGGAAAGACGCATGTCGGGACGGCATGCTAATCGGGACATCGGTCACGCCGCCGCGCGGCGTAGATCATATGAGGGTACGGGATAAATTGCTATTTCGACTGCCAGGAGCTTTGGTTCGCGCAGTGCTCGTCGTGATATTGATCGGGCTTCCTGCGGCGCTTGTCCCCGGGCGGTCCAGTGACGGGACGCAGGTTATCGTCCTCATCGCGATCTTTGCGGCCCTTTTTACTCTGGTGGAATATAGCGCCAGTAGCCCCAGCCTTGTCGAATTTCGCGACGCGCCGCCGTTTAACCGGGTCCGGTTCTGTGCCCTGTTCGCCACGGTGTTGTCGCTGTCGATTATCTTTCGGGGTTATGTAGCGCCGTCCACGCTGACTGAATTCTTTCAGATGAGCGGGGCCCAGATCGGGCGGATGATTGATTTTCCTTATTCGCCGGTCCGGTTGATGGTGTCGATCATGCCGCCATCTACCACCCCACAATATATCGAAACGATGCGCGATGCAGCCGGGTTCAGTTATCTGCTTTCGCTGTTGTCGATCATCTGGTTTATGATTCTGCTGCGTCTACAGCAATGGCCCCCGCGGGGCGGATCGTTCAACGTTTGGATCAACCTGCCAACATTCGACCCGACATCGGGTGGCGACGTGGTCAAACGCCTGCGCCGGGATGGCTGGATTAACATTATCTTAGGATTTCTGCTGCCCTTCTTAGTGCCAGCGATGGTGAAGTTTTCGGGCTATCTGGGGGCACCCATTCGCCTTGATGATCCGCACACCATGATCTGGACGGTGACAGCATGGGCATTTTTGCCTGCAGGTATTCTGATGCGGGGGATCGCGCTGACCCGTGTGGCCCGCATGATCCATCAGCAGCGCCAAAAGGCCTCAAAAAAGGCGGCGGCCGATCGGTTACTGCCTGCCTGATTCTGGCCGGCCTACCGGCGGTGGCAGCCGCTGACACCTATCGGATTGCCACCTATGCCACCCCGCTGAGCCGTGATGGTCCGGGCCTGCTGCTGCGCGATATTCTGAAGGCCGAGGATAGCCAGATCGCGGCCAGTCAAGCGGTCATCGTCCATATCGCCCCGGATGTTCTGATTTTGACTGATTTCGATTACGATCTTGATGGCGTTGCCCTGAACGCCTTTGCCGATACGTTTGGTGATTTGTACCCGTATCGCTTTGCTTTGCGTCCGAACACCGGTCTTGCGACTGGTCTGGATCTAGACCGCAACGGGCGACTGGGTGAGCCGCGCGATGCTATCGGCTATGGCCGCTTTGCCGGTGATGGGGGCATGGCGATCCTGTCGCGTTTCGCGTTGGACGAGGTGACGGATCTTTCGGACCTGCTATGGCGGGATTTGCCGGGTGCGACGCTGCCCGAAGGGTTTTACCCGCCAGAGGTGCTGGAGGTGCAGCGCCTGTCCACTTCCGGCCATTGGATTGTTCGGATTGATCTGCCCGATGGGCCGCTGTCGCTGATGGCTTTTGCCGCGACCCCGCCGGTTTTCGACGGGCCAGAGGACCGCAACGGATTGCGCAACCGCGATGAATTGCGGCTGTGGCAGGTGGTGTTGGATGGCGGTTTCGGTTCTGCGCCGGACAGTTTCGTCATTGCGGGCAATGCCAATCTTGACCCGGTGGACGGCGACGGGTTTTCAGACGCCATGGCAGATTTTCTCGCGGATCCCCGGTTGCACGATCCGTTGCCGGGTCTTGATACCGCGGACTGGCCCGAAGAGGGCGGGCCAGGCAATCTGCGGGTCAGCTATGTGCTGCCATCTGCAGATTGGCGGGTTGCCGACGCGGGTGTCTATTGGCCCGCGCCGGGGACCGGATTACTCGGCAGCGATGGTCTTGCCGCCGGACCTCATCACCTGGTCTGGGTGGATATCAGCCGGTAGGCCAGTGCGCATGACTTCGGTCAGACCGGTCGGGCGAAAGCCCGGCAGCAGCCGGTTGAATTTGGCTGATCCGATTTGATGGGGCATGCTGTAAAGATAGCGCATCTCACGCATTTCGCGGGCCAGTTCCCAGAACGGGGCCAGCGCGGTCATCAGCCACCACGGAAAGTGGGCCAGCCGCAGCCTGCGGGGCGATACGGCCTGCAATTCGGTTAGAAGCTGATTTGTGGTAAAGGCATGGCCGGGGAAGGGCACGTCTTCGAACTGTGCCAGATCATGCCGCTTTTCCGCCAGCGCCAGCGCCGCTTGCGCCCAGTCGGGCACATAGGCATAGGCCTGCAACGCATCTGGATCGCCAGCCGCCGTTACCCTGCCTTTGCCAATGTCGCGCAAGGCCAGCAGGCTCATGTAATCGCCATTGCCTTTGGGGTCGATGAAATTGCCTGCCCGCAGAATGATCGTCTGCACGCCAGAGGCTTTATAGGCGTCCTCCATCGCGACCCGGACCTGGCCTTTGCGCGTTTGGGCGGTTTGCGGGGTGTTTTCATCCAGAACACCGGGTTGATCACCGAAGTTGTAGATATTCCCGGGGATGATAACTGTCGCCCCGCTGGCACGGGCGGCGGCAATCACCTGATCGGTGATCGCCGGGATCGCTTCGGCCCAGTTGTGATAGGCGGGCGGGTTCAGGCCATTGATGATGACATCGGCACCCTTGGCCGCCGCGACCATGTCGGTGCCGCGTTCAAAGTGACGCACGGCCCAGCCCGCGTTCCAGAACGCGTCGGCGGCATGGCTGCCGATCTTGCCGTTGGCACCAAGAATGAGAACTGTCTGCTGCATGGGATCGCTCCTGTTGATGGGCAGTTGCAGCCAAGATGATCTATTCATGTCGTCAAATAAATTGCCGAAAATCGCAGATCATGTATTCATGAATGAATGGATAAGCCGCTCTCGTCATTGGACTGGTCACTGGTACAAGCGTTTCTGGCGGTGGCCGAAACCGGCAGCCTTTCAGGGGCGGCCCGCGAACTTGGCACCAGCCAGCCGACGCTGGGCCGCCAGATCAGGGCGATCGAGGCGCAACTGGGGGCCGAGCTGTTTCGCAGGCAGCCGCGTGGCTTTGCCCTGACCAAGACCGGCGCCGATCTCGTCGCACCGGCGCAGGCGATGCGCGCCGCCGTCCAGCAGATCGCACTGACCGCCGCAGGCCAGCAGGCCCGGCTGGAAGGGACTGTGCGGATCACCGCCAGCGTGGCCACCTCGGCTATGCATCTGCCAACGGTCATCGCACGTATCCGCAGGCTGGAGCCCGAAATCGCCATTGAGCTTGTTCCCAGCGATGACAGCCGCAACCTGCTTTATCGCGAGGCGGATATCGCGGTGCGCATGTACCGCCCGACCCAATTGGACCTGGTCACCCAGCATATCGGGGATATCCCGCTGGGGGTCTTTGCTGCCAAGTCGTACCTAGCCGAGCGGAGCAAGCCGCAATCCCTGGCTGATCTGCCCGCGCATGATTTTGTCGGCTATGACACGAACCCTGACATCATCAACGGGTTTGCCGAATTTGGCATTCCGGTCGAACGGGACTTCTTCAAGACCCGCTGCGATGACAATATCGCCTATTGGGAACTGGTGCGCGCGGGCTGCGGGATCGGGTTTGCCCAAGCCGATATCGGGCGAAACGATCCGTTGATTGAAGAGATCGACATCGGAATTCCCCTACCCACCTTGCCGGTGTGGCTGACTGCGCACGAAGCGATGCGCCAGACCCCGCGGATCAGGCGCGTGTGGGACCTGCTCGCAGAGGGATTAAAGCCGCTGGTTGTCTGACCAGATCTGACCGCGGCACGCCCGTCGCCTTAGTTTTGCCAGCATGATATTCAATGATGGCATCGTTTGTAAGTTATTTAGGGAAAGAGAGACATGAAATTGCCCGGTATTTCGGTATCCGCACTGTCGCTGATTTGCGCGAACCTTGCGGTGACCGCCCATGCCCATTCTGACGAAATCAAATGTGACACAACCTATGTGGTCGAAAAGGCAGACAGCCTGTCGAATATCTCTGCTTGGGCTTATGGCACAACACAGGAGGTTGAAAACCTTCACCAGCGCAACAGGCTGATTATCGGACCTGATCCGGGCAGTCTTGCCGTTGGGATGGAACTGTTCATACCTTGTCTCGATGAACCGGTGACGGCAAATGCGGAAGGCGAGACGTCAGCGACCGCTGAAACGGCGGAACCTGCCAGCGGTGATGGAACCAACTAGGGTCAGGACCCATTCATCTTACGACGCCAGCGCGCATTTGATTGCGTTCATTTGAGCAGGTCGTATTGGCTGCGACCCGCCATGCCGGTCGGTAATGATGCCGCGCGTCCCCCTTTCGGGGCAGCCATATGTCGCCGTTTGCTTGCACCTTTGCAGCGGTCACGCTAGGTCGAGGCGAACCATAATTGTGACAAAAGGTGCCTCATGCCAAACCCATCCCTCTTGATCCTCGCCGGTGACGGCATCGGCCCCGAAGTCATGGCAGAGGTGAAGCGGATCATTGATTGGTTTGGCGACAAGCGTGACCTGACATTTGACGTGTCAGAGGATCTGGTGGGGGGCTGCGCCTATGATGCCCATAGCGTGCCTTTGACGGACGCAACGATGGCCAAGGCGCAAGAGGTTGACGCGGTGCTGCTGGGCGCTGTGGGCGGCCCGCAATATGACAATCTGGATTTTAGCCTGAAGCCCGAGCGCGGGCTGTTGCGCCTGCGCAAGGAAATGGACCTGTTTGCCAATCTGCGTCCGGCCCAGTGTTTCGATGCGCTGGCTGACTTTTCTTCGCTGAAAAAGGATGTGGTTGCAGGCCTTGATATCATGATCGTCCGCGAACTGACCTCGGGCGTCTATTTCGGCGAGCCGCGCGGCATCCATACCGAGGACAACATGCGCGTGGGCATCAATACCCAGCGTTATACTGAGGCCGAGATTGAACGGGTTGCCCGTGCCGCATTTGATCTGGCGCGCAAACGGTCGAACAAGGTCTGTTCGATGGAAAAGGCCAATGTCATGGAAAGCGGCATCCTGTGGCGCGATGTGGTCACTGAGGTCCATCAGACCGATTATGCCGATGTTGAGCTGAGCCATATGTATGCCGATAACGGTGCGATGCAGCTGGTCCGCGCGCCCAAGCAGTTCGACGTGATCCTGACCGATAACCTGTTTGGCGATATCCTGTCGGATTGTGCGGCGATGCTGACCGGGTCACTGGGTATGCTGCCGTCCGCGTCACTGGGTCTGCCGATGGCCAATGGGCGGCCCAAGGCGATGTATGAACCTGTCCACGGTTCAGCACCGGATATTGCCGGGCAGGGCAAAGCCAACCCGATCGCCTGTATCCTGAGCTTTGCCATGGCGCTGCGTTATTCCTTTGACGAAGGGGCCGAGGCGGATCGTCTGGAGGCCGCAATCGAAAAGGTTCTGGCGGATGGCGCGCGCACAGGTGATCTGATGGGGCCGGATGGTGGAACGCCACTGTCCACCACACAGATGGGCGATGTGATCATCGGCGCACTGGACGCGAGTCTATAGCATCGAAATCAACCAAGGGCCGTGCTCGCCGTGGGCGACTGGCAGAGTGCCCTGCACGGCCCGGTTGAAAGTGTCCGGAATGTGGTGTTTTTCGGGTGTAACGCTGGCAATTGAGGCCAAAAAAAGGTAGTGTTAACAGAAGGTAAACACGAGTTCGATAATCGGTTATAAAAATTATTGGAAAAACAATGAATTATATCGTTAAGAGAATCGCGGCAGCCGCAGCGGCTACACTGATCGCGATGCCAGCAATGGCAGCTACCATCAGTTTCGACTTTATGAATGGCGGGCCAGCCAACAGTTCCTCGGGCTATGGCAGCTATTCTGCAACAGTTGACGGGCTCAGCGTTGATGTAACCGCAGGACGCTACCGTGCGCCCGCAGGTCAGCCCAATGACACGATCATCGATAGCGACTGTTCCGACGGCGGTTGCGGTTTCTGGGGGCATCGTTATGTGCGCCAGACAAGCGCGGGCCTTGGGATT
The DNA here is from genome assembly GCF_046762885.1 of Yoonia sp. SDW83-1. Classification (NCBI taxonomy): domain Bacteria; kingdom Pseudomonadati; phylum Pseudomonadota; class Alphaproteobacteria; order Rhodobacterales; family Paracoccaceae; genus Yoonia; species Yoonia sp. SDW83-1. The sequence goes on from NZ_JBKQXO010000008.1 coordinate 174,692, forward strand.
GACGGCTTCTGGGACGGCAGCTCGATTGATGGCAACCACGGCAACGATCTGATCACCTTTGCATTCGACCGCGTTGTTGATTTCACCTCGATCCTGTTCACTGGTGTGGACTGGAATGATGACTTTGACGTTTTCGTTGATGGCGCGCTAGTGCGTGAGGAAATCAATATCTCGAACAGCAATCCGTTCAGCCTGGCATCGCTGACCGTGGCCTCTGGCCAGTCGATCAGCTTTGGTGCTGATGGTCGGTTTGACAACTTCCGGATTGGGCGTATCGACGTTGATACCGCGGCCATACCGCTGCCTGCCGGTGCACTTCTATTGCTGACCGGTCTGTTTGGTCTTGGGTTCCTGCGCCGTCGCGCAGCCTGATCACAGTCTGATAGAATTTTGCAGGGGCGGTCCATTGGGCCGCCCCTTTGCGTTGACCTATGGTCATTCCTTTGTCAGTTAGCGGTAACTGCACAAAGGATTGACCCATGTCCCCAAATGTCAAAGGTGCCTTGTTCGCATTGATCGCCTTTGGCGTGTTTTCCACCCATGATGTGTTCGTCAAATTCCTGGGCGGCATCTATTCACCCATTCAGATCGTGTTTTTCAGTGTGTTGCTCAGCTTTCCGCTGGCGACCGTCATGCTGATGCGCGATGCGACACCTGGCACATTGGTGCCGGTGCATCCCTGGTGGCTGGCCTTGCGGACCGGGGCGGCGGTAGTGACGGGTGTGTCGGCATTCTATGCGTTTTCGGTTCTGCCGCTGGCGCAGACCTATGCGATCCTGTTCGCCTCGCCCTTGTTGATTACGGTGCTGGCCATTCCGGTGCTGGGCGAAAAGGTGCGCCTGCGCCGCTGGCTGGCGGTACTGGTGGGACTCGCGGGCGTGCTGGTGGTACTGCGCCCCGGACAAACCGAATTGTCGCTGGGCCATTTGGCAGCCCTGTCTGCTGCGATTTGCGGGTCTGTGGCGTCCATCGTTGTGCGCAAGATCGGGTCAGAAGAACGGCCCGTGGTCATGCTGCTTTATCCCATGGTGGTGAACTTTGTGGTCATGGCCTGCGCCCTGCCATTCGTTTATCAGCCGATGCCGATTGAGCATCTGGGCATGTTGGGGATCACTGCCGTCTTTGCCTGGATCGCCAGCCGCTTTGTCATCGCTGCCTATCAGGTAGGGGAGGCGGCGATCATCGCACCGATGCAATATAGCCAGATCATCTGGGCGACCGGGTTTGGTCTGCTGTTCTTTGACGAGGTGGTTGATCAGGCCACCATGATTGGCGCAGGGATTATCATCTGCAGTGGTCTGTATATTGTCCTGCGCGAAAGCCGCAGCGGTACGTCTGAAAATACGCCGGTCCTGCGCACACGGTCGCGGTCAGAGACCGGTACGACGCCGCGCGTCAGCATGGTCATGCGTCTAGCTGGCAAGACACCGCCCCGGCAGGAGTGAGCCACAAGAATTTTCGAAAATTCTTGGCAATTTCCCTTTGTAAGTAAATTGTCAGCGCGCGGCCTCAGGTGGCGCGAAACTATGGGCGTTTGCGCGGGCCCAACGTTCCTTGTAGCCGTGTTCATCCGGGCTGTCGTCCAGCAGAAAGCCCTCAGGCATGTAGGTATAGACATCTGCCGCTTCGGTCATTTGTCCGTCACTGCGCCGCGCCATGAAGTGATAGGGCAGGAATTCGCAGGGGTTTTTCAGCCCTGCGGCCCCAGCCATTTCACCCAGCGCTTTCAGCGTGTTGTCATGAAACCGCGCCACCCGCTGGCTTTTATTGCCCACATCCAGCGCACGTGCGCGCAGCGGGTCCTGCGTGGCCACGCCCACAGGGCAGTGATTGGTATGGCAGGCTTGGGCCTGAATGCAGCCGATGGCGAACATGTAACCGCGGGCCGAATTGCACCAATCCGCCCCAAGCGACAGCGCCCGGGCGATGTCAAAGGCGCTGACAAGCTTGCCCGCTGCCCCGATTTTGACCTGATCGCGGATGCCGGCGCCGCGCAACGTGTTGTGCACGAATGTCAGTCCTTCAACCATGGGCATGCCGACATGGTTGGCGAATTCCAGCGGGGCCGCACCTGTGCCCCCTTCGGTGCCGTCCACCACAATGAAATCCGGCACGATCCCGGTTTCCAGCATCGCCTTGACCATGCACATGAATTCGCGCCGGTGCCCGATGCAAAGCTTGAAACCGATCGGTTTGCCCCTGGATTTTTCGCGCAGGAGCCCCAGAAACTCCATCAATTCAATCGGGTTGGAGAAGGCGCTGTGGGCTGCGGGTGACACGCAATCAACGCCCATGGGCACGCCGCGCGCCTCTGCGATTTCCGGCGTGATCTTGGAGGCGGGCAGCATCCCGCCATGGCCCGGTTTGGCCCCCTGGCTCAGCTTCACCTCGATCATCTTGACCTGATCGCTGGCGGCCTGTTCGGCGAATTTGTCCGGGCTGAAGCTGCCATCATCATTGCGGCAACCGAAATAGCCGGATCCGATTTCATAGATCAGATCGCCCCCTGGTTCGCGGTGATAGCGGCTGATCCCGCCTTCGCCGGTGTCATGGGCGAACCCGCCCTTCTTCGCCCCGGTATTCAGCGCCAGAATGGCATTGGCCGACAGCGACCCAAAGCTCATCGCGGAGATGTTATAGAGCGAGGCGGAGTAGGGTTGCTTGCAATCCGGCCCGCCGATCATCACCCGGAAATCGTTATCGTCGAAATGGGTCGGCTGCACCGAATGGGTGAGCCAGGAATATCCGGCCTCATACACCGCTTCCTGCGTGCCGAAGGGGCGTTTGTCCTCTTCGCCCTTTGCGCGCTGATAGACCAGTGAGCGTTGTTCGCGGCTGAAAGGCTGTTCGTCCTGATCGCTTTCGATCAGGTACTGCCGGATCTCGGGACGGATCCCTTCGAACAGAAACCGCATATGGCCCAGCACAGGATAGTTGCGCAGGATCGAATGGCGCGGCTGTTGCAGGTCACGAAAGCCCAGCACCGAAAGGGCACCAAAGCCAAGGCACAGGATGAACACCCACGGAAACCAGAAACCCACAACAAAGCAAATCACTGTCAGGGCACAAACCAATGCCAGCGTCGTAAACCGTTCCAATTCCCACAGATTTCGCAAAATGGATCCTCCCAGATTTCGAATGGATGTTAGGTGGGCACAACGGGAAGCGGAAGGCTAGAAATCCGGTGCGACACCCGGCAGATCAAGCGCTTTGATCAACTCGCGCAGTTCCTGCCGTGCGGCGATGTTGGACATGCTCAGGCTGGTCACGCCGATATCGCGCAGATCCAGCAAGGTCAGACCGCGGGGAAAGAGTTCGCGAAACACCACCCGTTCGCTAAAGCCGGGGGCGGCCCGAAACCCGATCCGCTTGGCCAGCTTGGCAATCGCGCGCTGCATCTTTTCCTTGTTGATCATCGCGGTGGTCCCCAACCGGTTGCGCACCACCACCCAATCGATGGGGTTCATACCCGCCTGCGCCCGCATCTGCCGCGCGTTCCAGACCATTTCGGAATAGACCGAAGGGCCGATAATCTCTTCACCCTCGCCATCCACATGGGCCAGAAGATCGAAATCGACAAAGCTGTCATTGAGCGGTGTGATCAACGTGTCTGACATGGCATGCGCCAACTGGCTGAGCCTTGTATGGGAGCCGGGGCAGTCGATCAGGATGAAATCGCAGACATCGTGCATCGCCTCGACCGCCTGCGACAGGGCCTGGTCCTGCGCATTCTGGCCCGGTTGAAGACTGGCGGGGTCAATATCTGGCAGTTCGGCATAGTCAGGCGTGGGCAGGTTCAACCCTTCCTTTGCCAGGAACGTCTGCCGGTTGGCGATATAGCGGCCCAGCGTCTGCTGGCGCAGGTCAAGGTCCAACGTGCCGACCTTGTGGCCCATGCGTGAAAGCGCGGTGGCCACATGCATGGACACGGTGGACTTGCCCGCGCCACCCTTTTCATTGCCCACAACGATGATATGCGCCACGCAGTCTGCCCCGGTCTTTGGTGATTTGACGCACATTATGATGGGGGTGCGCGCAGGGAAAGCGCTACATCAGGTCAGGGGCCAGTTTTTTGGTCGTTGCGATAGGTGGGCTACTCTTCCAGTCGCTTGACCAGATCATCATAGGCGTAGCTGTCGGCGATGGTACCCATGTCACCGGCGACAAAACCCGGATCGCTGGGCAAACAGCCCAGCCCACAGACCTGAAAAGCCACCATATCCGTGGTGTCGATATACCACAGACGCCCGCCGGGGGTGGCGACCCAGCCGTCGATCCCTTCCTCCTCATCACCTTCCATATCGTCGCCGCTGGGAACTTCGTTGAAGTAGTCGGGGGCGAAGGCACCATGCGTGTGATAAGAGGCAGTGATGACCGCGATGTCCTGCGGATCATCGGACAGGCAGGATGCTTCATCCCCGCGCGTTGGTGGCGAGGCGACAAGCACGCCGGCGGCATCAAACCCGACATAGCCGCAATATTCGACATTTTCACCGATTGAAACGGGTTGCAGCGATGCGAACACATCCATGACAAGGCTTTGTTCACCGGCAGGCTGGGCCAGCGCGCCGACAGGCAAAAGCAACAGCGGGATTAGGTGTCTCATCATTGGCAACCTCGAAATCTTTATCATCCTTCACCTATTGGATTTGGGTCGATCGCGAAATGAGGATTGCGCCACGACGCAGGGTTTTCCGGATCCCGGATGTACGCTGACCTTGACAGCGGCACTGCAAACCCTCATGTGCCAGTCAACCGATGCAAGCTGCCGCGTGAGCAGAGCGGGACAAATGTCCATCGCAAGGCATCGACCAAACCTCCCGGTTCCCACATCACGCAGGGGTCCCGCGCCAGATCGGCGCCCGGACAATGCGGTTCAGGCTGTCAGCATATGGCGCAACCTTGCACGCGTTCATGACATCCGGTCATGGGCCGACATATATGCGCGGGGCCACGCCCTGCAAAAAATAGGATATCCATTCCATGGATTTTGACATGCTGGGCCTTGCGCCCCGATTGATTAACATACTGAAAGAACAGGGGATCACCGATCCCACCCCGATCCAGAAACAGGCTATTCCGCACGCCATGAACGGGCGCGACGTGATGGGTCTGGCCCAGACCGGCACGGGCAAGACGGCGGCCTTTGGCCTGCCGATGATCCACGCCCTGATGAAGGCCGGGGTCAAGCCGAACCCCAAGACGGTGCGCGGTCTGATCCTTGCGCCCACTCGCGAACTGGCCAAGCAGATTGCCGACAACCTGACCGCCTATACCAAGGGTAGCCACCTGAAAGTGGCGCTAGTGGTCGGTGGTGCCGGCATTGTTGCCCAGACCAAGCGGCTCGCAAACGGTGTTGACCTGCTGGTCGCTACCCCCGGTCGTCTGATCGACCTGCTGGACCGCCGCGCGGTGCGGCTGGACGAAACGATCTATCTGGTGCTGGACGAGGCCGACCAGATGCTCGACATGGGGTTCATCCATGCGCTGCGCCGGATCGCACCCCTGCTGGCCAAGGATCGCCAGACCATGATGTTTTCGGCCACCATGCCGAAGCTGATGAACGAACTGGCCGATACGTATCTGAAGGACGCGGTGCGCGTGCAGGTGAACCCGCCGGGTCAGGCGGTCAAGAAGATCAACCAATCGGTGCATTTCGTGGCGCAAGCCGCCAAGATGGACCTGCTGGTCGAATTGCTCGACGCTCATCGGGACGAATTGGCGCTGGTCTTTGGCCGCACCAAACATGGCTGCGAGAAGCTGTATAAAGTGCTTGAGAAAAAGGGCTTTGCCGCCGCATCCATCCACGGCAACAAATCCCAGGGTCAGCGCGAACGCGCGCTTGCCGCCTTCAAGGCAGGCAAGGTACGGGTGCTTGTAGCCACGGATGTGGCCGCCCGTGGCATCGACATCCCTGATGTGCGCCATGTCTATAACTATGATCTGCCCAATGTGGCGGAAAACTATGTTCACCGGATCGGGCGGACCGCAAGGGCCGGGGCCGACGGGGCCGCGATTGCGTTGGTCGCTCCGGACGAGATGATCGAGTTGCAGGACATTGAGAAGGCGATGAAGGAAACGATCCCCGTCGCCTCTGGTCGCCGGTGGGAAATCCAGCCAGGCCAGAAAAAGCGACCCAATGGTGGTGGCGGCGGACGGCGTGGCGGCGGTGGCGGTCAGCGGCAGGGTAAACCGGCCGGTGGCAAGCCCGGCGGACAGCGGCGGCGCAGTGGCGGCAACCGGTCACGCGGAAAATCGGCGGCCTGATATTGGAAAACCGGTCCCGGAGCTGGTCCGGGACCTCGCCGGTGCCGGCGATCCATTCAGTCGTTCAGAAGTGCTGCCAGATGGGCGTTGAACGCTTCACGCTCCATTGAGGCATCAAGCTTTTCGATAGGTGTGATCGTTACGCTGACATGCCTGCGCCCTTTGGTGATGCCCAGAAAGCTCCAGAACAGGTCGTGCTTGGCGTACTGAAACTGCCCCAGCCCATCAATCTTGAGCAGCATCAGCGGGGTGTCGGGTTGTGCTCGGATAATGTCATGTACGCCTGACAGGTAGGGCTCGACGATCTCTCTTTCCTGGCGGCGAACACGACCTGCCGGAAACAGCAGAAGGGAATCTCCGCGGGCCAGGCTGTCCCGGATGGTCTGCAGCGTCTGCGTCTTGCGGGCTTTGCGCTTCTCCTCGGGCCAGCTTTTGGGCGAGCTCATCGGGATGGCCCCTGCGACCATCATGGGAAACCACTGAACCCAGTTGTAATATTCGTGGTAATGCACCGTCGGCCTGATCCGCATCGTCGAATAAAGCAGCGCCGAGATCAGCGGCCCGTCGTGGCGGCTGACATGCGTGGCGAGGATCAGCGTACCATGCTGGTCTTGTAACAGGTGCTTGTTGGCACAGCTGACATTATAGAACAGCGCATAATAGGTGCGGACCAGTACAAAAAAGAAATGCCGCAGCCACTTGCCGACGGTCGCGTCAAGGAAAGCTAGCATTTGGGACGTTCGGGTTGGTTTGATCGGAACATGAAAACTCTTCTGCGCTTTGAGGTCACCTTATCAACCTGCGTCTGAATGTAATCCCGAAAGGGTGGTTTTCGGATCATCTTGTCGCATTCCCGCATCAGCCACGCGGAACCAATCTGTGGCCAAGATGTTTTCTTGTTGTAAAGAAAAAGGAAATCCCATGTCCATCAAGGAAATGATTGCCGAACACCCCGATGTGGCGGGTCATGACAACGACATCCTGACCGAAGCGGTGCGGCACGCCATGTATTGCGCAGCCATCTGCAATTCTTGCGCTGACGCCTGCGCGGCAGAACCAGACGCTGCGGATCGCGCGGACTGCATCCGCAAATGCATGGATTGCGCCGATATCTGCAACGCGACCTTCCGGGTGGCCAGCCGGCGGACCGGCGCGAACGAAGAGGTACTGAAGGCGATGCTGGAGATGTGCGCCAAGGCCTGCGATACCTGCGCCGAGATGTGCGAGATGCATGACGACGCGCATTGCGTTCGTTGCGCACGCATGTGCCGGGAATGTGCGGCGGATTGTCGGAAGGCTGCGCAGAACCTTTGATCGTTGCTGCTCAAAAACAAACGCCGCCCCAAAACGGAGCGGCGTTGCAACAGCGTAAGATGGGTCTTGACCCATCTCGATCTTAGAAACCCAGACCGGCGTATTTGTTCTTGAACTTCGACACGCGACCGCCGGCATCCATCAGGCGGGTGCCGCCACCGGTCCAGGCCGGGTGAACAGAGGGGTCGATATCCAGCGACATGGTGTCACCTTCCTTGCCCCAGGTCGATTTCATTTGCACCACGGTGCCATCGGTCATCTTGACGTCGATGATGTGATAATCGGGGTGAATATCTTTTTTCATAGCTGACGTCCTTACGCTTCAGCGCCCTTGGGGGCCTTGTAGTTTGCGACCTCTGCGATCCGTGCGGATTTACCACGGCGCGAACGCAGGTAATACAGCTTGGCGCGGCGCACGCGACCACGGCGGACGACCTCGATGCTGTCGATATTGGTGGAATAGAGTGGGAACACACGTTCCACACCTTCACCAAAGGAAATCTTGCGAACTGTGAACGACCCGGCGATGCCTTTGCCGTTCTTGCGGGCAATGCAGACGCCTTCGTAGTTCTGCACACGGGTGCGTGTGCCTTCGGTCACTTTGTAACCGACGCGGATGGTATCACCCGCTTTGAAATCGGGGATCTTTTTCCCCAGCTGAGCAATCTGCTCGGCTTCGAGTTGTGCGATCAAATCCATGATCCGCTCCTAAATCTAGCACGGGTTGTCCCGTGACGTGTCTTCGTGGCGTCAGAGCTGCGTGTCGTTTCCGGGTCCGGTCATGCCGCCCGCCGCAGGGTGCCGTCATCGTTTGTTTTTTGTGATCGTCCGGCCTGTCTGGTGGATCATGACCCAACGAAGGGTCGTCCAGCGCTCCAGTGGTTCCATAGATCAACCCCCGGAATCGGTTACCCGATCCGAAGATGCGCCCGTATACGAGCCCGTGTGCATCGGATCAAGGGGTCATACCTTCAAAAGTGCCTGTTTTCAGGCTGTCGCGTCGAAGATCAGCCGCAATGTGACCGGGAATGTCCGGGTGATCCCGTCCAGCCCTGCAATCTCCATCAGCATATCGATCCCGGCATTGATCCCGGCCTCTTCGGTACTGACGAAAAGCATGCTGTTGGTTGTCACCAGCACCTGATCTTCGCTCATGCGCATGATGAACACATCCAGAAACACCGGAATGTCCTGCCCCAGAAAGCCTACATCACCCTCGATCTCGGTCACGGTGCTGTCGCCGACACGTAGCGCTGCGATCTGGTCCATGTCGACATTGGCCGTCAGGGTCGCGGTGGTTGCCGGACCAAAGACGTGTTCCTGCATCCGTTCATTACGGATATCGATGTTGGTTTCGACCGATGTCAGGTCGATGTCGATCACCGCCTGTCCGTCATCGTTCACACTGCCCGACAATCGCTGGAATACATGCGCCTCGCCGGTGTCGTCGTTCTTGATCGATCCGAAACCCAGAACTGATCGGTCGCTGTCCAGCGTCCAGGTGTCAGCCAAGGCGGCGGTAGACATCAGGGTAAGGGCAAGTGTGGCGGTCTTGAAGATCGTCAGCATGAGGTCGCTCCATTCGATGAAAGCAGGTCCAGTGCGTCCTGCCTTCTCAGCCTTAGCGCATACACTGTCGGTTTTCAGCCCATGGGCGCGAGATTGTGAACGGCATGCAACCACTGCGGCCGCGGTTCGGGTTTGCGCCAACAATTGTCAGAAACACGTTTTTCGACTATGCTATCCGCATTTAAGGAAAGGATTTTGTGATGCATAAGATCATCTGCATTTTTTGTGTGCTGTTTACATTCACCGCTTCTGCCAGCGCTGCCACCTTCAGTTATGACCTGATCCTGACATCCGTGACAGGTGACGGCGGCCCGCAAGGGGTCGGCTTTTTCGGCTCTGCCACGGTGGGTGAAATGGGCACTGGCGGCGTTATCATCGACGAAACCGAGACCGATTTCAACTTTGCCCTGCAGGACGCGTTTTTCAGCGCCCAGATCGGCGGCGGCATCGCCGGATCGTTCTTTCAAAAGACCTTTGCGCAGGACAGCAGCACCGGAACGGTGACAATCAGCGGCCAGTTGGGCGGGCTGACGGGGACTTTCCCCGGCTTTTTCATCTCTGCCGGGGCGTATGAGTTCGTCTACACCAGCACGCCCGGGTTCCTGCCCATCACATCAGCCGCCGATCTGACCATGTTCCTGTCAGGGGCCAGTATGTCAGGCTTTTTCAGCGGGGCGTTCGTGTCACTGGCCGATGACAATATCGGCTTCAACCAGACCGTCAGTTTCGAAGGTTCCACCGCGCCGATCCCGCTGCCTGCGGGGATGGTTCTACTGTTGTCCGGCCTTGGTGCGCTGGGTCTGATACGCGGCCGTCAGTTATTGCCCTTGCGCGCCTGATAGGCGGCCCACAGGTCGGGCCGCCGGACCTTTGTGATCTCTTCGGCCATGGCCTGCCGCCATTCAGCAATCTTGGCGTGATTGCCTGACAGCAGCACGTCCGGGATCGCGTGGCCCTGCCATTCGGCGGGTTTGGTGTATTGCGGATGTTCCAGAAGTCCGGTGGCAAAGCTTTCCTCGACTGCGCTGTCGGCATTGCCCAGTACGCCGGGCAGCAGGCGCACGGTGGCGTCGATCATGGCCTGTGCTGCGATCTCTCCGCCGGTCAAGACAAAATCACCAAGGCTAACCTCCTGAATACCGAAATGCGTCAGGACCCGTTCGTCCACCCCTTCGAACCGGCCGCAAAGCATGGTCACCCCGTCACCGCGCGCCCAGTTGCGTGCCATCGCCTGATCAAACCGGCATCCGCGTGGTGACAGATAGACCAGCGGCATGATCCCGCGCGCGCCTGCACGGGCATCGGTGATCGCGGCCTCCAATACATCGGCGCGCAGGACCATACCCGCCCCGCCACCGGCAGGCGTGTCATCGACATTGCGGTGCTTGCCAATCCCGTATTGGCGTAGATCGAATGTTTCCAGCTGCCACAACCCGTCCTGCAGTGCCTTGCCAGTCAGGCTTTCGCCCAGCACGCCCGGAAAGGCCTGCGGAAACAGGGTGATGATCTGCGCAGTCCACGCGCCCGCAAGGGCCGGAGTATCGGTCATCAGCTCACGCGGCTGCAGGGTTGGGCGGACCTTGAGGCGGCCAGCCGATTTCGGGGTCTTGTCTGTCATGGCGCTGTCTTAGGGGATTCCGCGGGCCAAGGAAATGACCTGACGGGGCCGGGTGTCTTTGTCATCGATACCATGGATTTGCCCTCGCTGAGGTGGCGTTATGCGATAGACAGCCTTCGATACTCGCCATAATTCGACCACATCACCGACGGCACGCTGTGGCGTTCCACACCTATCAGCGGTCTGTGGACTGTCCTGAATGTTCGCGGCAAACACAAGATATTGTTGTGCAAATCAGGCTGGCGGGCTGCCGGGAAACCTACCACCGCCACCAACTTAAACGTTCCTTTAACAAACTGGCGGCTCGTCATAGGTTTGCCTAAATTATAGGCAACTATTTGCATAAGCATGCAATGACTTGCAGGCTGGTTAATTAGCGAGTTGGAGTTTTTTGAAATGGTTACAAAGCGAGCAACCGGAATCCGTGTCCTGCTGGCAACGACGTCATTCGGTGTGTTGGCCACAATGGCCGCCGCGCAGTCTGACAGGACAGTGATCCTTCAGGCCTCAGATGGCGGGATGGCCATTTCAGGCGAGTTGTTGGGCATCGATAACAACAGCTATCATCTCAGCACTGCTGCCGGGGAAATGACAATTTCCCCCGACGGTGTGACCTGTTTCGGCAATGCCTGTCCGACGGTTGAACCTGTCTTTCAGCGCGGTGGAGCGGTCATGCTGACAGCGCCTGACAGTTCGATGAACATCGCGGGCAAAATAGATGCAGTGGAAGGCGACCACTATATCATTCAGACCGAAGGCCTGGGCATGATGCAGATCAGGACAGAAGGGGTCACGTGCAGTGGTCCGGGATGTCCAAGCGGCTTGATATTAAAAGCGTCGGCGACGGCACCTTCGCCCGCAGCGCCACGTGTCAATCCGGCCAGCGCGCGGGTCCGTTTCGCGGGTTCCGATACCGTGGGTTTGGGTCTGCTGCCCTATCTGATGGAGGACTATGCCGATTTTCTGGGCGCGACAGCGCAGAAAACCGATCTTTCGGAAACTGAAACCTACATGCGTTATGTCAACGCATCAGGAGTTGAGGTCACAAGCCTGTTTGCCAACTCTACCGGGTCTGGCGACGCGTTTGACGCGCTTGAAGTACGCGGCGCCGAATTTGGCATGGCATCACGACCTGCCAAAGACAGCGAGGCTGCACGCCTGATCGCCGCCGGTGCTGGCGAAGTGCGCAACACCGAAAATGAAACTGTCATCGCAGTGGACAGCCTTGCCGTAATCACCCACCCCAGCAACCCGGTGCGGGACCTGAGCATGGGCGAGATTGGTGCGATCTATCTGGGCCAGATCACCAATTGGTCGCAGGTTGGCGGGCCGAATGCCCCGATCACCGTCCTGTCACGCGAAGACGGGTCCAGCACCCGTGGCGTCTTTGAAAAAGCTGTGTTTTCGGGTGAAGAGCCACCGCTTGCCGCGCGCGTCACCTATCCTGGCGGGGACAACCCTGAAATGGCCGCAGCAGTGCGCAACGATCCCTACGCCATTGGCTATGTCGGGTTTGCCTATTCCGAGGGCCTGAACCGGCTGGACCTGACCAGCGAATGCGGAATTACATCAACGGCCACATCGTTCGCAGTGAAGACAGAGGAATACCCGCTGGGTCGTCGTCTTTATCTTTATAACCGGCCCGACAACCTGCCATCGGACGCCCGGCGGTTCCTGCAATATGCACTGTCACCCGAAGCCGATGATGCCATTGCACAATCCAGCTTTGTGAATTTCGCGGTTGAACGGACGGTGCAACCACGATCGCGTATTGACAACCTGTTTCGCGATTTGGTGGATCAGTCGGAGTTCCGTCTGGCCAGCCAGTTGCGTGACGACCTGCGCGACTGGGATCGCCTGTCCACGACGATCCGTTTTCCCACCGGCTCATCTGCGCTGGGCAAGAAGGAACTGAACGACATCGATCGCCTGATTGCCTATCTGGAGGATCTGCCAAACGGTACGCGGGTGGCTATCGTGGGTTTTGCTGACAGTGTGGGTGGCTTTGAAAACAACGTTCGCCTGTCTGGACGGCGTGCCCTTTCTGTGGCGCAGACGATTAGCAGTATTGGCGGCGACCGCTTGTCGGGGATCAGCTTTGAACGGCGGGCCTATGGCGAATTGGCACCATCGGTCTGCAACACGGAAGCAAACGGCCGGACGATCAACCGCCGCGTGGAACTGTGGGTGCGCAAGTAAAGCGCCCAAGTAAAACCAACTGAAATAGGCGGTCCGAGCAGGACCGCCTATTTGGTTAGGCAGTGAATAGCCCTTCGGGCGGGTCCACGATGATCCGGCCTGCACTCAGATCGACGGTTGGCACGTTGGCCTGGGTAAACGGCAGCAGCACGGTTTCGGCCTGGCCCGGTACGGCGATTTCAAGCAGATCGCCAGCGCCGTGGTCCATCACGTTCTTGACCGTACCCAGCGTGGCGCCGCCTGTGTCCAGTACGGTCAGGCCGATCAGGTCGGCATAGTAATATTCGTCATCCGGCAGGGACGGCATCTGCGCCCGGTCGGCATAAAGGCTGACATTGCGCAGCGCGTCTGCGTCCTCCTTGGTGATCACGCCATCCAGCCGAGCGGCGAAACCGTTCTTCATTTGACCGGTCAGGACGATCTGGGCAAAGGCGCGCCCGTCTTCGGTATAAAGCGGGGTGTAGTCGGCAATGGCGGCAGGATCGGCGCAATAGGATTTTAAGCGCACCTCGCCCTTGACGCCAAATGCGCCGCCGATGGCCCCAACGATTACGCGGTCAGTCATTGGTCAGGTCCACTCCTACACAGATATCATCGATCCAAAGACCACCGCCACTGGTGCATGTATCCTGTGCATTGTTTCGTTCAAACAGGATGCCCGCAACGAAAGCGAAACCTGTGAGGATGATCAAACGCAGCAGGCGGAACATGCGGCCTCATAAAGCCAAGGATGGGCCCGCCCCAAGCCTGAACGCTCGGGGCAAGGCAAGGGGTCTTACTCTTCAGCCGCAGCCTCTTCGGCTGGGGCGTCCTCTGCAGGGGCCTCTTCCGCAGGCGCGTTGGCGGCTTCTTCAGCGGCTTTGGCCTTTTCTGCCTTCTCCTCGGCGCGGGCCTGTGCGGCTTTGCCAGGTGTGCCCTTCTTGGGGTTGCTGCGGTCTTTCTTGGGCAGCTCGCCAGCAGCTTCCAGCATGCGCGACACACGGTCGGTTGGCTGTGCGCCTTCGCCCAGCCAGTATTTCACGCGCTCCATGTTCATCTTGACGCGCTCTTCGCTGTCTTTTGGCAGCATCGGGTTGTATGTGCCCAGTTTCTCGATGAAACGGCCGTCGCGAGGCATACGGCTGTCAGCGGCGACAATCGCATAAAACGGACGTTTCTTTGAGCCGCCACGGGCCAGTCTGATCTTCATTGCCATCTGGTTTTCTCCTTTAAGATGGGTTTGAGGGGGATGCCCCTCAGGATTGGTGTTGTTTGTGGTGTTGGATCACTTCCTGAATGATGAAGTTCAGGAATTTCTTGGCAAATTCCGGGTCAAGATCGGCCCGGTTTGCAAGATCGGTCAGCCGCGCGATCTGCTGTTCTTCGCGCGCGGGGTCGGACGGGGGCAGGGCGTGTTCGGCCTTGAGCCGACCCACAGCCTGTGTGTGCTTGAACCGCTCGCCCAATGTGTAGACGAGGATGGCATCAAGCCGGTCGATGCTTTCGCGGTGGCCTTTCAGGACCTCTGCGGCACGGGTGACGGCATCAGTCATTGCTGCCTCCTTTACTGGTATAACGATAGGCGACCACATCATCGGTGCGGCGTGGATGCGGGGTGCCTTTCACGGCCCCCAGCTTTTCGGCGATGCGGATTGATGGCGTGTTCGCCTCTGCGATGTAGCTGACGAATGCGTCGCCATAGATATCGCGGCACAACGGGAGCAGCGCCGATGCTGCCTCGGTCGCATAGCCATGCCCCTCGGCGGCTTCGGTCAGAAGCCAGCCCAGTTCCGGGTCTGGATCGCCAAACTCATGCCCCAGCAGAACCATGCCCTGCACGGCCCCATCCCGGGTACAGATCGTCAGCGCGCCATGCCCGCGCAGAACCCATCCTGCGACAAGCTGGTTGAAATCCAGCCAGGCCGCTTCCGGCGTGAAAGGCCCGCCGATATGGATTGAGCGATCGGTGGTCCAGATCGGTTCCAGCACCGCCCAGTCGTCGATTAGGGGCAGGCGCAGGATCAACCGGTCGGTTTCAATCACGGGCACGGCGTTCTGAAGGGCCTTGATCTGGTCCAGCGCGTTTATGGGGCGGTTCGTCCAGGGTGTCATGCTGCACCCCTCATATGACGATAGACCAGCGTGCCTTCATCTTCGGGGGCCTTAGCATCGGGGTCCAGAACGCCGCCCAGCTTTTGCGCCACGCGGATCGAAGCATCATTGCGTTCACCGATATAGCTGACAATGCTCGGCAGGTCCGTGGTGGCGAAGGTGTGATCCAGAATGGCCCGTCCGGCCTCGGTCGCCAGCCCAAGGCCGTCGAAACCATCAAAGACGAACCAGCCGCATTCAGGCTCAGGAAAATGGGGCGGATGCACAAGGCCGACGCCACCGGCAAGCTTGTCGCCATAAACCATCGCCAAGGTTCCAAACCCATAAAGTGCCCATGTGGCAACATCATTTGTGAACCACGCCCAGGCCTTATCGCGGTCAAAAGGCCCACCCATGTAACAGGCACGCTCTGAGGCCATGAAACCCGCATAGGCAGCGAAATCATCGCGCCGGTAGGGGCGCAGGGTCAGCCGTTCGGTGTGCAGGGTCGGGATCATGCGCAATCCCCCGGTGCCGGATGCCGCCAGATATGCAGGGTGCCATAGGTCGGATGATCATAGGTTTCGCCGTCCATGCACCCCATGCGCCGGGCCAGTGCGACGGAGCGCGTATTGGATGGATCAATCAGGCTGACCGCAGTGGTCCAACCCAGCGTGTCATAGGCGTAAGCGCGCGACGCCATTGCGGCCTCATAGGCGATCCCGCGCCCTTCTCCCGCTTCAAAGACAGACCATGCGATTTCTGGTTCCGGCCAATCCTCGGGATAGAACAACCCGACAATGCCCAGCGGTTGGTCGGTCTCGCGATCCGCCACCATCCAGCGGCCATAGCCGCGCAAGGTCCAATGCCCGATGATCTCGGCCAATTGGTCAAAGGCTTGGGCGCGGGTGTAGGGCCCGCCAAGCAGCTTGGCCCGGTCCGATGCGCGGAACGCGGCGTAAGCATCAAAATCGTCCCAACAGGGCGCGCGCAGCGTCAGGCGTTCTGTCTGAAGCACGGGGATCATGCCGACACCTCCGGTACAGGATGCCGATAGACCAGCGTATCCGGGTAAGCCTCTGGCTTGGGAGCATTATCGTCACGCACCGCCCCCAGCTTCTCCGCCAAACGGATCGAACGTGTATTCTCTGACGCGATATAGCTGACAGCCGTGTGCCAGCCCAGCACCTCATAGGCATGTTTCACGGCTGCGGCGGCCGCCTCAGCCGCCACGCCTTTGCCTTCCAGATCACCTGAAAGGATGATCCAGCCAATCTCGGTCTCGGGCCAATCCACCGGGGTCCACGGGCCGATCAGACCAACCGCCGTGTCATCGCCGCGCAAGGTGACGGTCCACATGCCATAGCCATGGATCTCCCAATGGCCCAGCTCTGAAGCGAAATGGCGCCAGCTTTTGCCCAGCGTGGCAGGACCACCCAATGAGGCCGCGCGTTCCGAAATATAGAAATCACGGAATGCCGGCCAGTCGGCAGGTGTGGGGCGGCGCAGGATCAGGCGCGGGGTCTGCAAGGTCGCGGTCATGCGCCAACCCCCGGATGCCGGTAGATTGTGACACTGACATCGCTGTCATATGCCTTTTCACCATCCGGCACACAGCCCAGCTTTTCGGCCAGCGCGACGGAGCGGGTGTTTTCCGAGGCAATCAGCGACATCAGCGGGGCAAAGCCAAGTGTCCGATAGGCATACTCGCGCACCGCCAGAACTGCCTCATGGGCAAGGCCCTTGCCTTCAAAACGCTCGTACACTGCCCAAGCCAGTTCCGGTTCGTCCAGATCAATCGGATGGCGCAGTTGCGTGCGTCCGACCGGCGTGCCGGTGGCTGTTTCGGTCATGAAGAACGCACCGTACCCGCGGGCGATCCACTGACCGAGACCCTGCATGCAACTGTCCCAACTGTCGCGAGGGTCATCCGTCGGGCCGCCCAGAAACCTGGAGCGATCCGTGGCGCAAAATGCATGAAACGCCTCGTAATGCGCCATGCTGAACGGGCCCAGCGTCAGCCGAGATGTGGTGAGGGTGGGGATCATGACGCGTCCGCCATGAAACGATAGGTGACGGTTGGTTTGTCATTGGGCGGTTGGGCTGCCGGATCAACCGTAGCGCCGAGGCGTTCAGCAACGCGCATCGAGGCGGCGTTGTCGGGGTGGATATGGGCGACGACGGTCTTTAGATCAGTTCTTTGCCAGGTCCACGGGATCAGGACGCGCATCGCTTCGGTAACATATCCCTCACCTTCAAACCGTTGGTCCCAAAGGCTCCATCCAAACTCCGGTTCCGGCCAGGTCATCGGATACCATGGCCCAAACATACC
The DNA here is from genome assembly GCF_046762885.1 of Yoonia sp. SDW83-1. Classification (NCBI taxonomy): domain Bacteria; kingdom Pseudomonadati; phylum Pseudomonadota; class Alphaproteobacteria; order Rhodobacterales; family Paracoccaceae; genus Yoonia; species Yoonia sp. SDW83-1. The sequence goes on from NZ_JBKQXO010000008.1 coordinate 192,061, forward strand.
GATTACGGTGCCATCATGCAGGCAGGCGGTGAATGAAGAATAACCGCGTAAAATCCACAGGCCGGTCACATGACCCAATGCATGTGAGATGGTTGCGCGATCTGTGATCGGACCGCCAACATATTGCGACCGGTCACTGCGCAGATAGGCTTCGAATACCGGGAAATCCTCCAGCATTGGCACCCGCAGCGTCAGCCGATCTGTTGTAAGTGTCGGAATCATGCGCGCACCTTGTCCAGTTGGACCTTGGCGCGGGTGTCGTCATAGCGCAGGTGGCGGAATACGATGACCTTCTCGTCCTGTACCGTGGCGCGGCGTTCTTCCTTGCAGCCCAGCCGAGTGGCCAATTTGATCGAGCGGAAATTGGTGGGGGCAATCAGCGAAATCAGCGGCTCCAGACCCAGTTCCTTGCCGGCCCATTCGCGGATGGCGCAGGCCGCCTCGAACGCGTAGGATTTGCCTTCGAACCCGTCATACATATGCCAGGCCAGTTCCGGCTGCGGCCATTCGATATGGTTGAGAATGCCGACGCGGCCGGCCGCAATCCCGGAGTCCTTTTCGACCACGGTGAAAAAACCGTAACCATGCCAATTCCAATGGCCGATCCCGGCCAGAAACCCGCGCCATGCATTGCCCTCGGTATCATTGCCGCCCACATGCACCATGCGTTCGGATCGCGTGAGCCACGCGGTAAACGCCGCGAGATCGCGCTTTTCCGGGCCGCGCAGGATCAGCCGCGCCGTATGGAGGGTGGGGGCGGGGGTCATCGGTTACTTCTTCTTTCCGAAACCCGACAGGCCGGGGGGCAGTTGCATGCCGCCGCCGCCCAGTCCGGGCAGACCGCCGGGCATCTTGCCTTGCAGTTCCTTCGCGGCTTTCGCCATCGCCTCGGGGTCGTTCATGTCGGGCATGCCGCCACCCTTGTCGAACATGCCTTTCATGGCCTGTTTCAGCATGCCGCCTTTGCCCATCTTCTTCATCATGCCCGCCATCTGCTTGTGCTGTTTCACAAGGCGGTTGAGTTCGGACACTTCCAGACCGGCGCCTTTGGCAATACGCTTCTTACGGCTGGCGGCGAGCAGATCGGGGTTCGCCCGTTCTGCCTTGGTCATGGAATTGATCAGGGCGATCTGGCGTTTCAGGATGCTGTCATCGAACCCTGCCTGATCCATCTGCTTGGCCATTTTCGCGGCCCCGGGCATCATGCCCATCATCCCTTCCATGCCGCCCATCTTCATCATCTGTTCAAGCTGCATTTTCAGGTCATTCATGTTGAACCGGCCCTTCTGGAACCGCTTCATCATGCGTTCAGCCTGTTCGGCCTCGATCGTTTCCTGCGCCTTTTCGACAAGCGCTACGATATCGCCCATGCCCAGGATGCGACCCGCGATCCGCTCCGGCTCGAACGTTTCGATCGCGTCCATCTTTTCGCCAAGACCGACAAAGCGGATCGGCTTGCCTGTGATCGCCCGCATCGACAGGGCGGCACCACCGCGCCCGTCACCATCCATCCGGGTCAGGACCACGCCGGTCACCCCGATCTTGTCGTCGAACTCCTGCGCGACATTCACCGCGTCCTGACCGGTCAGACCGTCAACCACCAGCAGCGTCTCGCGCGGGTTGGCGACATCACGCACCTCGGCGGCCTGCGCGATCAGTTCCTGATCGATATGCAGGCGGCCCGCAGTGTCGAGCATATAGACATCATACCCACCAAGGCTGGCCTGCGTCTTGGCCCGCTTGGCGATCTGCACCGGAGTTTCACCGGGGACAATCGGCAGGGTATCCACACCGATCTGCCCACCCAGGATCGCCAGCTGCTCCATCGCGGCAGGCCGGTTGGTGTCGAGCGAGGCCATCAGCACCCGCTTGCCCTCACGCTCTTTCAGCCGCTTGGCAAGCTTCGCGGTTGTCGTCGTCTTACCCGAGCCTTGCAGACCGACTATCAGGATCGGGGCAGGGGGATTGTCGATCTTCAGCGCGCCGGGATCATCATCCCCGGTCAGCACATGCTTCAGCTCATCATGGACGATCTTGACGACCTGCTGGCCTGGGGTGATCGACTTGGTCACTGCCTGACCGGTCGCCTTGTCCTGCACGGCCTTCACGAAATCGCGGGCGACGGGCAGGGACACGTCAGCCTCCAGCAAGGCCACCCGCACCTCGCGCAGGGCGGTTTTGACATCATCCTCTGACAGCGCACCCTGCTTGGTCAGCTTGTCGAAAACACCAGACAGGCGTTCGGAGAGATTTTCAAACATCGGCCAAGGCCCTCATGTCGTTTCGGTTGCCACGCATATATAAGAACGCGCGGCTAAATGCAGTAGCGCCCCCGTGGGCGCAACGCGCTGACGGAGGGCGATCCCCTGATATCGGGGACCGGAAAGCTGACGCTATCCGGGTGTTGTGCGGCGTTTACGCCTGCCTTTGGCCTGAGTCAACATCCATGGCCAGCCAGGCGTTAATCACGTCAACCGTTCGCTGCGCCCCGGTCCCGCCTGTATAAACCTCGGTCACCGGGTGAATCCCTGCGTCCATGCCGCCGTCCAGTACGAGGGCGACCCGATATGTCTCGCCATCATTGGAATGGTTGGTCTGCACCATGGCGTGGCTCAGATGATGCAAGTCATGCCTGATCTTGCGGCGGCCCCGTACCGTCGCATGGCGCAACTCCAGCAGATTGCGGCTGCGGTCAAGGATGAGGTCATCGCGGCGCACGAAGACGGCAAAAAAGATACCCATAAAAACCGGCCCAAACAGAAACATCATGGCGGCGGTATCGTATTGCCCTGCGGCCAGGTTTTTCAGTCCCGCCGCCGAAAGGCCAAGGATCGTCGCAGCAAAGATGACCCCCAGCACCCAGGGGACTGATCGAAGGATCAACTGTTGAGGGGTATTGCGGACAATCGTCATGTCCGCCTATCCCGCAACACGCAGGCCAGACACGCCCAGCCAGCGGTTGATCGCGGCTGCGTCCCGTTCCGCATCCGGGCCGTCAACGAATATTTCGGTCACCGGCGCGGTGTCACGATGCACGCCGTTATCCAGCTCAAGAGCGGCGCGATATGCCGGATCGCCGTGGCGTGTCCGGCGGCTTTGCACGATAGCGCGGCGCAGATGATGCAGGCAATGCTGCGTTGTCTGATGGCCCAGAACACTTGCGTGATAAAGCTCGACCAGATTGCGCCGCCGATCCAGCACCAGATCGTCACGCCGGACAAACATGACAAAGAAAAGACCGGTAAATCCGGGCCCGAAGGCAAAACACAGAAATGCCGCGCCGCTATTGCCTCCGGCCATCAGGTACAAACCCAGACCGGTCAGCAGAATGATGGCGGCCACCAGAACCCCGCCCAGCACCCATGGGGCCGATTGCAGGATCAGGATATCCGGCTGATTGCGTACAATCTTCATGTGTAATAGGTAAGCCGACGGCCCTAGCGGATCAAGCGCACGACCTGTTCGCGATGCGCCATGGCCACGGTGGCCGACCCGGCCATCAGCAGCAGCATATGCCAGTAAGGCGGGCCAACCCAGATCAACAGCGCGCTTAGTCCAATGATCATCGTGGCCAACAGTAGCAAGCCGGCGAAACCTTCCGCACCACGCCTCCACAAAAGGGCGGCCCCCAGAACCTCGACCGATCCGGTGATGTAGCGGGGGAACTGGCCAAACCCGATCGCCTCGTAAATCGCGACATCGACGTGATAGCTCAGCAGCTTGCGCAGCCCGAAATAAAGGAAGGCCACGGTCAGCGCAGCTTTGAGAAGGGTCAGGGCAGTGGTCCGGTTCATCCCCCTCAGTTAGGGCGATTTTGGCGAAGTCACGCGCTGAATGAACTGCCCGATCTCGGCGACGGACGCGTCCGCTTCGGGGCTGCGCCCGACATTCAGATGCCAGACATGGGTGCGGCCGTGGCTGATATTCACCTCTACCGAAACCCCTTGGGCGCGCAGGGCATCGGCGATGGCGCGCGCATCATCGAGCAGTATTTCCGTGTCGTCTGCATGGATCAGGCAGGGCGGCGCGCCGGTGAAATCGCCCAGCACTGGCGACAATTCCGGGTCTGCCGGATCGTGGCCTGCGCGATAGGACTCCTTCCCGCGTCGCGCCCAACTGGGGGCGACGAGGTGGTCGGACTTTGCATTTGTGCGCAGGGACGCGCCGGTCATCCGCATATCGGTCAGCGGCGACAGGGCCACCACTGCGGCAGGCCGGGGCAGGTCACGGCTGCAAATGCGGTGCAGCAAGGCAAAAACCAGATTGCCGCCCGCACTGTCCCCGGCAATGCTGATCGGCCCCGCGTCCGGATCAGCGCAAAGGGCCTGATAAGCGACAGTCGCCTGATCCAAGGCGATGGGATAGGGGTGTTCCGGGGCCAGCCCGTAATGCAGGAAATACGCCCGCTGCCCGGCGGCGTCACCCAAGCGGGCGACCAGATGCCGGTACATGCGCAAGTTGCCGATCATGAACGCCCCGCCGTGGAGATAAAGCATCGTGCCCCCGGCAGGCTCCAGGCCCGTCTGGCAAAGCGTCACCTTCACCGTTTGATCCGCATGGGTCAGCGTCCGGTCGGTCAGCCGCAGATCGGCAGGGGCTTTCAGCGTCAGAACAGCGTTCAGATCAGCCACCTTACGGGCCAGCGGCTGATATCCGATCAGGGCAAGAGCCGGTTTCTGGACCAGCCGCGCATATAGGTTCCAGAATGTCTGGTGACGGGACAGCATGGGCGCACTCTTGCGGTGATGGGCAATGCGGTCAAGCGGTGGCTGACAGCGGCGCGCCGGGTTGCTAAGACATTGCTTCGATTGATGCGGCGTGCGCAGAACACCCCGGCGGCACCTATGTCGGAGGCTTCGCCGAAATTGCTGCAACCAAGCAGAAATATCACTAACAGGTGGGATGGTAGCAAGGCTTAGCGGCCCGGAGACCTCAGTTATCGCAGAACTGAAAAGCCTTGCGCGCCACGCTTTGATGACGAATTCTGTAGAAGTGTTCAGAGCAGGAGGTTTCTTTTTTGCCGTGCAGTGAAGACTTTGTTTGGGTTCATTTGGTTTTTTGGCCAATGGTGATCCTGCTGACTTACATTGTGTCCCGCCACAATCGCTTTGGCCTTAAGGATGCTATCTTGGCGGCGGTCGGCATGAAAAAGTTTGACTGAACTCTTGCGATCAACGCTTTGCATGCGTTGACTATCCTGTTGCCGTTAGGTCTCACGGTTTGGATCATTCAATCCTGTCCGGCTTGAGCGACCCGCCACCGGCCCTGCAGACCGGATCGCGGCCTACCAGAACATGCCTTATCTGATGATGACGGAGTGGCGCAAACCTTAGGCGGCCTGCGCTGCAATCACATCCTTGGCCACATGCACGGTGATATCCTCGATCCCGATGAACCGCAGCACCTGCCGCAGATGCGGGGTGGCGAAATCCACGGGGCTGTCCACCGGCACGCCGCCGGAGGCAACGGCGACCACCGCCCTTTTCCCCTCCAGCAGGCCAACCGGACCATCCTCGGAATAGGCAAAGGTGACTTTTGGACGCGCGATCAGATCAATCCAGGCTTTCAGGGCGGCGGGCATGCCGAAATTATACATCGGCATCCCGATGACAACGGTGTCAGCGGCCTTCAATTCAGCAATCAACGCGTCCGACAGGGCCAGGGCCGCGCGGTCGGCATCGGTGCGGTCTTCTTCAGGCACGAGGCGCGCAGTGATCCATGTGCCGTCCACCTGCGGCAGCGGGGTTGCGGCCAGATCGCGCGTCATCACCGTGGCCGGGTTCATGTCGGCAATCAGCTGGGCCGTGGCGGCGCGGGACACCGAACCGTCAGTGGTGCCAGAGGCGTTGATATGCAGGATAGTCTGGGTCATCGAATGCTCCTTGAGCGTGTAAATACTCTGTGATCCTTTATTTACTTCTTGTGCTCACGAACGAAATGCCTGATTTCTAACATCACATGTTTGCCAGCGCACAGGATACGCAAATGGACAATTGGGATGAAATCAGGACCGCCTTTCAGGTCGCGCGCAAAGGCACCGTCAGCGGCGCGGCCGAGCAATTGGGGGTCCACCACGCCACCGTGATCCGCCATATCGATGCGCTGGAACAGCGGCTGGGGGTCAAACTATTCCAGCGGCACGCACGGGGTTACACCGCCACCGAGGCCGGCCAGGACCTGTTGCAGGTGGCGCAGGCCACCGATGATCAGTTCACCCAGCTGGCAGGCCGGATCAAAGGGCAGGGCGAAGGGGTATCAGGCGATCTGGTGGTCACTTCCCTTGGCATGGCATCGCGTATGCTGACGCCGATCCTGGTCGATTTTCAGGCCGAACACCCCGAGGTGCGGATCCGCTACCGGACTGGCGACCGGGTGTTCCGGCTGGAATATGGAGAGGCGCATGTGGCGATCCGGGCCGGAACAATGCCGGAAGAACCGGACAATGTGGTTCAGCCTTTCATGCACCAGCAGATGGCGCTGGTCGCCTCTGACGCCTATGTGGCGCGGCACGGGCTGCCTGACGGGATCGACGATTTCAAGAACCATCATTTCGTGGTCCACGACAATGATAACAGCCGGGCCCCCTTTGCCCGCTGGCTGCGCGGGATGGTGTCGGATGATAGGTTTACCTATCGCGCCACTGATAACCGCAACATGCTGGATGCGATTCTGGCCGGGGCAGGGGTCGGCTTTGTTTTGGCCCAGGAACTGGCGCGGCATCCCGACCTGACCGAGGTGATCCCCCAGCAAGAGGAATGGGCGGCCCCACTCTGGCTGGTGACCCATGTGGATCTGCACCGGACGACCAAGGTGCAGGCCTTCCTGAAATTCCTCAAGGCCCGCATGAAAAGCATGGAAACCTGATGGCCCCGGCCCGTGCGGGCCATCTGGCCATGCTGCTGTTCTCGCTTCTTGTGGCGGGATCCTTTGCGCTGGGGGCGCTGGCGGCCAACCAGATCAGTCCGACAGCACTGAACGCAGTGCGGTTCTGGATTGCCGTGGTGATCATCGGGGTCGCGGCGCTGGCCACGACAGGGCTGCCGCGCAGTGCGGCTGCGGCCCCTTGGCGCTATGTGGTGCTGGCGGGGTTCTTTGCCACCTATTTCGTGCTGATGTTCGAAGGGCTGAAAACCGCAGCCCCGGTCAGTGCGGCGGCGGTGTTCACCCTGACGCCGATCCTGTCAGCCGGGTTCGGCTATATCCTTCTGCGGCAGGTTCTGACCCTGCGCATGGCGTTGGCGTTGACCATCGGGGCGCTGGGCGCGCTCTGGGTGATTTTCCGGGCGGATATTCAGGCGATCCTGCGGTTCGAGGTCGGGCAGGGTGAAGTCATCTATTTCTGGGGCTGCATGGCCCACGCGGTCTATACGCCGCTGGTGCGCAAACTGAACCGGGGAGAGCCCGCAGTGGTCTTCACCTTCGGCACCTTGCTGGCCGGGGCGGTGATGCTGACGGCATGGGGATGGGGCGACATCCGGGCGACAGACTGGACAGGCTTGCCGCCTATCGTCTGGGTGACGATCGGCTACACCGCGATCTTTGCCAGTGCGGCCACGTTCACCCTGCTGCAATTTGCCACCCTGCGACTGCCAAGCTCCAAGGTGATGGCCTACACATACCTGACGCCAAGCTGGGTCATCATCTGGGATCTCGCACTGGGCGGCACGGCACCGCCCGCACTGGTGCTGGCCGGGCTGGTCCTGACGGTGGTGGCGCTGGTGATGTTGTTGCGAGAGTAGTGGTTTCTGGATGGTCTGTGATGCGGGACTTAGCCGACATTCGTGATCCGTGAATGGAGGTCCGCTGTTAAGCCTTACTGAGATTATCAAAACAAGTCGGCACCTGCATCGCAATCTTCAAGTAAGATCAAAGCTCTTCGAAGTTGAGCCTCCCACAACCACTTCATTTCTTTGATTGAACTGGGGTCGCTGCCCCATTCAATCGCAGTAAATGCGGCGATACAGGCACAAATTCGCCAGTCCTCTTGCAAGTCGGCCAATGAATAGGTCAGCACGCCATTTGCCAAAAGCTCTTGGTGATAATTCAAAAGCAGCGATTTCTGAAGCGACCTCCTATCTTCTTCACGCCAAAAGGGCACGGCAGCATAAACGAGATCGGATGCACCGAGCCAAAGCCGCAAGGACCATTCGAAGGGTTGGCGGTCGATTAAGTAGAGCGGCGGACGACCTTTGATCCGTGATGTGCTGGTTAAGACGTTGGTAGGGTTTGGATCCCCATGGACAAGCGTAAGCCCGTTGCCGGCCACCGCGCGTTGCAACATGCGGCCCCCGTCGGCGTCGAATACCTTGATCAATCTCGCGCGTGATGATGCGTCTAGCGTATCTCCCAATTCATCAAATATTGGCTCTAAGCCTTTGGAAACATGTGTAATAAAGCGCGCGAAATCAGACGCCAGATCATGCGACCCCTCAGGATCTGCGTGAAGGCCCCAATGGTGCGCATGTAGTTTTCCCAGTGCACGGCCAAGGGCGGCTGCGTGTTCTGCATCCGGTTTGATCAGCTTGTGATCGTTATAGTCATTTCCCAAGTCTTCCAGAAACAAAACGTAGCCTTGACCGATACTTTGCGACGTCGCGAGATTGTTCCAGAGAGCGTGATAACACTGCGGGATCGGAGCATCGGCGAGCCCCAGATAATCGCGATTGTAGTAGTGAACTTCGGACGCCCCCAAAAACGTGTGACCGGGTGGGCATAGCTTGAAAATGCAAGTGCGCGGAACGCGTTCAGTTGGCGGATCATCCGCGAAGTTCAAACGGGCAGTGCTGCTATTATTCGCATCAATTGGCTGAAGCTCGAACGCAGGCAGTTGCAAACCATCATGCAGCACGCGCTCCAACCAGCTTTGACTTATCTCTTTGAGACTTTGTGGTATGAGGCTCTGGTTCAAATGGCTCTCTCCTGACAGCAGTATTCCAGTTTCCACTAAAGCTAAGCCAATTCGATTTCAAAAACGACGCAATAGCCGCCCTTCGAGCACCGCGCAGCATCGGTCAAAGGGGCTCAAACCAGCCGTCTGACTATAACACCACTGGGCACAATTTTGTCAGTGCTGCCTAGCCCTCAACCCAGCTTGCGATCTTTGCGGCGGCAGCCTCTGCCGACAAATCTGTCACATCCAGATTCAACAGATGCGGAAGGTCGCACCCGCTGAGCAAGGCGGCCCCGTTGTGATTGCGCTCGACCATGGCAGGGTCGCGCGGCTTGCGCAGGCTGTCCCGTCCCTCCGACATGATGCGGCGCTTGTTCTCTTCCAGATCGCAGTGCAGATGCACCATTCGTAATGGCCCGCGGCCTTGGGCCCGACGGGCGAACCGGGCCATGTCGGCCTCTGCGCCGCGTGCCGCATTTTCGGTCAGGACAGTTGTGAAAACCAGCGGCACCGTGACCGGCAGCCTGCGGATCAATTCATCCGCCAGATCCTCGACCGCATTGGTGGCATAATAGAAATCGGGTGACCGGAATTCTGTCAGGGCAAAGGCCACGTTGTAAACGCTGTGAATATCCAAAAGCCGCCCGCCCAGCCTGTCAGCCAGCGCCCGTCCGATGGTCAGTTTTCCGACGCCGGGATATCCGTTCAGGACGATCAGCAAGGGCGGCTCCAATGGTTAATGCCGCGTTTACATTTGCACCGTGCGCCCGGTTAAACCACCCAAAAAGGCGCAAGGGGTCCGACGCTTTGCCGACGCAAATCCGACGGGTTGCCGACCGCTCATTTTGGCCAGAACGCCTTTGTTAACTGGTCGAATCGATTTCGACCGCGCGGTGCCTGTTGCACACCCCACCGTGCGTTGCGCGGGGTCAGTCTAGCTCGCGCTCCAGAAACGCCTCGAACGCGTCCAGATCAATCGCTTCCATCTGTCCAAACGCCTGCATCCAGACCGACGCTTCGCGCAGCGCGTCGGGTTCCAATTTGCACCATTTTACCCGGCCACGCTTTTCCTGTGAAATCAGGCCGGCCGCCGTCAGAACCCCCAGATGCTTGGATATTGCCGCGAGTGACATCGCAAACGGTTCCGCCACATCGGTGACGGCCATGTCATCCTCTAGCAGCATGGCAAGGATCGCGCGGCGGGTCGGGTCGGCAAGGGCCGAAAAGATGATGTCGAGCGGTTGGGCCATGACCGCGATTAAGGGGTATCTAGGCAAAACGTCAACCATTCGGTTGAATATCAAATGCCATCCAAAGGGCGCGATCCAAGTATTATCGCTCCGGAAATTCACCACAAAAACAGAAGGTTAATCAGTATCTGCACCCGCTTGACTCTACCGCACCCCCACCCTAGACCGTGCACAACCTTTCGAAGGGTTTGGGACCAATGTCTGAACGCGACGACGCTGACCGCCTCAAGGCGCTAGAGGCGAAGATTGCGCAGCTCAAAGAGCCGGAAACGGTCAAGGACCACGCGGAAGAACATTATTCTCAGGCACAGTTGGCCTGGCGGATGGTGATAGAGCTTGTGGCCGGTCTCGCGATTGGCTTTGGCATCGGATACGGGCTGGATACCCTGTTTGGGACCATGCCGATTTTTTTGGTGCTGTTTATATTCTTTGGCCTCGCAGCCGGTGTTCTGACCATGATGCGATCCGCCAAAGAGGTGCAGATGAAGCAGCAAAAGTCTGCGAACGAAGAGGGTGACGCACGTGGCGACTGAAGACAAAGCCGAAGGTGGTCTGGTTTTCCATCCGCTGGACCAGTTTATCGTCAAACCGTTTTTCGGCGACGGTCCTGTGCAGTGGTACACCGTCACCAATGTGACAATCTGGATGGGCATTTCCTTGTTGGCGATCGTCGGGGTTTTCGTTCTGGGCAGCCGTGGGCGCGCCATCGTGCCAAGCCGTATCCAATCCATCGGTGAGCTGATTTATGGCTTTATTTACAAGATGGTAGAGGATGTGACCGGCAAGGATGGGGTCAAATACTTCCCCTATATCATGACGCTGTTCCTGTTCATCCTGTTTGCCAACTACCTCGCCTTGATCCCGATGTCTTATAGCCCGACATCGATGATTGCGGTTACGGCGGTTCTGGGTTTCGGCGTTTTCATCTGCGTGACGATCCTTGGCTTCGTGAAGAATGGCGCATCGTTCCTGAGCCTGTTCTGGATGTCGGACGCCCCGGCAATCCTGCGCCCCATCATCGCGGTGATCGAAGTGATTTCCTACTTTGTCCGCCCTGTCAGCCATTCCATTCGTCTGGCCGGTAACATTATGGCGGGTCACGCTGTTCTGAAGGTGTTTGCAGGCTTTGCTGCCCTGACGCTGGTCAGCCCGGTCGCGATCTTTGGCATTGTCGCCATCTACGGTCTGGAGGTCCTTGTGGCCGGTATTCAGGCTTATGTTTTCACTATTCTGACATGTGTCTATCTGAAAGACGCATTGCACCCTCATCACTAATGTTGGTGGGGTCGAACCCCACCCTACATCTCAACTTCCAATCGTAAGGAGAATTCACATGGAAGGCGAACTCGCACATATCGGCGCTGGTCTGGCTGCAATCGGTTCTGGTGCCGCTGCTATCGGTGTTGGCACCGTGGCTGGTAACTACCTGGCAGGCGCCCTGCGCAACCCATCTGCTGCTGCTGGTCAAACAGCAACACTGTTCATCGGTCTGGCCTTTGCCGAAGCCCTGGGGATCTTTGCGTTCCTCGTGTCGCTTCTGCTGATGTTCGCCGTTTAAGAACACACCCATATCCTTACGGTCTGGTGGTCGCTTTTGTGACCACCAGATAAACTTTCAAGGTATTCGGGGGCCAATCATGGCAACAGAAACAACAGAAGCCGCAGGTGTTTGCGTTGATGCAGGGGGCAGCGCCCTTGGCATGCCGCAGCTTTGTGCGGATTGGATGCCCAACCAGATTTTCTGGCTGATCATCACGCTGGCAGCGATTTATTTCGTGATGTCACGTATCGCATTGCCCCGCATCGGTGCGGTTCTGGCAGAGCGGTCAGGCACGATCACCAACGACATCGCTGCAGCCGAAGAGCTGAAGAACAAAGCGGCAGAGGCCGAAGCGGCCTATGAAAAAGCCCTTGTCGATGCGCGCGCCGAAGCCCAGAAGATCGTGGCGGAGGCAAAAGCCGAAATTCAGGCCGAGCTTGATGTCGAACTTCAGAAGGCAGATGCCGAAATCGCAGCCAAGACGGCCGAAAGCGAAAAGGCGATTGCAGAAATTCGCGACGGTGCTGTCAAAAGCGTAGCCGAAGTGGCCAAGGACACCGCCAAGGAACTGGTCGCCGTCATGGGTGGTTCTGCCGATGCCAAGACGATCACCGCCGCCGTGAATGCACGGATGAAAGGGTAAATCATGCGTTTGATGATCACATCGCTATTCGCCCTGAGCGCGACGCCAGCCTTCGCAGCCAAAGGCCCGTTCTTTTCGCTGTCGAATACCGACTTTGTCGTATCGATCGCGTTCCTTATCTTTATCGGGATCCTGCTGTACTACAAGGTTCCTGCCCTGGTCGGCGGTATGCTGGACAAGCGTGCCGAAGGGATCAAGGCCGAGCTGGATCAGGCTAAGGCCCTGCGCGAAGAAGCCCAGTCTCTGCTGGCATCTTACGAGCGCAAGCAAAAGGAGGTGCAGGAGCAGGCGAACCGTATCGTAGCCTCTGCCAAGGAAGAGGCGACCAACGCCGCTGCCACCGCCAAGGATGATATCGCCAAGTCAATCACCCGCCGTCTGGCTGCCGCAGAGGAGCAGATTGCCAGTGCGCAGGCTGGTGCTATCAAAGCGGTCCGCGATGAAGCCATCGTGGTTGCCGTGGGTGCCGCCAAGGATGTCATGGCCAAGCAGATGGACGCGAAATCAGCCGGGGCGCTGATTGACGACGCCATCGCGACAGTGGCTGAGAAGCTGCACTAAGCCGCGTGGGTTTCCCCCACCCCATGTTCATGATCAGGCCCGGACGCTGCGTAAGCGTTCGGGCTTTTTCGTTGACAGTGCCGTGGCGCCCGAGGACGGTGCTGTCGGGGGCTTTGCCGGGGAGCGCCGCATGCCAAGCCTGAAGATCGGATTGCAGGCAACCGCCATCTATATCGCGGTTGTGGCGCTTGGCATGATCTATGTCTATGTGATCCGGGCAGAACCCTATGGCACGGCGCTGATGGTCAGCCATTTCTGGGTGGTCGAACTGATCCTTTGCGGGATCGTCCTGTACTACATCATCCGCTATTTTGGCTGGTCGGGGGTCGGTTTTGGACGAATCAACTGGCGCGCCACGGTGTGGATGCTGCCTGCTTATATGGTTTTGGGCGCGATGTTACTGGTGCAGGTGCCCAAGCTGATGGACGGCAGCCTGACCGCAGTAGAGTGGTCTTTGCTGGGCTGGTTGACCCTGACCACATTCATGATCGGATTTTCCGAAGAGGTGATGTTTCGCGGTATCCTGTTGCGTGGGGCGCTGACCCGGCTCTCGGTGGTGCAGGCCATGGTGCTTAGCGCCGCTTTGTTCGCGCTGATGCATGCAGTGAATGTGCTGGCCGGACAACCGTTTGAGAACACGGTCCAACAGCTGGCGTTCACATTTCTGGTCGGGTTCTTTCTGGCCCCGATTGCGCTGAAGATCGGCAACCTTTGGCCGCTGATCATCTGGCACTGGTTGTGGGATCTGGTGCTGTTTTCCACCGATGTGCTGGGGGGGTTCCAGCCTTTTGCGTTTCTGGGCCTGCTGTTTCAGGCGGTGATCAGCCTTTGGCTATGGCGCGAAGTGATGCAGAATAGTTAGCGCCGTGCTTCGTGTTCATAGCGTTTCTGGGCGAACACCTCGTTCCGATCGGCCTTTTGCTGATCTGACAGGGCGGTTTCCACAAAATCCAGATGCGCCTCGATCGCGCCCCGGGCGGCGTGTGGGTCGCGCGCCTGCAGGGCGGTGTTGATGGCCCGGTGCTGGTCCAGCAATGTGTCCCGTGTCGTCCGTTGTTTGAACATGATGGACCGGTTGTAGAACACGCCTTCGCGCAGCAATTCATACATTGACCGCATCATGTGCAGCATGATGATGTTGTGGCTCGCCTCGATGATGGACAGGTGGAAGTCAGCGTCCAGGTTCGCCTCGTCCGCCGGATTGCGCTTTTGATGCGCGGTTTCCATCTTTTGAAAGATCGTGTCGATGACCTTGAGGTCAGTATCGCTGGCCAGCCGGGCCGCGCGTTCTGCCGCCAAACCTTCCATGTCGCGGCGGAAACTGAGGTAGTCAAACACCGCCTCGTCATGGGTGGCAAACAGCTTGATCAAGGCAGGGGCAAAAGCCGATCCCAGAACGTCTGCCACATAGACCCCTGCACCGGCCTTCGATGATAACAGGCCGCGATCCTGAAGATCCGCCAGCGCCTCACGCAGGGAAGGCCGCGATACGCCCATCCGTTCGCTCAGCTCGCGTTCCGATGGCAGGCGTTCGCCGGGGCGCAGAATACCACGCAGGATCAATCCTTCGATCTGGCGGATGACGCCATGGGATAGTTTTTCCTGAAGAACGGGTTCGAACGGCATCTGCATACCCCTGCTATTGGTCAGATTATATGACCGATTGCGGAGGTTTCACAACAAAAAAGGGGCCGCCATTGGCGACCCCTTCGTAATCCTGCGAGGCCGGATCAGTTCGGTGTGATGATGATCTCAACCCGGCGGTTCTGCTGACGACCGGCTGCATTGAGGTTGGACGCAACGGGTTGGTTTTCACCAGCGCCAAGCGATCGGATGCGCGTGGCGGAAACACCACCGTTCAGCAGCACGGCGGACACAGCCTGCGCGCGGCGCTGCGACAGATCTTGGTTGAACTCAGCCGAACCGGTGTTGTCGGTGTGGCCGATCACGTTGACGGTCGTGTTGGGATATTTGTTCAGAGAGTTGGCAACGATCCGCAATTCGCGTTGCGAGACGGCCGAAACTGAAGTGCTGTTGGTGGCGAACAGCAGATCCTGAGACAGGACAACCACAAGGTTGCGGCCGTTGTTGGACACGCCCACATCATTGCGCAACTGGCGGCGCAGTTCTTCTGCCTGGCGGTCAAGGTTGTTGCCCACGGCAGCACCCACACCTGCACCAAGCGCGGCCCCGATCAGGGCGGATTGGTTGCGTTCGCGGACGGTGCCATCGTTATTGGCCAACGCGCCGACAACAGCACCGCCAAGTGCGCCAATTGCTGCGCCTTGCTGCGTGTTCTGGTTGGCGTTTGGACCTGTTGGATCACATGCGGCGACCAGCGTCATCGCTGAGGCGGCAAATACGAGTGGGAGTTTTGAAAACATCATTGTCTTTGTTCCATCTGAATGGGTGCGCTGAAAAGCGCGGGTGAATATGTGAGCTTATGCCCATCTTTCAGATGATATCCAATAACGCAGACGCAATTGGCCGGATTTTGCCGGTTTGTGATCACGCGGCTGAAACATCTGCCCGCGCGGATTCCCAGGCCAGCATGGCGCGCTTGACTGGCAATCCCCAGTGATATCCACCCAGACCACCCGATTTGCGCAGTGCTCTGTGACAGGGAATCAGCCAGCTGACCGGGTTGCGCCCTACCGCTGTGCCGACGGCGCGCACCGCCTTTGGATTGCCGATGGATTGGGCAATCTCGGAATAGGTGGTGACATGTCCCGATGGGATCGCCAGCAATGCCTCCCACACTTTCAACTGAAAGGGGGCGCCGATCATATGCAGCTTGGTTTCTCCGGTCATGCCGAGGGCGGCTGTCGCCCATGGCCGCAGGAACGTGGGGTCTTCGACGAATTTGGCTTTGGGCCAGCGCGATTTAAGATCGGCCATGGCCGGTTCCGGCCCTGCTTCAGCGGCAAAGGCCAGCCCGCAAATTCCGCGGTCGGTGCCCATGACCAGCGCAGGCCCGAATGGGCTTTCAAACCAGCCCCAATAGATTGTCAGGTCGGCCCCGTCCCGGGCGTAGTCGCCGGGGCTCATCGCCTCCCACCGCACAAAAAGGTCGTGCAGGCGGCCCGACCCGGACAGGCCCACCGCATGGGCGGTTTCCAGCGTTGTGAACCGTTCCTTGAGCAGGGATTTCGCGTGCGCCAGCGTCAGGTACTGCTGATAGCGCTTGGGCGATACGCCGACCCATGTGGAAAAGAGTCGCTGGAAATGGGCCGGGCTCATGTTCATGTCCGATGCCAGATCGGCCAGTGACAGGGGCTGGTCGCCCGCCGCATCGATGGCTTCGATGGCGCGGCGCATGACCTGATAATGATATGTGTCTGTCTGTTCCATACTGTCCAAACTAGGGATGTGGCCCGCGTCTTGCGACCCGGAAATTGCGCATCTTTTGCTTGCTCGTCCCGGTCCCTGCAGGCATATGGGGCGGAATGCCTAAACAGCTTGATTATCACACGATCCGCGAGATCTTTGAACGGTTCCACTATGCCGAGCCTGAGCCCAAGGGCGAGCTGGAGCATGTGAATGTCTATACGCTGGTGGTGGCCGTTGCCCTGTCGGCGCAGGCCACCGATGCAGGGGTGAACAA
This sequence comes from Yoonia sp. SDW83-1, assembly GCF_046762885.1. Classification (NCBI taxonomy): domain Bacteria; kingdom Pseudomonadati; phylum Pseudomonadota; class Alphaproteobacteria; order Rhodobacterales; family Paracoccaceae; genus Yoonia; species Yoonia sp. SDW83-1. The sequence goes on from NZ_JBKQXO010000008.1 coordinate 208,549, forward strand.
GGCCACGCGCAAGCTGTTCCAGATCGCCGATACGCCGCAAAAGATGCTGGATCTGGGGATTGAAGGCCTGACTGAGCATATCAAGACCATCGGGCTGTTTCGTCAAAAGGCCAAGAACGTCATCAAGATGAGCCAGATTCTGGTCGATGACTATGATGGCGAGGTCCCCAATTCACGCGCTGCCCTGCAATCGCTGCCGGGCGTGGGCCGCAAGACGGCCAATGTGGTGCTGAATATGTGGTGGAAACAGCCCGCGCAGGCGGTCGATACCCATATCTTTCGGTTCGGAAATCGCAGCGGCGTGGCCGTGGGCAAGGATGTGAACGCGGTGGAACGGGCCATCGAGGATCATATTCCCGCCGATTATCAACTTCATGCACACCATTGGATGATATTGCACGGGCGCTATGTCTGTGTGGCGCGCAAACCCAAATGCGCGGCGTGCCTGATCCGCGACTTATGTCAATTCGAGGACAAGAATTTATGAGCAATTACGATGTGATTGGTATCGGCAACGCGATTGTCGATGTGATCAGCCATGCAGAGGATACGTTTCTTGATCATATGGGGATCGAGAAAGGGATCATGCAGCTGGTCGAACGGGACCGGGCCGAGGTGCTTTATGCCGCGATGCGCGACCGGACCGAAACACCGGGCGGATCGGTGGCCAATACGATTGCGGGACTGGGCAGCCTTGGCCTGTCGACGGCGTTCATCGGCAAGGTCAAGGATGACGCGTTGGGCCGGTTCTATGCCAAGGGCATGGAAGATGCGGGTACGGCCTTTCCCAACCCGCCAGCACCAGCGGCGGATGCACCGACATCGCGGTCGATGATCTTTGTCTCACCTGACGGCGAACGGTCGATGAATACCTATCTGGGGGCAGGGGCCGATCTGGGGCAGGGCGACGTGCCGCATGATATGTTCGCGGGCGGCAAAATCCTGTTTCTGGAAGGGTATTTGTTCGACAAGCCCGACGGCAAAACGGCCTTTGCCGAGGCCGCACAGCAGATGAAAACTGTTGGCGGCAAATCAGGCATTACGCTCAGCGATCCCTTTTGCGCGGACAGGCATCGCGCCGATTTCCAGCGGCTGATTGCCGAAGAGATGGATTTCGTGATTGGTAATATCGATGAATGGACAACGCTTTATCAGACCGATGACCTCAACGCCGCCTTGGATCAGGCGATTGGCCATTGCGAAACGGTGGTCTGCACCTGTTCTGGTGACCCGGTGCTACTGCGGCGCGGTGATGAACGGGTCGAGGTGCCGGTGAAAAAGGTCGTGCCGGTCGATGCGACCGGTGCGGGTGACCAGTTTGCCGCCGGGTTCCTCTATGGCTATGCCACAGGCCAGTCGCTAGAGATTTGCGGACGGATGGGTGTGACAGCGGCGGCTGAGGTGATCGGCCATGTCGGCCCGCGCCCCAAGGCCGACCTCAAGGCGATGTTTGCGGCGCAGGGACTGATCTGAGCCAGAGCGCGTCGAGCGCGTCGATGGCGGCAGGGTCGAACCTGTCCTCTTCTTTCCAGTATTTGCCGGAGGGTACGTAATAGCCCAGACGTTCCTCCTCGGTCAGGGCGGCCCGTGCGACGCCGTTGTCATAGGCCAATGGCAAAGCGCTGGCTGCCGCGTCCGGCGTGCTGCGGGGAAAAACCAGCCGGCTTTGGTCCATTGACAGGTTGACCATGGCACATCCCTGCCGGGCGGCCATGACCATCAGCCGGGCTGATTTCGCCTCAAGCGACCGCAGGGTGACATCCTCGCGCAGCGGGTCGGCAGTGCCAGTGCCGTAGAAATGGGTGTTGGACGTTTGCGCATAAACCATATCGCAGCCCAGCAGGGCGATGACCGTCGGCTTGAGCGCTGCCAACGCCCAGTAGGATGCGGTAAAGGCCATGGTGCCGCCCGCATAGACAAAGCCGCCATAGTCATTTTGCAATGGGACGTAGTCCGAGGCGCGGATGATACTTTGATGGGCGGCCAGATCAGCGGGCTGACGTTCCGGCGGGAAATCATCGGGATGGATCAGATCATCCCAATCCGGGCGAACCGCCCAGGCATTGTTGATCGCCACGATGCGGTCAAAGGGCGCCTTGGGCCAGGATCGGCAATTCACCACGTTGGGGCCACTGCCCAGAATCAGAACGACAGTCACCCCGGTTTTCTCCCTCCAGCTACGCGCTCAGGTACTTAATGCAGGCTTGGCGGCTGTCGAGGCGGACGCGACAAACTTTCAAGCCTCCGGCGGGGATATTTACGCTCGGAAGAAGAGGGAATCCACCGCTGTTGTCACTCGAAGGCACAACAGCGGCTTCTTCGTCGGCGGCCATCGGCATCCCTGCCTGTACCGTATGACGATAAGAAGTGGACTCTGCTAATTTTCGGTAAATCTGCTCTTCTTCCGAGCATAAATATCCTCGGGGGTGAGGCCGTAGGCCGAGGGGGCAGACAGCCCCCTTTTCGTGGCGGCAAAGCCGCAACTACTGGCCCAGTTTCGCGTGCACCTCGTCCAGGTCAATCTCGCCAATGGGCATCTTGTTGGCGGGGTTTTCGAAATCGTATTTGAAGATCTGGAAATCCTTCTTGTAGATTTCATAGACCAGATGCATCGATAGATCGTCGAAGTAATCCTCAACCGGGTGAGCGCGTTTGGGGCCGTGCCCTTCGCTTTCGTTGAAACGGGGAATATCGGACAGGGTGATGGGATGCGCTGTTTCGATGCCGTTCAGGACATCCTGCATTCCGTCGTTGAACTTTTCCGTCCAGAAAATCTTGTCATAGCGCCCGCCATTCACGATGAACGTGCTGATATGGCCGGACATTGCCGACCAGTGAATGTCGGGTTCCATCGGGCGGCGCCAGCGGATCGTGTCGCGGGCGAACAGAAGGAAGCGCCGGAAGCTTTTGATCTGGTCGAACTCGAAGCCGGTATCAGGATCACCGACCTCGATCCCGTATTTCTGGATCAGCAGGGGCACAAGATTGCCCCGGTAGCGTTTGCCGTTGCGCTGGATGCCGCAGATTTTGTCAAAGAAGGACGACAGGATGCGGGTGTATGGGTTGCGCACACAGGTGAACGCATAGCTTTTGTGGTCTTTGACATTCTGGCTGATCGCGCTCTGGCTGTCTTCCAGCGCCCATTTGTGGATCCCCGATTTGGCGTCGTGAATATCGCCGTCGAAAAATGTGCCGTGGTCAGAGTAATACATGATCTGGCCAATGGTTGAGCAGGCGCATTTGGGCACCACGCGGTACACCACGCTTTCGCTTGTCGTCATCCATGTGCCGGGAAAACCCATCTTGATCCACCTTGTGCTCGGCCTTCATGCCACTAAAGAGCAAAGAAACCCTGTATATTCAACGGGTCTTCACGTTATGACAGGTAAAACGCGATGAACCACCGGGACAGAACCACGATCAATGGCCAGAATCGCCTTTATCCTTCTCTGCCATAAGAACCCTGAAGCCATCGTGCAGCAGGCCCAGCAGTTGACGGCCGTTGGTGATTATATCGCGATTCATTTCGATGCCTCATCGTCGTCGGCTGATTTCACCACGATCCAGACGGCGCTGGCGGACAATCCGAATGTTGTTTTTGCGAGGAAACGAGTGAAATGCGGTTGGGGTGAATGGAGCCTTGTGCAAGCCACCCTGCACGCGGTCGAGGCTGCGGTGGATGCCTTTCCCCGCGCCAGCCATTTCTACATGGTGTCCGGCGATTGCATGGCAATCAAATCCGCCGAGTATACGCATCGGTTTCTGGACGACCACGATAGCGATTTCATCGAAAGCTATGATTATTTCGACAGCAATTGGATCAAGACCGGCTTCAAGGAAGAGCGGCTGATCTATCGCCATCTGTTCAATGAACGTACCCAGAAATGGTTGTTTTACAAAAGTTTCGAGTTGCAGCGCCAGTTCCGCATCACCCGCAGTGTGCCGGACGATCTGCAGATGATGATCGGCAGCCAATGGTGGTGTCTGCGCCGCCGCACGATCGAGATGATCCTTGAGTTTGCCGCGTCTCGCCGCGATGTGATGCGGTTCTTTCGCACCACCTGGATCCCGGATGAGACGTTTTTCCAGACCCTGACCCGTCATCTTGTTCCGGGGCGTGAGATTGAAAACCGCACCCTGACATTCCTGATGTTTACCGATTATGGGATGCCGGTGACGTTTTATAATGACCATTACCACTTGCTCCTGGGGCAGGATGCGCTGTTCGCCCGCAAGATCAGTGGCGAGGCGCAGGAACTGCGCGACCGGCTAGGCCAGCTTTATGCCAGCGATCAGAAGGATTTCGTGATTTCCAATGAAGGCCGCAACCTGTTTGCCTTTCTGACCGGGCGGGGCCGGATCGGGCGCCGCTATGCCCCGCGGTTCTGGGAAGATGGTGCGTCGCTTGGCCGTGACCGCGAATTGCTGATTGTGGTGTGCAAGAAGTGGCATGTGGCGAAACGGCTGGTTGCCGCGATCCGTCATCATACGAATGTGCCGGCCATGGAATATCTGTTCAACGAAGATGACACGCCGCTGCCTGATCTGGGCGGGATCGAAAACACGCTGGAAAAACGCGCGCGTCACCGCCGCGCCTTGATGCGTCTGCTGTTTGATCATTACGAAAGCGACCGGCTGGTGATCTGTCTGGATACGGCCAATATCGATCTGATGCGTGATTTCTTTTCGGACCGGTCGATTACCCGGCTGCTGGAAATCGAATGCAGTTTTGATGATGGCTATCTGGCCGGTCATGCCAGACGGATCGGTCTGGCCGGGCAGGAAACCAGTGATGAGACGATGGCCCGCCTGCTGCCCACGATCCGCCATGACATGATTTATCAGCGGGATGCGATCCGTGATGCGAATTTTCCCAACACGACCCGCATACGCGAACGCGCCAGCACGGATGAAAATGCCGCGGCCCTGGCCCAGTTTCTGAGTGTGAATGCCGATACAGCCCGCACGCTGGCTGAAACCCCCTATCTTTTTGTTGATTGAGGATCCCGATGGACTACGCCTATGACGATCAGAATATCTTTGCCAAGATCCTGCGCGGTGAAATCCCGAACAAGACGGTGTACGAAAACGATCACGCGCTGGCCTTTCACGATATTCAGCCGCAGGCACCGGTGCATGTGCTGATCATCCCCAAGGGTCCTTATGTCAGCCTGGATCATTTCGCCCGCGATGCGTCACCTGCCGAACAGGCCGGGTTCATGCAGGCGGTGGCCGAGGTGTGCCGGTTGACGAATGTGGATCATGGCTTCCGGGCCATCAGCAATACCCGCACCCACGGGGTGCAGGATGTGCCGCATTATCACATGCATATCATCGGTGGCCGACAGCTGGGCCGGATGTTGCAGGATTGATCAAAATTCCGGAATTTTGATCACGCCTCCGGCGGGAGTATTTCGGGAAGAAAGAAGATCAGCCCTTGGCCGATGTCAGTGACAAAAAGACATCTTCGAGGTCGGCCTGCTGCGTTTTGACATCCTTGATGGTGACCCCGGCCTCGCGGACGATGTTGAGGATGACATCGGCGGGCGTGTGGCTGCTGTGATAGGTGAATGTCATTGTGCCATCGGCCAGCGCCTGCCCGGTGATCGTATCCGGCAAGGGGGGCAGGTCGCAGGCGGTTTCCGGCGTGATCACCAGTGTCTTGCTGTCCAGCCGTCCCAGCAGGTTGGCAGTGCTGTCGCGGATGATCAGTTTGCCGTGGTTGATGATGGCGATGTCGTCGCACATCGCTTCGGCCTCTTCCAGGTAATGGGTGGTCAGGATGATCGTCATCCCTTCATCATTCAGCTTGCGCACGTTCTGCCAGAGCATGTTGCGCAACTCGATATCGACCCCGGCGGTCGGTTCGTCGAGCACGAGGATTTGTGGCGAATGGACTAGTGCCTTGCCCAGCAAGAGCCTGCGCCGCATGCCCCCGGAGAGTGATCGCGCATAGGCGTCGGCCTTGTCGGTCAGTCCGATCAGGTCGAGGATTTCGGCTGTCTTGCGCTGGGCCTTGGGCACGCCGTAAAGCCCCGCCTGCACGTCCAGCGATCCAGCGGGGGTAAAGAACGGATCCAGATGCGGCTCCTGCGGCATGATCCCGATGGCAGCCCGTGACTGGCGTGGGTTCTTGTCCTGATCGAACCCCCAGATTTTCACCGATCCGGCGGATTTGACGACCAGTCCGGCCAGAATGTTGATCAGCGTTGATTTGCCCGCCCCGTTAGGCCCAAGCAGGCCAAAGATGGATCCGCGCGGGATGTTCAGGTCAATGCCTTTCAACGCCTCCTTGGCCGGGCTGCGGCCGGTGGCGGCGTAGGTCTTTTTCAGGCCTGAAATTTCTATGGCATTGTCTGTCATGCTGGTCTTTTCCCTTGGCCGCGGCTGCGGTATGTATCACCCGATCTAAGGCGGGCGTTGCCCCGCGGCAACCAGACAGGACGTTTCATGACAACTCCCGCCCCGGAAATCCGTATCGTGCATGACTGGCGTGTCGCCTGTGACGGTGGCGAGGGGGCGCTGGGCCATCCCCGCGTCTGGCTGCAGATCCCGCAGGAGCATGGCTGGGTCGAATGCCCCTATTGCGATGCAAAGCTGATCCACAAGGAATTTGAGGGTAAGGTCTAGGTGACCGAAGCCCACGGCCCAAGGCAGGGTGGCTTTGCCTACCTGTCGATAACGTCGAAACTGCCACTTCAGGCCATAACCGACCATCTTGGTCGCGCGCCCGATAGAAAGAGTTTCTCGATTGGTGAGCCGCGAAAACGGCCCGGGCTCAAACCCTACTCCTTCTCGCGTTGGTCCATGGCAAGCGGTCTGGACGAAGCGGACGAGTCGATCTCGATTGAAGAACATCTGCGGTCGCTTTGGGGCCGGATGCAGAGTATTCGTGAACAAGTCGTCTCCGCGCCGCCCGAATTCGAACGCTGGTTGGTTGCGGTTGGCTATTTTGATCGCTTTGACGAGCCGCTGAGTGTTTCCGGCGGGCACTTTGCAACTGCGGCATACTATCGATTGAATTTGGATTTTGATTTCTACTTTGGCGACGACTTTGGTCACGACGATTACGGTGGCCGGGCCTATTGGGATTGGGAAGGCTTGCCGCCAAGCGAAGGTCAGGTCTAGCTCATCGGGATCGGGCCGCTGGTGCAGGGAAGTGCGGGGCCGACCGCGCCGTCTTTGGTCAGGAAGGCCAGGACATTGGTGCCAGACCAGACCTGAATGTTGCGCCCGCGTGTGTCGGTGCCGCGCCCGATGACCGTGCCGGTTTCGTTGTCCTGCGTGTGATAGAGGACGCGGATATCGGTGCCGTCTTCGCAGGTCATCTTGGCAATGCCGGCCCCCATGGGGCCATCGGATGTCCATGTGCCGGTGCAAGTGACTCCGTCCGATATCTGACCGGTGACCGCACCTTCGTTCCAGCCGCGTGCCTGTCCGTCGAAATAGAGGCCCTGATCGCCGACACAGGCCACCGTCCGGACACAGTTGTCGCTGCTGTTGGGGATGTTTTCGCAGGTGGTGTCCGCACTGGCGCCCCAGGGAAGGGCGATGCAGATGGTCACTGGAAGGATGAGGCGGATCATGGCAAAACCTAAATCAAGCAAATCAGGGGTGACACTATGACAACGAAATTTGGCAAAGGCTGTCATCTGCATCTGATTGATGGTTCGGCCTTTATCTTTCGTGCCTATCATGCGCTTCCGCCGCTGACACGCAAGTCGGACGGGCTGCCGGTGGGGGCTGTCAGCGGTTTCGTGAACATGCTGCAGCGCTATGTCGATGGAAATACCGGCGACGATGCGGCGACCCATGTGGCGGTGATTTTTGACAAGGGCAGTCATACATTCCGCAATGACATGTACGACCAGTACAAGGCGAACCGGGACGAGATGCCACAGGATCTGCGCCCGCAGATCCCGCTGACCCGGACCGCGACCAAGGCCTTCAACATCGCCTGCGAGGAGATGGAAGGGTTCGAGGCGGATGATATCATCGCGACCCTGGCCCATCAGGCGCGTGATGCGGGGGGGCGGGTGACGATTGTGTCGTCTGACAAGGACCTGATGCAACTTGTCGGTGACGGGGTCGAGATGCTGGACCCGATGAAGAGCAAGCGGATCGACCGTGACGGTGTGATGGAGAAATTCGGGGTGGGGCCAGAGCGGGTGGTCGATGTGCAGGCTCTTGCCGGTGACAGCGTGGATAACGTGCCGGGTGCGCCGGGCATCGGGATCAAGACCGCGGCTTTGCTGATCAATGAATATGGCGATCTGGAGAGCCTGCTGGACCGCGCCGAAGAGATCAAACAGCCCAAGCGCCGTCAGACGCTGATCGACAACCGCGAGCAGATCGAGTTGTCCAAGAAGCTGGTGCAGCTTGATTGCGGCATGACGCTTGAATTCAGCCTTGATGATCTGGAGGTGAAAGAACCGGACGCCGATGTGCTGATGGGTTTTCTGGCCGAGATGGAGTTTCGGACGGTCACCAAACGGATTGCCGAAAAGCTGGGGGTTGAGCCGCCGGTGATCGAGGTCAAGTCCGCCCCGTCCGAGGATGTCGCGGCACCGGAGGTCGTGGATTTTGATCCTGACGCCTATGACTGCGTCCGTGACGAAGCCGCGCTGCAGCAGTGGATCGACCGTATTCGGGAACGGGGTTATGTGGCTGTTGACACCGAAACGACCGGTCTGAATGAAATGATCGCCGATCTGGTTGGCATTTCCTTATCCGTCGATGCCGGTAAGGCCTGCTACATCCCGCTGACGCATAAGGCTGCATCGTCCGATGATTTGTTCGGGTCCGATGACGTGGCCGAAGGCCAGATGGATTTTGAACAGTGTCTGGCGCTGCTCAAGCCGGTGCTTGAGGATGATGCAATCCTCAAGATCGGGCAGAATATGAAATACGATGCCAAAATCTTTGCCCGTCTTGGCATCGCGGTCGCCCCCATCGACGATACGATGCTGATGTCCTATGCGATGCATGCTGGTGAGCATAATCACGGCATGGACACGTTGTCGGAACGCTATCTGGGCCATACGCCGATCCCGATCAAGCCGCTGTTGGGCACAGGAAAATCGGCGATCACCTTTGACCGCGTGCCGATAGACGATGCGGTGAAATATGCAGCGGAGGACGCCGATATCACCCTGCGCCTGTGGCAGCAGTTCAAGCCGCAACTGCATGTCAAACGGGTCACCACAGTTTATGAAACGCTGGAGCGTCCGCTGGTGCCGGTGCTGGCGCAGATGGAAATGCACGGGATCAAGGTGGATCGCGATACGCTGTCGCGGATGTCGAATGCCTTTGCCCAGAAGATGGCTGGGCTGGAGGATGAAATCCAGCAGATGGCCGGGCGTCCTTTCAATGTGGGCTCACCCAAGCAACTGGGCGAGATCATGTTTGATGAAATGGGGCTGACATTGCCTGACGGGAAAACGCCGTCCAAAGGCAAGACCGGGGCCTATTCCACCGGGGCCGATGTGTTGGAGGATCTTGCCACAATCCACGATCTGCCGCGCCGCATTCTGGACTGGCGGCAGTTGAGCAAGCTGAAATCGACCTATACCGATGCGCTGCAGGAACATATCAATGCCGAAACCGGGCGCGTGCATACGTCCTATTCCATCGCGGGGGCCAATACCGGGCGGCTCGCCTCGACCGATCCGAACCTTCAGAATATTCCGGTGCGCACCGAGGAAGGGCGGCGTATCCGCGAGGCGTTTGTCGCAGAGCCGGGCAAGGTTATCGTCAGTCTGGATTACAGCCAGATCGAGCTGCGGATTCTGGCGCATATTGCTGGTATTGATGCGCTGAAGCAGGCATTTCTGGATGGGATCGACATTCATGCCATGACCGCGTCGGAAATGTTCGATGTTCCGCTGGAGGACATGACGCCGGAAATCAGACGGCAGGCGAAGGCGATCAATTTCGGGGTGATCTATGGCATCTCGGGCTTTGGTCTGGCGCGCAACTTGCGCATCCCCAGAGGCGAGGCGCAGGGCTTTATCGACCGCTATTTCGAACGCTTCCCGGGCATCCGCAAATACATGGACGACACGATCGCCTTTGCCAAAGAGACAGGTTACGTCCAGACGCTGTTTGGCCGTAGAATCAACACACCGGAAATCAACGCAAAGGGACCACATGCCGGTTTCGCTAAACGTGCTGCCATCAACGCGCCTATTCAGGGCACGGCGGCGGATGTGATCCGGCGGGCAATGATCAGGATGCCTGCAGCTACAGCAGACCTGCCTGCAAAGATGCTTTTGCAGGTACATGACGAATTGTTGTTCGAAGTTGAGGCCGGTGCGACAGACGCGCTCATTGATGCGGCGCGGCAAGTCATGGAAAATGCCAGCGACCCGGCTGTGAAGCTGGATGTGAAGCTCGCTGTCGACGCGGGACAAGGATCGAACTGGGCCGAGGCCCATTAAAGGGGGAAAGAATGCGCTATTTGACGGTTGTTATGGGTCTTGCCTTGGCAGGACCCGGTGCGGCGCAGGGGGGTACTTTCCTGTCGGCAGACGGTAGCGAGTTTGAGTTCGAAAAAAACCGCCATGGTGCTGTGCTGACATCTGTTGAACCGCAGTCGCAATCCGTCTTTGCGGGTGCCGGTGCCACCCCGCGATTTAGGCCGGGCGAGGTGTTGTATCTGGGACGGTCCTGTGACGCATTCACCCGCCAATTCGGGGATGGCACATGGAACGCGACAGAGGATGGGGTGCTGGTGGAGTTCGGCCCTGTTCGGCTCGCGTTTCCGGGTCAGGACATGGATATCACATCCGGCGATCGCTGCCGGATGTGACGTTGCCACCGGTAAGATGGGTTTAAACCCATCTTACAATGTGGCGTCTCTTAGTTTACGGATTTGGCTTCAACCAGGTTGGCATCGGTCTTGCCAGACGATGCGATTTCGATCCGGCGTGGCTTGAGTGCTTCTGGCACTTCGCGCACCAGATCAATATGCAGCATGCCGTTTTCGTGGCTCGCGCCGGTGACGCGCACATGATCTGCCAGATGGAACCGGCGCTCAAAGGCCCGCGTGGCGATGCCCCGGTGCAAATATGTCCGTTCGGCGTTGTCTTCGGCTTTGCGCGCGGTCACATGCAGTGAGCGGTCCTTTACTTCGATGGCAAGGTCGTCTTCGGAAAAGCCGGCGACGGCAATCGAAATGCGCCAGGCGTCATCCGCGGTCTTTTCGATGTTGTAAGGGGGATAGCTGTTCTGGCTGACATCGCTGGCAAGCGCGCGATCCATCAGATCGGCAATCTGGTCGAAACCAACGGTGGCACGATACAGTGGGGTGAGATCAAAACTACGCATAGTGGTCATCCTTTATGAAGCGATAACAGTGGTTTGGCCTTCCCGTCACGGGACAGGCAGTTTGCATCGGACCCCATCATTGGCGATCCGACAGCATATATTTGGGAAAGGGAAAGACGGGTTTCAAGACCCTTCAAAGAGCCGTTTTTCAGTTAGAGCGTACGAACTTTGCGCCAGTATCATTGCGTTCGCCGAAACCCATCAGTCGCTGGGTGCCACCCGGTCTGGCGGGACCAAACGCCGCAAAATGCGCAAGCAGTTCTGACAACGGGCCGTTCAAGGAGGTGCCAAGTGACACCTTTTCGCCATCCACCTGCGCCATGGCCGAAATGACCGAGGCGATCCGCGTTTCACCATCCTGCATGATGAAAACGGGTGAACCGCTGGAACCATATTCCACATCGCATGTCATGACGATCACGCCGGTTTGCCGGCCCAGCACGCTGCAGACCTCTTGCAGGCTGGCCGCAGCCTCACGTCCACGCCCATAGGACACCACGCCGACCTGATCCCCCGTCAAGGGACGCGGCGCAATCAGATAGGGCCGGATGCGTGTTGACCGGATCGGTTGGGCCAGTTCCAGCACGGCGATATCAAGGGCGACCTCTGCCGGGTCAGCGCCTTGGTCACCGTCGTGATTATAGTCGGGATGGGCAAAGGCGCGTGAAATCCGCCGGGTCGCGGCAGCCCGCCCATCGCGCAAGCCTGCCCGGAATTCGAACCTTTCAGGTGAAATCAGGGACCCGTCAGTATCATAGAGGCAATGGGCTGCAGTCAGAATCAGCCGATCACGGATAAGGGCGGCGGTGCAAAACCCCTTATCGCGAATATCCAGGCGACCGACGCCTTCCCAGCCCTGGCTGTCCTGACGGGTTTGCAGCGTGACAAGCTCTGCGTCTTGCGCCTGAAGTCCACCGGCAGAGGCCAGTAAAAGAACAACCGAAAAGAAGAGGTGCCGCATCGTTTCATCCCGTTGGTTGATACGAGCATGAGAGAGAGTTACGGCAGGATTATGGCGTCATTTTAGCATTGGCACCTGCGGATGCTGTTTGCCTTCAGCGGTCAGCGCAGGCGGCTGAGGACCGCCTGTGGCCCAGTCGAGTAATTCGACCGTATGGACAATCGGTACATCCGTACCGCCGCCGATCTGCATCATGCAGCCGATATTCCCAGCCGCGATGATATCCGGTGTCAAAGCCTCTAATGTCTGCACCTTGCGATCTTTGAGCTGCTTGGAAATCTCGGGCTGCATCAGGTTATACGTGCCGGCTGAACCACAGCATAAATGGCTGTCGGCGGGTTCGAGCACGGTAAACCCGGCCTTCTTCAGCAGATCCTTTGGATACGTCTTGATCTGTTGTCCATGCTGCAGCGAACAGGCAGCGTGATAGGCGACCTTGAGTGTTCCATCGCCTGTCTGCGTCGGTTGCGATGGTGAGGTGTCTGCATCCGTGCCAGCGATAGCGGTCTTTGCGACATTGGGCTGTAACTGTGGAGCGTCGTCCGGCAGAAGATCAATCAATACTTCGCTGACATCTTTTGCGATGGCCGATATCCGCGCCGCGTCATCGGCAAGCGGGTCATTGCGGAACATATGTCCATAATCCTTGACAGTCGTGCCGCAGCCGGAAGTGTTGATGACAATGGCATCCAGCCCCTCACCATCCATCTCGCGCGCCCATGCCTTGATATTTCTGGCTGCCGTCGCGTGGCTTTCATCTTCCTTGCCCATGTGGTGGGTCAGGGCGCCGCAGCAACCGGCCCCTTCGGCGACGACCACTTCGGCCCCCAGACGGGTCAGAAGCCGGATCGTCGCATCGTTGATATCCGTGTTCAGCGCCTTTTGCGCGCAGCCGGTCATCAGGGCGACACGCATCTTCTTGTTCTGCGCCGGGAAGGTCTGTGGATCGTCATTGCGGCTGACCGGTGGGATCGTCTTGGGTGCCATTTCCAGCATGGCGCGCAGCCGTGCATCGGGCATCAGCCGAGCAAAAGGCCGCCCGATCTTGGCACCCAGAAGGGCCACACGGAACCGCATTGGGTAGGGCAGGATACGCGCCAACAGCCAGCGCAGGGCGCGGTCGGACCAGGGGCGATCGTAATTTTTCTCGATATAGGCGCGCGCATGATCGACGAGATGCATGTAATGTATGCCAGACGGACAGGTCGTCATGCAGGCAAGGCAGGACAGGCAGCGGTCGATATGTTTGACGGTTTTCTCATCCGGCTTACGCTCGTTTTCCAGCATGTCCTTGATCAGGTAGATGCGGCCACGCGGGCTGTCCAATTCGTCGCCCAGCACCTGATAGGTGGGGCAGGTGGCGGTGCAGAACCCGCAATGCACGCAGGACCGCAGAATCTCGTTCGAGCGGGCGGTGCCGGGGTCCTTGAGTTGTTCGGGCGTGAAAGTGGTTTGCATCGGTAACGTCCTAGAGGAAATAGGCCAGGGTGAAGTAGACACATGCAGCGCCTAGGATAACCATGGCGGCAAGCGGCAGGACTGGGCGGGATTGCGCGGTGTCGGCAGACCCGCCGCCGCGGCGGATCTGGGTCAGGCAGGTCAGCCCAAAAAGCGCAGTGATCATCAGAAGCGCCATCAGGTCAATGCCGCGGAACATGCTGCCTTGCGGGTCGCCGCTGGGATTGCTCCATGCGAAATAGGATCCCCAAAGGAACAAGAGCCCGACAAAAAGAAGGCCCAGAACTAGCCGTGCCTGTTTGCGCAGCTTCGGGCCGCGAAACAAAAGCAGCAGACAGCCGGCGATAAGCAGCATATACATCATCAGGCGACAACAGCAGGCTTTGCCTGCATCAGGCCCGGGTTAAGGATGCCGCGCGGGTCGAATTTTGCCCGCAGGCCTGCGGTGATGGCGGCCAACGGTGCGGGTTCGGGATGGAACGTCGGCGTGTTGACCTTGCCTCGGATCAGTGTTGCGTGACCATCGAACGGCCCGAGCTTGGTGCGCAATTCGGTGCCTTCCGGCATCAACGCCCAGATTAACCCGCCACCCCAGTCATATTGCACCGCATTTGCGCCCAGCCTGGCGGTCAGTGCCGCGGCCTCAGACGGTTTGGCCGAGATACGCCAGACATCGCCCGGCTGACCCGCGAAGGCGCTGACATCGCGGACCCACGCCCAGCCCCTTTTGCTGCCATATCCATCGTCTGTATCGCCGATCTGAATGCTGATCTCACCAAAGGAACTCAGCAGATCGCGCAGCTTGTCGGCCCTGTAAGTCACTGATTTTTCGAAACCTTCGATGCGGATCATGGTGACCGGGTCGCCGTGCATGCTTTTGGGGAAATGGGCCACCCCTGTCGCCTCGAATGGTGAGCCGAGGGCGGCGGACATTGCCCTTATCGCAGTGGCATCGTCCAGCCCGTGTAACAGGACGCAGCCTGTTGTTTCCACATCTGGCAGCACCTTCAGCGAAACCTCTGTCAGCACCCCAAGCGTGCCGTAGGAGCCGCACATCAGCTTGACCAGATCGTAGCCGGTGACGTTTTTCATCACGCGCCCGCCATTCTTGATGATCGTGCCGGACCCGTCGACGAACCGAACCCCCAGCGCGAAATCGCGGCAGGCGCCGACGGCAATCCGGCGAGGCCCTGACACGTTGGCCGCAACGACGCCACCAATGGTTGGTTCGCCCTTCGTGCCCAGCAGGCCGCGATGATCCATTGGTTCGAATGCAAGGCGTTGATTTTCTTTGGCGAGTTCTGCTTCGATTTCTGCCACAGGCGTGCCTGCCTTGGCCACGATGGTGAGCGCGCCGGGTTCATAGAGCGTGATACCTGACATCTTGGATGTGCTGAGCCCCGTGCCTTCGGTCTGACCGATAGGTCGCGTGCCGCCGCCGGTAATGTGCAAGGGGCCGTTCGTGCCTGCGATGATTTCCGCAAGCTCGGCTTCGGATTGTGGTGTCATTTCAGTTCCTTAGGCAGCGCGGCGCGATTGCGAGGTTGCGAGCGGAAAGACCTTGGCGGCGTTCAGCAGCCATGCGGGATCAAACACGTCCTTGATGGCCATCTGCGCCTCTAGATCCGGGGGATCGAACTGCACATTCATCAGGTCGCGTTTTTCAATGCCGACACCATGTTCGCCGGTCAGGCAGCCGCCGACCTCAACACAGAGCTTCAGGATTTCGGCGCCGAATTCTTCGCACAGTTCCAGATCGCCGGGCTTGTTGGCGTCGAACAGGATCAGCGGGTGCATGTTGCCGTCGCCTGCGTGGAACACGTTGCCCACATCAAGGCCGAATTCCTTGGACATCTCGCCAATCCGTTTCAGCACGAAGGGCAGGGAGGACACCGGGATCGTCCCATCCAGGCACATATAGTCGTTGATCTGGCCCATCGCGCCAAAGGCCGATTTGCGGCCCAACCAGATGCGCCCAGCCTCGTCTGCATCCTTGGCCTGGCGCAGTTCCACCGGATTATGGCTGGCGGCGATTTTCATGATCAGGTCAAGCTGATAGTCGATTTCTTCGTCAGATCCTTCAACCTCCACGATCAATAGCGCCTCGCACATGGGATAGCCTGCTTTGGCAAAGGCTTCTGTCGCCTCAATGCAAGGGCGATCCATGAATTCGATGGCGACAGGCAAAACGCCAGCCTTGATGATGTCGGTCACGACCTGACCGGCCACTTCGGAACTGTCATAGCCCATCAGAACCGGCCGCGCGCCTTCGGGTTTGTGCAGGATGCGCAGCGTCGCTTCGGTCACCACGCCCAACTGCCCTTCGGACCCGCAGATCAGGCCCAGCAGGTCCAGCCCGCCCGCGTCCAGATGCGCGCCGCCGATTTTGACCACGGTGCCGTCCATCATCACCATAGTGACGCCCATCAGGTTGTTGGTCGTCACCCCGTATTTCAGGCAATGCGCCCCGCCTGAATTCATCGCGATGTTGCCGGCGATGGCGCAGGCCAGCTGACTTGACGGGTCGGGGGCGTAGAAAAAACCGTTCTGTTCGACGGCCCCGGTGACCGACAGGTTGGTGCGCCCGGTCTGTACGCGGATATAGCGGTCGTCGTAATTGGTTTCGATCACGGCGTTCATTTTGGCGACGCCAAGGATGACCGAGTCTGCCGTGGGCAGCGCCCCACCGGCGAGCGAGGTGCCGGACCCGCGCGGAACGACAGGCACGCCCATCTCATGGCAGATTTTCAGAACCGCAGCGACTTCTTCGGTATTGGCTGGCAGCACGGCGCAGAGGGGCGGGCATTTATAAGCGGTCAGGGCGTCGCATTCATAGGCGCGGGTTTCCGAGATGTCGGAAATAACAGCATCGCGGGGCAACACGCTCCGCAGCCGTTCAACGATCTTGTCCTTGCGCGACAGGACGCTGGCGCTGGGGGCTGGCATTTCCATCGGTCGACTCCCTGATCCGTATGATTGGTAAAAATATATTACCAATTTCAAGATATGGCAAGTCTGAACTCTAAAGGCTACACAATGGCTTATGCGATTGGTGGATCATATGGCCCTGCTGACGCCGCTGGACTGGTGTGCTGCGGGCCTGATTATTCTGTCTTGGTTTACAATTGGTTGGTGGATCGAGCATCCGGGGGCTAAGCACCCCTCCGTGACCGTACTCATGGGGGAACGCAGGCGTGAATGGATGCGCGTCTTTGTCACCCGCGATCCCCGTATTTTCGACAGTCAGATCCTGGCCAGCCTGCGACAGGGGACATCGTTTTTTGCGTCGACCTGCCTGTTGGCCATCGGCGGTGTTCTGGCGCTGGTGGGTAACACGGCACCGCTGCAGGGGGTTGCCGCCGAAGTATCCGAAATGCCGGTCCCGGTGTTGATCTGGCAGTTGAAACTGGGGCTGGTGGTGCTGTTTCTGACCAATGCTTTCCTGAAATTCGTCTGGGCGAACCGAGTCTTTGGCTATTGTGCGGTGATCATGGCCTCTGTCCCGAATGATCCAGACGATCCAAAGGCTTATCCGCGCGCGGCACAGGCGGCAGAGCTGAACATCCGGGCCGCCATCAATTTTAACCGCGGATTGCGGAGCATGTATTTCGCGCTTGGTGCGCTGGCCTGGCTGCTGGGGGGCTGGGCGTTGATCGCTGCGACCGCCATTGTGGTCTGGATCGTCTGGTCACGCGAATTTGCATCGATCCCACGCCGTATTCTGATAGAGAAAGACGTATGAAATACGCTGTTATTCTTGGTCTGTTCGCTGGCCCGGCCTTTGCCGATGGACCGGTGATCGAAGACGTGACCATTAGTGGTGATCGGGTCAATGTGACCTTGTCGCATCCGGATACCGGATGGGACCATTACGCTGATGGCTGGGAGGTTCTGGATGCCGATGGCAACAGCCTTGGGTTTCGCGAACTTTTTCACCCGCATGTTGAAGAACAGCCCTTTACCCGGTCGCTGGGTGGCGTTCAGATCCCTGGTGGGGCCACATCAGTCTTTGTCCGTGCCCGCTGCAATGTCGATGGGTGGTCGGATAACCTTTACGAGGTCAAGCTGACGGAATAGGCCGGTTTTTCCTTTCAGCTCAACCCCATGAAGGCTGACAGGACCGATTTCCAGTTCGTCGCACCCAGTGTGAAATCGACCAGAATTGGCGCCAATAGAAATACGTTGCGAAAGGTGAACTTGCGCCAGAGGTTGCGGTCAATCGGCCATGTCGGCATCGCCTCGACCTCTTGATGGCGCTTTGTCAGCAGGGTCAGCACAGCCTCGATTTCGCTTTGACGGTCGATATTGGCGCTGTCCAGAAAGGCCGCACGCTGGGCGGAGTTCTGGCGAAACTCCTCATCCAGTTTGCGCCGCCATTCGCGTTTTTGTCGCATCATTTCAATATGAAAGCTGCCGAGCGGCAGAAAGACGGCCAGCGTCTGGACGATGATCGCGATGATCAAAAGCGCCAGATAGGGCAAGTACCAATGCGCGTAATTGTCCCAGAGCGGTAATATCCAGATCCAGATAGCCAGAAACGCAGCGGGTATCGTGGCAAAGGTCGCCTGATAGAAAAAGAAGCTGCCGACCGGCCTGAGGCCTGCAGTGCCATCGGCGTGCCAGGGATCAAGATGCAAGGCCACATCGCTGGTTTGGATCCGGCGGCCCAGGCGGCCGAAACAGGCCATTTCACCGATGTAACCCCCTGCGATGAAACCAAGAATGATCTGAACAAGCGCCAGCGGCACTTGCATGGGCTGCCGGTTTGTCCACAGCACAAACGCCCAGGCGAGCGCCATGGCGGCTGCTGTCAGAAGCGCGCCGCGCAAGGCCCAGCGTTTGGCGTCCGCCGCAAAACTGGCCTGAAACCCGTCTTCCGACATGGCACCGGGCTGCAGCACGCCTCGGTCAAACAGGCGGGCGATGCAGCGGTGGAATTTGGGTTTTATGCTATCCACAAAGGCGATGGACAGGGCAAACACCATCAGCCCCGACAACAGCATCCAGTCCCAGTGCCAGAGGTTTTCAGGCCTGCTTAAGTATCCGGGATCATAGGCGTTTTCGGCATCGGTGCGATTGCAGGCCGGGTCAGGCGAAGGCAGATAGCAGGTGGGATTGTTGGTGACGAATTCCGAAATCGCGACGGCAAGAATGGCGAGCCATGTCAGGCCCACGATGATCCGGTTGGCCCGGGGGCTAAGCGGTGCGAATTGGGACAGAAACCCCTGTCCGCCGGTATTCAATGCCATCTGCTGCCTCGGTAAAAATAGAGGGCCGTCATGTAATATGCGCCGATATTAGGCCAGAGACGGCGAAAAAGCCATGTCAGGCAATCCTGACCCCGGCGGCTTGGGGCGGGCGTGAACAAATGGATCGCGCAACGCGCGGTGGGGTTTGCAACGCGGGGCGTCCGGTGGAACCGCATGATTCGCGGGAACGTCAGTTAATACAGGGGTTCTGGCGATTTCGTCCTGTCGGCATCGCGTCGGATTTGCGTCGGCAAAGCGTCGGACCCTTTCGCACGGATTTCCATGATTAACGCGGCGGACGGGCTAAATATTACCGTCGCGTTAAGGTTTGGCACCCGATCCGACAGCGCGCCAATCACCCATTCTTGCCCATATTGTTGCCGTATTCATCCGCAACATGCGCGGCAAGGATCAGTTTGAGGTGCAGATCATGGCCAGCACAGAACAGAACGAAGATTGCGTGTCCAAAAAACCCTGGAGCGAGGTGCTGAGCCGGTCGCTGAAGCTGTTTACCTTCAATGCCGCGCGTGAAGGCGGCAAGTCATTCGGGCGCGTCGTTTTCTACGTCATCCTCGGGATCATCGTGCTGATCGTGGCGACCTATATCATCGACAGCATCACCGGCTGGTTCAGCAGCTGGTTCGATTTCTGGCCGTTCAACTGGGGCGAAGAGGTTGTCTTCGTGGAAGAGAAGCGCAGCTGGTGGCCTTGGGGCGGCGAGGCGGCAGCAGAGCCCGCGCCAACCGTGGAGCCTGAGGATGAAACGCGCTGGTACTGCAAATGGAACCCGATCTGCTGAGTAGTGGGTTTTTGATTGCAGGTCTGGTTTGCGGAGAGGCTGTGTGAAAACTCCCCTGATGATCTGAATGATGGTATGATTTCGGCATTCGTTGCGGAGGCTTTGCATGGGTCAGTTTATCGAAGGCG